>JAKSPU010000001.1 GCA_024404505.1 Clostridia bacterium
CGCAGGATGAGGGTGCAGGGAGAAGGGAGCGGCAATGCCGCTCCCTTCTCCCTGCTATAAAAAGATATTCCCCCCGCCCGCCGGGCGGGGGGGGCAGGGGGGTGGGGGCAAAATTCAATATAGAAATCCGGCGATGACAGAAAGTAAAAAGTATTTCACTCCCTTTTCCATACCATTTTTCCACTCGGCTGTATATTCTCCGCAGCCGAGGCAAACACTATGAGCGTACCTACAAGAGAGCCGGAGCCCCGGCCCCGGCGGGGACAATTCATGGAAACAGAAACAAAGGAGAAAAACAATGGCAACCTACCGTGCAAACCCGAACGGAGGCGAGACCTTCGGAGCGAAAATGAAGAAATTCTTTACCAACAAGGCGGTGGTCGTGACGCTGGTGACCCTGCTGCTGGCGGTCGGCATCATCGTGGCGGCGACCGCTGCCGCCAACCGTTCCCGCAGACCGGTCCCCGGTGCGGACGGCACCGCGACTGAAACCGCAGCCGGCACCAAGCCTGCCGGCGGTCTGGACGTGTTCAAGGAGGAGGACACCGTGCCCACCTTCAACGGCAACGACACGGAGGTCGGGGCGGCTGTCACGGACGAGCCCTCAAAGCTCTGTCTCGCGCTGCCTGTCAAGGGACAGCTGATCAAGGGACACGACGCGACGGTGCAGGTCTGGTCCCAAACGATGGGTGACTACCGTGTCCACCTCGGTGTGGACATTTCCACTGCCGAGAGCGCGCCCGTATATGCCGCTGCCGACGGAACGATCGCCAAGATCTGGTCCGACGCTATGATGGGCAGCTGCGTCGCCATTGACCACGGCAGCGAGACGATGACGGTGTACAAGAATCTGTCCGCCTCCCTCGCGGACGGCATCGCCGAGGGTGCAGAGGTCAAAAAGGGGCAGCAGATCGCCGTGATCGGGGACAGCGCCATGTCCGAGATGGCCGAGGAGCCGCACCTGCACTTTGAGGTCACGGTCAACGGGCTCGAGGTCGATCCCCTGACCCTCTTTGACGAGGCAGACGTCGCCGCAATGGAGGATGCCGGCGCGGACGACGCGTTCGAGGAAAGTGCTGCCGGGAAGTGACAGGGACGCGCGGGGCGCTGTCCTGCAAAGCAAAAAAGGCTGCCGCAGACGCGGCAGCCTTTTCTGTATTCAGATACTCGGGAAAACGGACACACCGTAAGAGGCCAGCACATGATCCTCCTCGCCGGTCCCGCCGCTGACGCCGAGTCCGCCGACGATCACGCCGCCGACGTACAGCGGAATGCCGCCGCCGAAGGTGACGATCTTATCGAGATTCTGCAGGCCGTAGAAGGTCCCGCCCGGCTGGACGAGCTTGGACAGCTCACTGGTCGGCATCTTGACAGCCACGGCGGTATATGCCTTCTTGACCGCGACCTCATAGCTGACGAGGAACGCGCCGTCCATGCAATGCACGGCGATGGGGTTGCCCTCGGCGTTGACGACCGCGATAACGGCCTTCTTGCCGGTTTCGACGGCTTTCTTCTCGATCGCTTCGATCAGACGGGTGGCCTTGCCGAGGTCAAGCACCTGTCCCCCGCCCAAACGATTCATCACCGCCTCCAGCACAGCCTGGACGGTAGGATCCGTCGGTGCGGGTGCGGGAACGGTCACGGTCTGTGCGGCAGGCGCGGGAGAAACGGTCTCCGCAGCCTTGGTCTTTTCCTCCTCGTTGAGAAGATCGGAATACCGGGCGTTGACCAGCAGCCAATCGCCCAGCCGGTTGACGTACACCTTGAAGGTTTCTGCCACCGCGTATCGCTTGTCCATGGTAATGAGGGCACGCTCGGCGCGTCTCGTGACGGCACGGGCGACGTCCAGCCGTGCGGATTGCTCACAACCGCCGGGCAGTGCGTCCTGCCAATCCGCTTCGGTGAGCTTTTCCCGCATTTTTTCCATGTCAGCTTCAAGGTAGTCGATCTCCTCGGCGGAGAACACGAACTTGCCGCCGCGGGGATCGGCCAGACCGGCCGCCATGGTGCGAAGGGTCTTCTGGACCCGTATGAGCTTGGAGGTGAATATGGGGCACGTCGTCACGGCGCGCACGCTGCCGAGCGCAGCGATGATCTCCTCGGCGCTGCCGATCGCCTCGACCCGCTCGTCGGCCTTGGAGACCTGCGAGCCGGGTTGAAGTGTGGTCAGGCCCTTATCACCCGTATGCAGTTTTTTCTGATTCTGTTCCATCAGCTGCTTATCCTTCTCTGTCTTTTACTCTATCCGGACCGCAGTTTCACCGGCGAACGGCCATACTGCGGGCATTATCATACAAAGTATATTATACTATAAAAAAGGCCGTCCGTCAAGGGGGATAGCAGATTTTTTAAGGATTATTTCAGGCGCGTATCTCCGGGCCGAGAAGAACGATGAGAGGGGGCGCCGCGGCACTCCCTCTCATCGTTAAAGGTTTTTGATCCTCTCCCTCCCGCCTGACGAGTGGGCGGCGGGAGGATAAAATCATTGAAAGACCGACAGATCACAGCCTGTCGCCGAACCGGTAAGCGGCGGCGACAGCCGCACGATACGCGGCGCTCCGTCGGTCATACAGAGCGTCCTCGTCGTGCCAGCGGCGTACGACTGCCTGATAATCAAGGCGGGTCCCTTCGTCGATCAGGCCGCCGACATCCTCACCCCACGCGCTGTCGCGGTATACGGCGGCACGCAGACAATCGCAGATCCGGTCGGGGCTGGTCGTCAGCGCCGTTATGCAGCGGCGGCGGGCGTCGCGGCGGCGCACCCCTGCCTCAAGCACCGCGATCCGCCTCGAGATCACCGGCAGAACACGGAACATATCCGCGTATTCCCCGTTTTCGTCGAGCTTGCTCACGCGTGTCTGACATTCCTGCCATCCGTCATTCGTCATCGTCCCGTTCGTCATGTCGCGCAGGCTGCTGCAGAACAACGCAGAGCCGCCGTCTGACGCATCGGAACACGGTTTCGTATCAAAATCGAACAGTTCCTCGCGCCTCCGGAGATAATCGTTCCGCAGGGACAGATACCGTTCCGTTCCCTCGGCCCACCCTTGATGGACGGAGTCACTCATATCGGGCAGCTCGCTCTTCAGGATGAGCAGATCGCGGTCAAGGGCCGCCTGATTGCCGGCTCCTCCGGCCCAGACCGCGGCGTTATCTCCAAGATCCCGTTCCACGGAGGACAGCAGCTCCCTGAGGGCATTCAGGCTCGTCAGACGCTGCTTCAGCTGTTCCTCAAGAAGGTTGTTCAGCCCGATGCAATCGGCGTACAGGCGGTCGCCCTCCTCTCTGATCTCCGGCGTCACCGGGTCCGTCAGTGGGCTGTCCGGGCTGCACAGCAGCGGACGAAGCGTGACCCAATGCTCACGCAGCATACGACTGATCAGCGCACGGTTTTTCTCTGCCTGATCCCGGTCGGTGTCGTTTTCCGCGTCAAGCCTCCGGAACAGGCCGCGGACTTTCTCACCCGTCAGGCGGTGCAGCGGGTCGCTGCTCCCTTCGGGACACGGTCCCCATTCCGCTTCCTCCGCGCCGACGGCTGGGTCGTCCAGCCGGGCCGTGACGTGGGCAGTCAGATATTCCGTCAGGCGGTCCTCCAACCCGGGCTTGGCACGGAACAGGGTGGCTGCAAAGTCACGCTCGCTCTCCATACAGGTGCGGCTGCTGCGGGTCGCGGTCTCATCATATGATTCCGGCAGCAATGCCAGCAGCTCCTGCAGCTCGCCGGAGCGGCGCATACATACATGGCGGAAATCCTCAAAGGCGGAATCCGTACTCATATCGCCCGCAGTGGGAATGAGGAAACCGCCGGATACGCTGTCCTGACCGGCAGCCAGCCCGCCGAGCTGCTGACGTGCCTGTGCGCCCAGCGTCTCCTCGCCGGCAGCACCCAGAATGATCCGGTGCAGACGTTCCTCGAGCTTCAGACGGTCACGCAGCCAACGGGTGCCCTCGCCGCCCGTCACAGCCCTGCCCGTCCTGTCATGGGCGCATACGCTGTCGGAGAGCAGGACCAGCGCGAACGGGGCAGCATGATCCAGCCGCAGACGGCGGCAGGACAGGGCGGATTCACGATTCAGGGACAGCGGACGGTTCCCTTCCATACGGATGTGCGACAGACCGTCACCGTCCCACAGGAACAGCCGGAAATCGCCGGCCGCAAACACGTCCAGAACATAACTGCCGGGTTTACGGCCGGGCGTCACGCAGCAAGCGCAGAGCGAGACGCGGAAGCGTCTGTCCTCCGGCTTGGGCCCGGACGCAGGATCAGCCTCTTTCTTAGCCCATGGCGTGAGATCGGTCTCCGGGTCGGGCCGGGGCGCAGGGTCGGCCTCCGGCTTGGGCCGCGATGCGAGATCCGCTTCCTGTTTGGAAGGGGACACCGTATCATCCGCCGGATTGATCAGCGTATTCTTCAGATCAGCAAGCGACACCTGCAACGATGCAGTCAGGCCCCGGCACGCGCGCGAGATCTCATTTTCATCGCGTTCACTATCCTGATGGCCGCCATCCTCATAGGGAGCTTCGTCGTTTTCGCTCTTTTGTACGTGGACCGCGTATTTACAAAGATAGTCATAGGCAACGGCTTCAGCCAGCACGGCGCAGTACCGGCTCAGAAGATGCTCCTCCGGCTCCCGGCATAAGCCGAAGGTAGCGCGGATCAGGTCTTCGTTCGCCTTGACGCTGTGCAGCATCGGGAAACAAACTTCCAGAACGCGGCCTGCGCCGCCGCCCGGCGTCTCAAACAGGGCGGTCTTGCCGGATTCATTCTCCGCGCGGCCTGCTGCCGCGATCAGGATCCGCTCGGTAGCCAGCGGCCACGCGTCCGGCGTCATGCCGTAGGATTCGGGGCTGACGGTCAGAAATGCCGTATTCCGTCTGTTTTCCACAGGATCGTTCACACACAGTCCCTCGCTTTCCGTACCCGGATCCGTCTCCGGGCGTATCATCTGTTGTGACCATTATAGCACACCCATCCGCTTTTGTCAACGGTCTCGCGGGATGTCGTATGTGGGGCGCTGCCCCACACCCCGCTTAAGCCCTTCTTGAAAGAAGTTCATTATTTCCCCCTCTCATCGGGAATAGGGGTCAGAGGACAGTAACTTTTACGGGGCATCCGGCGATGCCATGCCGCTCGGCTTCTGACGGCAGAGTGCCGAAGCAGAAGCCCCGGCAAAAAGAGGCCGGATGCATTGCATCCGGCCTCTTCCCGTATCCGGTCCGGTCGATCAATCGACGGGGAGCCAGAAGTGGTTGCCGTAGATATCGGTCAGGCGGTAGGTCGCCTTGAGTTCGCTGTTGGTCAGCTTGAGATTCTCGATTACAGGGCTGGCGCTGATCTTGAAGGAGGAGCCCAGCGTGTAGGTCGCGGAATAGCTGCCGTCCAGGTTGTAGTAGTCGCAGAGCGGCTGGATGGTGTCGCCGGCTTTGACCTGAATCAGGCCCTTGGCCTCGACGTCCAGATCCTCGTACATCGGGTACGCGCCGGTGATGATGGGATCCTTGCCCTCCACGAAGACGATCTGCAGATTGACCAGCTCGCCGTTGAGCTTGCAGGGCACGCGGCCGACCGTAGTCCACTTGCCGTCCTTGCCCTCGGTATCGGACTCAAGGTAGTACGCGATGACGTTGCCGTCGATCGTCAGCCATGTGCCGTTGTAGGTCACGGACAGGTCGTTGCCGTTCAGCTCGAAGGTGTTGTCGTAACCGAGATCGATGTAGCCGTTGCCGTCCTTGACGAAGACGTTCAGCTCGACGGTCTGGATCAGCGCCCACTCGGCGTCGGTCAGCGTCATGACCTTCTTGCCGTCCTTTTCGGTAGCGGCGATATGGGAAGGATCGACGAACTCGACGGCGATGTTCTCGGCGTGATCGGCGACCAGCTCCGTATCGACCCAATCGTAGCCGTTGGGCATACTGCGGCCGGAGAAGCCGGAGAGCAGACCGGCGATCGTGGAAACGTCAAGGCCGTTGCCCGCGGAAGCGGAGGAGCCGCTCGATCCGCCCATGAAGCTGCCGAGCAGGGAGCCGATGGGGGAGGTAGACGAGCCGGAGGAGGAACCGCCGGTCACGCCGCCGAGCAGGGAGCCGAGGATGTCGCCGCCGCCGGAGAGGGCGGAGGGAGACACCTGAGACGCGGCTGCGCTCACCTGACCGCCGACCTCAAGGCTGGCGAAGGACTGGATGCACTTGGTATACTCGCTGTCGATGCCGATAGCCTTGTAGGAGGCCACGGCGCTGTTCATGGACTTGGTATCCTCATAGGGGAAATAAATCGAGATACCGTAGCAGTTGGACATCGTGGAACGGTTGTACTTGACGCAGCCGAGCAGCGCCTTGACCAGCGACTTGGACTCCGTGGTATTGACACGGTTTGCGAAGTCGATGAAGTCGACCTGATTGATCTTGGAACTCTTCGCAAACTGACGGGCACCGGCGCGCGCAGTAGCGATCTGCGCGTAGTTGTCGGCCTTGATCATGGCGTTCGTGGAGGTCGAGAAATCGTTGAAGGCGGAGGGGACGGTACCCTTCATCTCGGCGAGGTCGACGATGGACAGGGTGACCTGTGCGTTGCGCTCGGAAGCGCAAGAGGAGGAAATGAAGTCGTCGACGATGATCTTACCCAGCTCGATGGAGGGCATGGAGGTGTTCTGAGAGAGCTTGGTCAGCCAGTTGGTGTAGTACCAGCCGGTGCCGGGCTCGGTCTCCTCGGAGGCCAGCAGATAATCCGCGTAGGGTTCGCAGACGAGTCCGGTCTCGAGGGTAGCCATCAGGCAGGCGTCGAAGCCGATGATATCGAACTTGACGACCTCAGTGCCATTCGAGGTCTGGACCTTGGCGTTCTTCAGAGCGGAGTCGATCTTGGTGAGCGTCATGGAGGACGAGGAGGTGTTCTTCTCATCGTAGCCGTAGCCGGTCACGGATCCGCCGCCGTGGTCCCAGAAGATCAGCATATTGCGATCAGCGGGATAGTAGGTCGCGCAGTACTTGATGAAGTCGGTGAGATGGTTGGGATCGGTCATAGCCGAGGTGCCCCAGTTCTCTTCCTTGGGGACGAGACCGTCATCCTTCAGCTCCCAGATCTGGTTGACGGAGCTGGAAATGACGTTGTTCTGCCACTTCTTGCAGCCGCCGGTCGTGACGACGATGCGGACCTTATCGGAGAGATTCGCGTTCAGCATCTCCTGCAGGTCCATCGTGGCCATCTTGTACTTGGACTCAAGGTCGGTGCCGCACATATAGACCATGATGGTCCACGTGTCGTTGCCGCCGCCGACGGGGGTCACGTACTTGGCACGCGCGAGGCTCGACACGGAGGTGTCAAGCGTCGAGTCGGACGGGATATCCTCGAACGAAGGAGTCGTTTCGCCGCCGAAGTCCTCACCGTTGTTGATGGGCGGATCGGGCAGGTCGGGCATATCGCAGCCGCCGCCGCACATCTTGAGCAGCAGAACGATCACGATCACAGCTACGACCAGCACGAGGATGGTCTTGAGATTGATCTTGATGGGAAGGCCGCCCTTGGGGGAGCCGCCGGACGAGGATCCCGACGAGGATCCGCCCATCAGGCTCGACAGCAGACCGCGCTGTCCCTTCTGGCCGGAGCCGGAGTTACCTTGTCCGCCGCCTACGGGGCCGTGACCGGTATTGACCTGTTCTCCCTTGTGAGCATTTGCAGAGCCGGATCCGACTTGTTCTTCCCGGCTGTGCGGTTTTTTCTGTTCCATTTACAAACCTCGATTCTTTTGCTGTACTTGTCAAAATGACGGTATATAATTATATCATATTTTTCTAAAGTTGGCAAGGCCTTTCGTAAAAAAAGTTTACAAAGGCGTCGGCGTCCGATCTCCGGTGAAAGAATGTGAATAGTCCGTAAACATCAGTCGTTCCCTCTTGACAGACGTGCGTCCGTATGCTATACTCAAAGTGTACTATTTGCAGTAGTGCAGTTGGTGCGGTTTGGATCTCCGCCAAGCTGCCTTACGGAAAGGAGAACAAAACGTGATCCTGATAGACAGATTTTCCCCGAAGCCCGTGTTTGAGCAGTTGATCGACAGCATCGAGCAGCAGATCGTGCTCGGCGTATACCCGCCCGGCACGCTCCTGCCCTCCCTCCGCGAGCTGTCCGTCACGCTGAGCATCAATCCCAACACGGTACAGAAATCCTACGGTGAGCTGACGCGGCGGGGCGTGATCCTCCCGTCGGTCGGCAGCGGCTGCTACGTCGCGCCTGACGCGCCGGAACGCATCCGGAAGGCCGCCGAAAGCCGGCTGCCCGAGCTGACGCGGCTGTGCGCGGACATGAAGCTGCGGGGCGTCCCGGAGGAGACGATACTGGAGGCCGTGCGCGCGGTGTACGGCTGCGAGACCGTCACGATACAGAAGGAGGAATCCGACCATGCTTGAGCTGAAAAATATCACGATGCGCTTTGAGTCGTATGATAAACGGCAGGATCAGACCGTGCTGGACGGTCTGTCGCTGACCATCCCGTCCGGCTGCATATACGGTCTCGTCGGCCCCAACGGCACGGGCAAATCTACGCTGCTGCGCTTGATCGCCGGCGTATATCAGCCCGAAAGCGGCGGCATCACCCTTGACGGCGTGCCGATATGGAACAATCCGGATGCCAAGCGCCGGATCTGCTTCGTCCCGGACGACCTTGTCTTCGGGCCGGGAGCCGACCTGCGCCAGCAGGCGCGCTTTGCGCGGACGATCAATCCGCAATTCGACAAGGCCCGCTTTGCCGAGCTGACCGGGCTGTTCGGCCTTGCGGTCGACAAGCCTCTCCGCAATTTCTCCAAGGGTATGAAGCGGCAGGCCGCCATCGCTCTGGCACTCGCCGGTCACCCGGACCTCTTGCTGCTGGACGAGACGTTCGACGGTCTCGACCCCGTGATGCGCAACCTCGTGCGGAAGCTGCTGTACGCCGAGGTGCTGGACCGCGGCGCGACCGTCATCGCCGCCTCCCACTCCCTCCGCGAGCTAGAGAACACCTGCGACCGGCTGGCGATCCTCGAGGGCGGGCGCGTGCTGTACGAGACCGATATGGATAAGATACAGTCCACGCTCTGTAAGGTACAGGTCGCGTTCCCGGAGGCAAAGCCGGCATCCTTCTTCGAGGGCCTCGGACTTGCGCCGCTGTCGTTCGAGCAGGCGGGGACCGTCACGACCATGGTCCTGCGCATGGACAAGAGCGAGGCGGAGGCCGCGCTGCGGGCCGTTGACCCGCTGCTGCTGAACGTCCTGCCGCTTGACCTTGAGGAGATCTTCACCTTTGAACTTGAGCAGGCCGGATACGCCGTCCGGAGCCTGCTCGTATGACCGGAAGGAGGTATCGACCATGAGTGAAACATCTGCCGGACGCAGCCGCAAGGCTTACGTCTCCACGCATATCTTCAATCCCGGCCTTTACCTGCGGGGGCTGATCCGTCTGTGGGTGCCGGGGCTTGCGATCGGGATCCCGGTCATGATCCTGTCGCTTGTCATATCCATGACAAGCCGCAACAATCTGAATCTGTCGGTCATGTTGGTGAGCTACCTGACGCCGCTCCTGTTCCTGACCGCGTTCTCGTTCCTCCGCAGCCGTCGGGAAGCCGATCCGGCCTTCTCCGCACCGGTGACGCGCACCTGCCTGTACGTCACGACCTGCCTGTCCGCACTGACGGTCTGCGTCATCCTGACCGCCGCTGCGTTCCTCTGCACGCTGCCCAACATCGGCCGGAATCTGTACGTGCCGCAGGGTGCCGATCCCGCAGCCGCCGCCCGGGATGCTATAGCAGACTATGCCATCCAGACGCTGTTCAGCCTGTGTTACGGCATTCTTTTGGGTAGCACGGTGACAGTCGCCATCGTCCTCTCCGGCAGCATCGGCCACTCGCTGTTCCTGACCCTCCTGTTTATCCTTTTTGACACCGCCCTTTCGCAGACGGTCACAGCGTATGCAAAACGGCTGCCGATGATCTACACGCAGGCTTCAAGGAGCGTTACCGAATTCTGGCAAAACCTTCCCTTCCGGAATCTGTTCAGCCTCATTTTCGGCACGAGCTACAGTGGCTCCATGCTCGGGGCTTTGGGCATCAGGCTGCTCCTGGCCGCTCTCTTCTTCGTGATCGGCTGGCTGCTGTTCCGGAAGAGAAAGGCGGAGAACGCGGGCGACCCTGCCGCCGGGCGGGGCGCGCTGCACTTCACGGTCTGCCTGTTCATCTTCATGCTGACCGCGCTCGCCTGCGGCGACCGGAACCGCAGGATCTGGTGGGCAGCCGGCGCCGTGGCACTGTACTGCGTTTACCTGCTGCTCACCACCCGGCGTCTGTCCTCACTGTGGCGCTGTCTGCCGTACGCGGCTGTGACCGCGGCGGCGACGGTACTGCTGCTCGGAGGCACGTTCTATGCCATCGAGAGCGTCATCTTCCATACGTCCATCGACGCAGAAGAAGTGGAAGCCGTCTACGTGAACAACTCCTGGATCCCGGAAGACGTCTTCAAGTTGAGACAGGTCTACGCGTTCCAGAACACCGGCGAATACGCAAGTCAGATCGATCCGCAGTATGAATACCTGAAGCTGCGGGACCCGGTGCTGATCCAAAAAATCGCCGACATGATCAACAAGGACAAGGCCAGTCGAAGCCCGGGCACAGAGAAGAGCGAAACGGGGCTGACCGAGGATCCGAAGCTGCTCGTTGTGACCTTATACACGAAAGACGGGCGCAGCCGGCGGTATGAGTTCATGGCGGAAAAGCAGGATCAGATCGAGCTATACGACCTGTACGGCAAAGGCCAATACGAGCTGTACCGAAAGCTGACCTCCGAGCTGCCGCCGGAGGAGGAGTACCCTTGCAAATCCGTCGAAATAGGGTACCGGTCCGTCAGAGACAAGTATCCCGGTTATAAGGAGGTCCAATCCGTTCCGGAGCTGGAAGCGGTGTTCCGGGAGGAGTTTGAAACGCTGGACGAGGGCACCAAGCAGGCTCTGGCGATGCGGTTCGCCGAGGCCATGTCTTACGGCAGGATCCTGAATTACAACGAATACGAGGTAAAGATGCCGAAGAGCAGCAAGGACGGCTTGCGGGAAATATATATCCGCCTGAACTATCAGTATCAGCAGTCCACCAACATCTATGTGGACATCTATACGCTGTATTTCCGCATCGACCCGGAACTGATGCCGAAGACCTACCGCTATATCTGCGCCAGCATCCCTAAAACCGAGAAATTCATGAAAGGGGTATACAGCTGCTACGAGGTCAGCCCCGATTGACCGTGCCGGTCACGTCTGAGCGGACGAAGATCCGCGAAAGGAGAAGTCATGCAGGAATACGTTACCTATGAAGCGTTCGGGGCGGTCGGAGACGGCCGCACCGACGATATGGCCGCCATCCGGGCGGCTCACGACTACGCCAACGCGCACGGGCTGCCCGTAAAGACCGCGCCGGATGCCGTCTACTATATCGGTCCCCGCGCGACGCCGGCGGTCATCCGCACCGACACGGATTGGACGACCTCGCGCTTCATCATCGACGACACGGAGACGGACGACTATACCGCCGACGTCTTCATCGTCATGCCGGAGGGGGCGTGGACTTCCCTTCCCCTCCCGCCGCTGAAGCGCGGGCAGACGCGTGTCGACCTTGCCGCCTGCGGGATCGCGCTCGACCGCGATATGTATGTCACCGTGACGAGCGACGAACGCAGGCAGTACATCCGGTACGGCGCGAATCAGGACAGCGGCTCCCCTCAGACGGACAGCTTCATCCTGACCCGGGATGGCACGATCCTCTCCGGCATCAACTGGGACTACACCCGTCTGACTTCGGTCCGGGCGATCCCTGTTGAGGACACGCCGCTGACCGTGCGCGGCGGCTTCTTCACGACCATCGCCAACAGGGCCGAATCGCGGTACACCTACTACGGGCGCGGCATTTCCGTCCGCCGGTCCCGCGTCACCGTGGAGGGCGTGTCCCACACGGTCACGGGCGAGGGGGACCACGGCGCTCCCTATAACGGCTTTTTCTCGTTCTCCCACTGCGCGTATGCCGTGCTGAAGGACTGCCGCGTCACGGGGCACCGCATCTATCGCACGATCGGCTCCGCCGGCGTGCCGGTCTCCATGGGCTCCTACGACATCAACTGCTATGCCGTCATCGACATCCGCTTCCTCGGCGTGAAGCAGGACGCCATCCTCGACCGCTCACTGTGGGGCGTGTTCGGGTCCAACTTCTGCAAGCAGATCCTGTTTGACGGCTGCGTGCTGTCCCGCTCGGACGCGCACTGCGGTGTCCGCGGGTACACGATCCGCAACTCCGTCATGGGCTGGATGGGCACCAACACCATCGGCTTCGGCGACATGGTCATGGAGAACGTCACCTGCTTCGGGCGGCATCTTGTCGGCTTCCGTGAGGACTACGGCTGCACGTGGGACGGCGATCTGACGCTCCGGAACGTCGTCTGGATCCCCGAGCCGGGGACCTGCCTTGCCCCGGTCATGTTCCACGTCCGCAACGGCGGCACGCACGATTTCGGCTACCCCTGCACGCTGCCGCACCGCATCCTGATCGAGAACGTCACCGTCGTGGATACGAACGTGCCGGAGGGCTATCGGGGCATCCGCCTGTTTGAGGACTTCGATCCTCATCCGGCGGAGGCGGAGCCGTTCCCGCTGGAGCGGCCCGACGAGCTGATCATCCGGAATCTCCACACGGTATCCGGCAGACCGCCCGTCATCTGCGATCACACGGCATTGCTTCAGGACACGAAGATCACGGTGGAATAAAGTCCGCCCGTCACTTGACAAACGCAGAAAAAAAGGATATAATGGAAGCAGAAACATCCCCGTGTAAAGGAGATACCTATGAAACGTAAACTGTCTTCCGTCCTGCTTGCCTGCCTGCTCCTTGCCGTGCTGCTCACCGGTGAGCTTCTCGCCGGATGCAAGCCATCCGGCCCGTCCGGCGAGGATTCGTCCGCCGATACGCCGACCGAGGCCCCCGCGACCGAAGCGCCTACCGAGCCCGAGACCGAGCCTGAAACCGAAGAGGACACCACGCCCGTCGCACCTTTCTCCGTCTGCCTGTATACGGGCGACCTGGAAAACGGAGTATCCGGGACCTACGAGTCGCTGGACGAGGCGATCGGGGCCGCACAGAAAAAGGCTTACCTTGGTCTGCGCGTCTGTGACGCGAACGGACGGCTGGTCTACGCGCCCTATACCGAACTGCAGTGCGACCTTCTGCGCGAAGCAAAATGGGTGACCGACTACGTGCGTGAGAACAGGTTCAAGTACGGTGACGCGCCGATCAACCCCGCGATGGACTGCTCCGCCAAGCTGGTCAGCTGCGACCGTCTGGTCGAGTGGGTATACTACCGCGTCGGCTTTACCGATCAGCCCAAATCGCACGGACTTGTCGTGTCCAACTTCTTCCCGTGGTGCGAGCAGCACGGCTTCGAGAAGATCACCAAGGTGAGAGACCTCCAGCCCGGTGACCTCGTCGGTGTGCGTCCGTCCGCAAACGGCCAATATCCGGAGCACGTCTTCATGTTCGCGGGTCCGACCAACTATGAGCGGTCCTACGTCGGCCGCGGTAACTGTCTGCGGTACGACTGCGGCTCCGATACGCGCATCCAATCCGTACAGCCCTTCAACGAGCCGATCAACGACTTCATGTGCGCCTATCGGCCCGTCATTCACACGGGTTCGCTGACCAAGCTCTCGAAGGATATGACGCTCACGCTGGACATCGGTCCCGCCTGCGAGTGGTTCGTCGCCGTCCGGGACGCGGTATGGGGGCAGGACGACATGGACGCAGACTATAACTACGCCGTCACGATCGACGGGAAGGACTACCTGTACGAGGAGAGCAAGGGCATTATCAAGGACGTTGAGACCGGCAACGTGGGCGAGGTCCCCCGCGCATTCCGCACCTCCTTCCGCGATTCTTCCAGAAGGATGTTCAAATAAACAAGGGTGTTCGTGGGGCGCCTCCCCGCACCCCGCATAAGAAACTTCTTATAAAAAGTTTCTTATGGATCTTCAAGAACTTTCATAATACTGAAATTGATAAGCTTGAGTGAGTGCTGAACAGAATCGGCGGGTGCCTTTACAGGCACCCGCCGTTTTTTTCACGCGGGAGAGGAAGTTAGGGGGATGAGGATCGGATACGTTGAGGGAAAAGAGTACCGTGAACGGCAAAAATCAGTTGAAGAATTCAAAAAAACTTTCTTCCTCCCGCACATCGGCCCATGAAAAATCGTCCTGTATTATAGAGCTGTATCCGGCAGATCATTTTCCGGCGTCGGGCATCTTTACAAACGCCGGAGAATCTGTTATAATGACAGGAGAAGATATCTTTACCCTGTCACATCGGAAAACGCACATCTCACGCGAAAGGAGGGATGTATATGCCGACATCGGATGATACGCTGCTGTATCTGCTTCAGACGCGGGACGAATCGGCGCTGTCAGCACTGCAATCGACCTGCGGGCGGGCGGCTGCCGCGCTGTCGAGAGACATCCTGCACAGCGATGAGGATGCGGAGGAATGTGCCAACGACGGGCTTCTGCGCGTCTGGAACACGATCCCTCCCGCCTGTCCTTCAAGCGTCCGCGCCTACTATCTGCGTGTGGTCCGCAACCTGTCGCTCGATCGGCTGAAGGCCCGCATGACGCAGAAGCGGGACGGTACGGTCGACCTCGGCGTCGCGCTCGAGGAGCTGGCGGACTGTCTGCCCGACCTCTCCGAGGGAGAGAACGAAACCGCGCTGCGCGAGCTGTTGACCGATTTTCTGCGCGGCGAGGAGCCGCTCGACCGCGCGCTGTTCATCGGACGGTATTGGTATGCAACGCCGGTCAGCACGTTGGCGGCGGAACGGGGGTTGTCCCGCTTTGCGGTCAGCCGCCGGTTGAAGGCGGTGCGCGAACGACTGCGCACCTGCCTGTGTAAAAGGGGGTATCGATATAATGAATGAATCGAATCAGAACAAGGGTCTGCGGATGATGGACCTGATAGGAGACCTGCCGGACGATCTGGTCCTCTCCGGCAAGCCGGAGACCGACCCGCACGCCGGGGAGGAAAAGCAGGAAAACTGGTTCCTGCGGATGATGTCCAGCCCTGCCGTTGCCGTCGCGCTGTCGCTGTGCGTGGCGTTCGGCGTGCTGTTTCTGATCGTCCGCGCGGGACGGGGCGCCGGAGGGCGTCAGACCGCCGGACAGATGCAGGTAGACGGAGCGAACGTCAGCGTCTCCGGCAGCATGGTGCTGCCCGACGGTAAGATCACGCAGATCAGCATTTCTACCGAGCCGAGAGGGTATTTCGGAGAGCTGACCGACACCGAGGACATTCAGACCGTGGTCGACTGTCTGCTGAATATGTCGGTCAAAAAGCTGAAGGACGGAACATTCCCCACCGACAAAACCGGCATGGTGTGGGTGATAACGTTCACCTACGATGACGGTTATCAATACGAGACGTTTGAGTTTGACAAGGTCTTCGGCGAAATGCACGGTCTCAACCGGTTCAGAATCTCCGAAAAGGACGAGAAAAAGCTCGACGAGCTGCTCCGGGGCTATGTGGATCGGCATGAGGCCGAGACGTTCAGACAGCCGATCCCGGAGAACCCGCTGCTGCCCGAGGGCACGGTCACGGCGATCGACGTTTATTCCATGCCCGAGGATCCGGACAACTTCCGGACGTTGACCATGGGCGGGGACATCGACTTGCTGTTGAATCGTCTGCTTGACATGGACCTGACGTCCGTTGAGGGCGACGACGTCGGGGCCGCCGACCTGATCTGGGCGATGATCTTTACCTATGAAGAGGGCGGAAAGCCGTATGAGATATACGAGGCCGGGCAGATCCTGTTGGTTCTTCACGACGACGAGGTCCGCGGCCGGTACAGCATCTCACAAGAGGATGAGGCTGTCCTCGATGCACTGCTTCGGTATTTCATCGACAACAAGGCGCCAGAGGAAACCGAATCCGCACCGACAGGCAAAACGGAGACCGAGCCGGGCAGCACGAATCCCGGAGAGGATTGGGCCGAAAGCATGGAGTTGTCGACGGACGTCATCGACACCGTCGGGAATCTGACCGTGATGGAGTACAGTGCCATCGTCCGGATACAGGAGGGGGTCGAGTTCATCGACGGTGAATGGGTGAATAAAAACCCAGACCTGCCCGGGCCGCGGATCACGTCTGACGAGGATTGGGAAGTGCTGTTCGCCGCCTGCGGGATGGAGGCAGCGGAGATCGAACGTCTGACGGAATGGTACCGTCAGCTTGACGGGTATCACTTCGTGTGCGTTATGGTGACGGAGGGAAGCGGCTCCAACCGGGTCGTGCCCACCGGGATCACGGTCGACTCACGCGGTTTGCTGACGTTCTCCGTACTCGAAACGATCCCATATGTCGGTACCTGCGATGTCGCTTACCACTGCCTGATCGCGGCGGTGCCGGGGTATCTGTCCTTCGACCGCGTGGAAACGGAAATCACGACGGTACACGAACAACCCGATGAATGAATCCCTGCCGGGGGCTGACTCACAAGGTCAGCCCCTTTTTTTCACCTTTTGGGTGGTCTCCCTCCCCAGCGGGAACGCAGGGCAGCGCCTTACTCATTCAGCCCCAAATCCTCCATTATGTCCCCCAGCGTACAGGGCGTGACCGTCATGCGGCGCAGCGTCCGGAACAAATCTCTGGCACGGGCTTCGTCGCAGCCCGCCGGACGCAGGCTGCGGTCGGCGGAGCTCTCCATACCGATCGCGTACAACGGCGGGCGGGACGTTCCGGCTGTCAGGGGCCGCCTGTACGCGACTCGGTACAGGACGCAGGTCACACGCTGCCTGCCGGCAGGGTAATTGGAGGCACAGAGCGGCGTCAGCCGCCATACGGGGAACGCGGGATCATTTCTGGGACGCATTTTGTCATCATTCCTTTCTTTCGGCAGAATTCCGTACGTGAATCAGCATCCCGACGCGGGGGATGCGGGTAACAAACAGTATAGCACGTCCGGGATCCGGCGATAGATTAACAAAATGCGTTTTCCCGTCCGGCGGCGTCCCGTCCGTTCCGTTCCGGGAAACGTTTTGCGTTTCCGCTGACCGTCCGGTCCTTCCGCGGCACCGTCCCGCGCGCCATATACGCCGTTTGGACGCATTTTCGTAAAATCTGACAAAAGAAACCTTCTCCGCGGCGGCCGGAGCAGGCTCGCGCGGGAAGATATTACCGGTTGATTTCCGCGGCGATCCGCGTTATAATAGAGCCGGGAACGCGGATACGCGTCGTTTTTACCATTTTGACTGTTTTGGTAATATTTATTAAATCAAACGGAACGGAAGAAAAATATTTCCGCGTCCGGAAAGGAGTACATAATGAACAAAAAACGTCGTTTTCCGTCCGGTCGGGCAGCTTTCGGTCCGTCTCTGTGGGCCGGGCGGCTCATGATGATCTGTCTTCCGCTCATCACGGGCGCCGTGTGTGCCGTAGCCGCGATGGCGTACGAGGGCATCATGGCCGGGGAGGCCGGGCTGTGGATCCGTCTCGGCGATCATTTGGCCGCCATCGGTGCGTCTCTCGACGTCATGCTGGTCGGAGCGGTCATGATCGAGTGGAAGGACATATGGAAAAAGGAGCCGTAAGGCTCCTTTTTCCGTCAATACTCCGTGAGTATCTCCCCGAGCCGCTCCACGACCTCGTCCGGCCGCAGGCGGTCGGCGGCGTAGGCCTTCCGCAGAAGGTCGCCGGGGATATACTCGTCGTACTTGTCGAAGATCGGCTGCTCACCCGACTGCACCAGCGACTCGCAGTCGATGCCGTCGCGGCGCGCGGACTGCTCCAGATGCGAGATCAAATCGTAGTCGCTGCCGCGCTCCATGCGGAAGGTCATATAGTAGCAGCCCTCAAATTCGAGATTGGTGATCCTGCAGGGACCGGCGTTATGCTGGATATACTTCCGCATCGTGCGGAACGAACGAGTCCCGAGCCACGGGAACAGGCACCATGAGTACCCGCCGAGATGCACCATGCTGTGATCCAGCATCCCGGTATTGCGGGCGACGTGCCGCGCGACGTCCAGCCGCTTGCGCGCGTTGGGCTTGAGGTACGGATAGACGGTATCCTCGGCCAGCACCTGACGCATCCGCTGCAGGACGCGGGTATGGATCTCGCCGAAGTCGCCCGGCCACGAGACCTCCATCTTGCCGTCGACTTTATGGACGTAGATCAACTTGCGCTGCACGTCCAGCTCTTCGACCTCCCAGACGCGTCCGGCGAGGGCAAAGCGGTCGCCCACGGGGGGCGGTGTGGTGATCGTGCCGATCTCGTCGGACCCGGCACGGACGGTATAGTCCTCGGTATCCTTGAAAACGGCGTAGAATTTGAAGGACTTGAGCAGCCGCTCGCCCGCCAGACCCACGATCAGTCCCTTCTCCTCGGTCATCTCGATGAACTCATGCTCGATCATGGAGGCCATGAGAGTGCGGTAGTCCTCCTTGGAGACGTGCGCGAACGGCGGCAGGGACAGCACGCGCTCGGCCAGCCGGCGCGGAGTCAGCTCACCGGACGATGCCAGCATACTAAGCGTCTGATGGAACAGAAGGCTCATGGGCATGGTGCGGCGCTGAGGCGGCTCGATGAAGCGGTCCTCGATGTAAAGCTGGATGACCGCGATGCCGCGCAGCAGCTCCCACGGGATCAGCTGCGGCAGCGGTGTGTTGGGCAGAGGGTCCTCCTCGCGGAAGACCATCATCATCTCCGGAGGCTCACCGCGCCGCCCGGACCGTCCGAGCCTTTGCAAAAAGCTCGTGACCGAGTTCGGCGCCTGACTCTGCAGGACGCGCTCCAGCCGTCCGATATCGATGCCGAGCTCCATTGTGACGGTGGCGCAGGTGACGGCGAACATCTCCTCGTCCTTCATCTTGGCCTCCGCCTCCTCGCGGATGGACGCGGACAGGTTGCCGTGGTGGATGAGGAACACGTCGGGGTCCCCGCGGTGTTTGGCGATCTGGCGGAGCGTCGCACAGAGGTACTCCGTCTCCTCCCGAGAGTTGGAGAACACCAGCGATTTCTTGTCCTTGACGCAATCGTACATATACTCGTACCCTGCGTCCAGCACGGACGTGACGGCCCGCTCGGCGGCTGCCTGTGCCATAGCGTCCGCGACAGCCTCGGCGGTCGCGCGGACGATGGCGGTGCCGGGTGCGTCCTCCCCTGCCCCGCCGTCAGCCTGCGGCTGCTGCTTTTCCTCGTACTCGCCCTCGATCAGGCGGGAGTCGGAGGTAAGGACTCGCCGCTCGGCTTCCATAGCCTCACTGTATCCGGCTTCACTGTCGGCAGGCTCGGCGCTCTGATCGCGGCCGGCGTTCTGGATATAGAAATGCTCAAGGCCCAGCCGCCAGCGGATGCGGCCCTCCTCAAAGGCAGGCACGTCGGTGGGGGTATCGGTCCCGGCGGACAGCCAATCGGCGGCGAGCGTGGGATCGCCGATGGTAGCGGACAGACCGATGCGGCGCGGGGTACGGCCGATCAGGTGTCCGATGCGGTCCAGCTGGCAGATGATCTGATTGCCGCGGTCGGAGCCTGTCAGCGTGTGGATCTCGTCTATGACGATGTACCGCAGCTCACCGAACAGGCGGAAAATGTCGTTGGAACGGTTGATCAGCATGGATTCCAGCGATTCAGGCGTGATCTGCAGGATGCCGCGCGGCTGGTCGAGCAGCTTCTTCTTATGGGACATGGCGACGTCGCCGTGCCAGCGCGTGACGCGGATGCCGGTCATATCGAGCAGCTCGTCCATACGGGCGAACTGGTCGTTGATAAGGCTCTTGAGCGGCGCGATGTACAGCGCCCCGACCGACTGCGGCGGATTCTCATACAGGTCGGAAAGGATCGGGAAAAAGGCCGCCTCCGTCTTGCCGCTGGCGGTGGAGGAGGTCAGGAGCAGGTGATGGTCGGTCAAAAACAGCGTCCGGGCTGCCGCGACCTGCACCGCCCGCAGGGCCTCCCACTTGTGGGAGAAAATATACTCCCGGATAAAGTCCGGAAATCGTTCGAATATCTGTTCGGCTTCGGTCATGGGAAGCTCCTTTCCTGAAAGGAAGTCACGGAGGCGTTTTAGGGCCGCCCTTTTATTTTCCGAACGCCAGACAAGCCTCCATTGCCTCGCGGTTGGTCATATAGCGGACGTCGCTGCGGCCGGCCATCATGTCGAGGAACCTCGTGAACCGCTCCCAGCTGTGCAGCTTGTCAAACTCAAAGCTGTGTCCCCAGACGTAGAACAACAGTACCCTGTCATCCGGATCGGGCGTACTGATGAAGCGCTCACCCAGCTCGAACAGGTCCTCGTCCCGCTCGTAGGAGGTGGGATACCATGCAAGGAAGTTCTCGGGCGGCGTGAAATCGTGCGTCGAGCCGACAGCGCGGGCATACCGGATGCCGCAGGAGCGGATGAGCGAGATGACCCTGTCGTCAAAGAAGGGTCCGCCGGGGTACGCCATACCGACGACCTCGTACCCGCACAGCGCCTCCAGCGCACGTTTGTCATCCCCGACCTCATGGCGCACGGTATCGTCATCGCAGAGGAGCAGATTGGGATGATGGACGGTATGTACGGCGATCTCATGACCGCGGTAGAGGGACTTCACCTCGTCGGGCAGGATCTCGTTGTGGTTGACGATGATGCCCTCGTGGTCGATGTCGTGGATCGTACCGAACAGGCCGGAGTTGAGGTTAAAGGTAGCCTTGATGCCCCGCTGATTCAGCATGGGCACGAAGCGGCGGTCCTGTACGGTGCCGTCGTCAAAGGAAAGAGTAAGTATCTTCATGCCGGCACCTCCTTACAGCGCGTACGTCAGGAACAGCACGGTGTCCGGGCCGATGGTCTCCGGCAGCCCGCACGCGGCGCACAGGTGGTCTTTGTCCGACAGGCAGCACGAGGTCAGCGTACCATCGGTGCAGAGATCGAGGGGCAGCGGCGTGTCACCGGGGTTGGAGATCAGAACGGCACCCGTTCTGCCATCGGACGCGGCCAGCGCGTAGGGGACGGCAGCCGCTGCGGCCGCGTCCGACGCGGTGTCGAAAATGACGGCGCACTCACGGCCCAGCTGATAGAGCTTGTTGAAGTGTACGAACGCATAGTAGGCAGCGAGAGGCTCGCGGGTCAGCGGGTTGAACAGACCGCCGTACATACTCGTACCGAAGCGGGCGTCGTAGAACATGGCAGAGTCCAGAGGCATCTGCTGCATCGCGCACAGCATGGCGGCGGTGTAAGCGGCGTGCTTGGCCGTACCGCGCAGGTGAGGCGCACAGTTCCACTCGTTGCAGGTCGTTTCGGTTTCGGTGAAGCCGTACTTGTCCAGCTGCTCACGGGCGTAGCGCGCGAACTTGCCTGTGTTCTTGATGGAGTCGTAGCTGTGCCACGAGAAGAAGTCCAGCGGACAGTCGTTGGCCTTCACGTACTTCAGGAAGTTATCGAAGAAGATATTGAAATGCTCGGCGCGGGCGTTGGTGAATCCGGCGGAGGGGATGAACTCCCCCGTGATGGCGTAGAAGCCGCAGGAGCCGTAGCCGCCGATCTTCAGGTGCGGGAACCTCGCCTTGAGGTACTTGGACGCGGTGCCGTACAGCTCGTAGTACTGCTCGGGCGTTCCCTTCCACATCGGGTTGTTTTCTATCAGGTCGCTGTTGTCCGGCTCGTTCCAGATCTCCCAGTAGCGGATGGGGTAGGTGAAGCCGTCCGCCCAGCCCTCGGTGTAGTGGCGGATGATGCCCTCGCATATCTTCGCCCACTTGAGGTTGTCCTTGGGCGGGAAGATACGGTAGGAATGGATATGATGGTAGTTTTCGATGGTGACGCCAAGGCGGTAGAAGGGCTCGGTGCCGTTGTCCATCAGGCCCTTGATGAGGACGTCGGTGAAGCCGAAGATATAGCTGGCGGGATCCTCGGGATCGGCGTCAAAGTCCGGGAACACGTTGGGGATGTCCACGTACATACCGCCGCCGAGCGCGCCGCCGACGTCATGCAGGCGGGAAAACGGCATACCAGCCTCCTTGAGGTAATGCATCATGGAGGTATCGATGCCGGAAAAGGGAGGCTGTCCGACTCCGTGCATGGGCTTGACAGCGGGGCCGAGATCGTGGAAGTCGATTCTCATCATGGTAGGTTTCCTCCTGTATATCAGAAATCAAGGTCTTCGGGGTTGAATATCTTCTTTTCCGTTGCGGGGACTTCTTCGGTCTTTTTCTCGGCGGCGGTGGGCGCCCAGGCGTCTCCTTCGTCGTCGTCACCGTGCTTCAGCGTGACCGCGCTGCCGACCACCTGCTCAAAGGTGGCCTCCGGGTTCTGCATGAGGATGTTCAGCACGGTCATGTAGTCGCGCAGCATTTCGCGCGGTGTGATCATGCTGTCCGCGCCCGCGCGGGACAGGCACAGGTTGAGGAACGCAAGCTGCTCCTCGTCGGTGAGACGGACGTCCCAGTTATAATACTGCGCGTACAGCTGCGTGATGCGGCGGATGAGAGCCAGCAGCTCGTCGTCGGACAGACGGCGCAGGCGGATGACGGGTCCGATCAGATTCTTGAAGCCGTCCAGCGCGAAGCGGCTGTCACACAGGCGGGACCGAAGCGCCTCGTAGCTGAACAGCCCGCGCCGCGTGTCCTCGAGGAACTGCGGCGTCCCGCCGAACACGATGCCGAGACCGGGCGCGCGGCCCTGCAGCGTATCGTTGAACATCGCAAGGATCTTCTCGTAGTTGTTCTCCCGGCTGACACGGTGCGCGATCTTGAAGAGGTTGACGCACTCGTCGATGAACACCATGAGGCCGCGGTAGCCCATGCGCTTAGACAGCGCCGCCCACAGCTTGAGGAAATCGTACCAGTTCTCGTCATCGATGATTACGGACACGGCAAAGCCGAGGTCGTTCCGGGCTTCCGTTTTGGTGGCGTATTCACCGCGCAGCCAGCGCAGGCAGGCACTCATGCGGGTCTGGGACGCTTCCCCGCCCTCCAGATACGCCTTGTAGTACGCCGTGATGACGCGGGAAAAGTCGAAGCCGCCGACGAGGAACTCCAGCTCGCGCATGGTCTCGCTGACCTTGGCGGACAGCTTGTCGGGGAACGAGGGATCGTCGGCAGACACGCCGCCGCAGATCAGCTCGTCCTGCATCTGACCGATCCAGCGGGCGATCAGGCGCGGCAGCGCACCGCCGTCAGGCGATGCCTTGGAGGCGAGATTCTTCATCAGCTCGCGGTAAGTCGCCACACCGGACCCACCGGAGCCGTACAGACGGCGCTCGGGGGACAGGTCGGCGTCAGCCGTCAGGAAGTCACGCTCCAGCGCGTAGCCGCGGATCAGCTGGATCAGGAAGCTCTTGCCGGACCCGTAACGGCCGATCAGAAAGCGCATGGAGCCGCCGCCGCTGTCCAACATCTCAAGGTCGGAAAGCAGCGCGGCGATCTCATCCTTACGCCCGATGGCAATGTAGGGTGCACCGGCGCGCGGCACGACGCCGGCGGACACCGACGACAAAAGGGATCCCAAGATCCGGCGGGGGACCTTGATCTGTTTTTCAGGATTCTGGGGCATATCTTATCACCCTTTCTGTTTTCCGCCGTCAGACCTTCAACGCCTGACGGACAAGTTCACGGTAATCTTCAAGTACGGTATACACGCCGTCTCCGCGATCGTCGAGGATCACGTCCCCGACCTCGCCGTCGGCCGTGATCGCGTTGATCTCCTCGGCAACGGCATCGGGCATGGTGCGGCGGCTGACGGCGAACGCGCGCTGCCCGGGACCGTCCTCGTTCAGCGCCATGCGGACGAAGGTACACAGCTCGCCGAGCGCGTCAGCCAGCGAGACGGACGCGGGTGCGTCCGGCAAGGTGTCCTGTTCAGCCGGGAGCGGCTCCCTTGGGAGCGGCTCCACGTCCGGTACGGGATCCGCAGCGGGAACGGGTACGTCCTCGGGGACGCTGTCCTCTGCCCCGAACGCGTCGGTCAGGATGCGGGTGGTATCCCACGACGAGCGCTCGATAGCATCGGCATCCGCCAGCGTCACCTGCTTCTGCGGCAGGTCGTACAGCTTTTCGTAGGCCGGTGCCGGCTCGTCCTTTTTGGGAGCGGACAGCGGCTGGGTGGGCGCGAACGGACGCAGGTATACGTCCACGGCGTCCCGGACAGGGATCGGCAGCGTCAGGATGGACAGCCGCGACCGTACACCGATCCAGCCGCGGATGCGGTTCTCAACGTGCTTGACCACGTCCCCGATCAGGAAGCGGAATTCGTGGGAGCGTGAAAAGGACGTATAGGACACGGTGATGCGCCGCTTGTTGCGGTAGGCGCAGAGGGCGCCCGTATAGGCATCACGCGTGACGGACGAGTCCTGCATCGTGATCAGCGGGGCCTGACCGTTCCGCCCGAGCAGCAGCGGCAGGATCGCCGCCACGGCGCCGGGAACGAGCTTGTCAAACATCGGCGCCTGCTCGCCCTGCGCGAATTTGCTTTTGTGGTAATCATACTGACAGCAATGCCGCAGGAGGATGCGGGCGCTCTCAAGGTCGTGGCTGTCCCCCGTGACCGCGGCGGTCAGGTAGAATTCCTTGAGCCGGCTCATCTCGATGATGTCGCCGAGTGCCGGCATCAGGCGGTCCACAGGCGCGTTCAGGCGGTGGATGAGGCAGTAGTCGCACAGCCACTCGCACATATAGTGGTCAAGCTGGGGGTACCGCTTGCGGTAAGCGATCCAGACATCGGCCATGCGGTCACGCGCAGCGGCAGCCTCCGCGTCGTCGGCGGGCAGATTGATCAGCTCGAACAGGTACAAGAGGATATAAGCGTAGTCCGTATCCGGGTATTCCCCGCCGCGGACAGCCTCGCGCCAGCGCAGATACCACGCCGTTTGTCCCTGCGTGAGCTGGGCATACTGAGGCAGGAAGGAGAAGAACGACTCCCGCCGCGCGGACTTATCCGACGGCTTCCGAGCCGCGTACCGGACCGCGTCGTGGGCAAATTCGTCAAAGTAATGGAAATTGGATCTCCACTCGTACACGCTGACCTTATGCAGCAGCACGCCGTCCGGCACGTACTCGAGGCACGGCGAATCCATCTGTGCCTCGTCCGCCGTGTGAGGCGGGACGAAGTGCGGCGTACCGCGGTCAACGGACAACGGGCGGTCACCTCGCGGGGCCGAGGAAGCACCGTACGGATTCGGATTGTCCTTCGGCGCCGTCCTGAGCGGCTGATCCGGACGGGCGGACGGATAGTCCTCCCGGCGGACGGTCAGCGGAACGGCGGCGACGGTGTCCTCCGCCGCGGGCGGACGTTGGTCAAGCTCGACCTCGACCGCCGACGGCGGGGTCTGCGCCGGACGGACGACGATCCGGGACGGACGGGAGCCCGGCAGAAGGTTTTCCACGTTCCAGAAGTCGTCCAGCTCCTTTTGGCGCGCTCGATCTCCGATCGTATCTTCGATCGCAGCGTTTTTCTTTTCCTGCATAGGCTTTTTTCCTCCTTTTCCCCGCCGTCCGGCGGACGCGCGGACGGCAAAACTCCGGTGCGGCGGCACCGGTCGGTCTGTATCATATTATTGTATCATACGCAAGGTGATTTGTCAACGGAATTCAAAAAAGTTTTACCGGCAAATCGTTTTTGGTGCGTCCGCTCTCCGCGTGTTTCTTCCGGGCCGGGTCCCGGTGGCTTCAAACGTCAAAAGAGCCGACAGGCTTTACGCAGACCCGCAAAAAGTCCGGTATTGCGGTCTGAAACGGCAAAATAAGCCGATATTGCAATGTTTGGGGTATCTATTCGTCAAATTCAAGAAAATTCAGACGAATACCGCTAAAACTGTTGACAATCCGTCCCCTTTGTGCTATACTGTATCAGCCGCGGGAACGCTCACGCGCCGTGCGGCCCATGTGGGGAGCGGGTTTGCCTTGCCGCCTGCCCCATATCCAAATCAAGCAAAGAAACGGGGGATGAATCGTTATGATGAACGAAGACCAGAACATGGATCGGGACAATGACATTCTGCAAAGCAGCGCCGATCAGACGGAGACCGTCCGCATCGACACGGAAAGCACGGTTCACCCGCCCGAACGTGATCCGGCTCATGAGCCGGATACCGACACCGCGGACGCCGGGCTGACCGACAACAGCCTTACCGACGACAGCATCATCGACAGCGAGGTCGAGGCCGCCGCCGAAGAGATCCAGAAGGAAGTGGACGAGGATCTTCCCACCGAATTCGAGCAGCACGAGCAGGTGATCGAGAACACCTTCGAGTGCCTTGTCGACCTGCTTGACAGCCGCCACTACGTTGATTTCCGCCGGGCGCTGGAGGACCTGCAGCCCGTCGAGGTCGCGGACTTCTTCACCGAGCTGCCCGCCGCGCGGATCCCGACCGTATTCAAGCTGCTGACCAAGGATCAGGCAGCCGACGTGTTCGCCGAGCTGGAGGTCGAGGAGCAGCAGCGAATCATCGACGCCATGACCGACCGAGAGATCGCGGTCATTCTGGAAGACCTCGCACTCGACGACGCGGTCGATATGCTGCAGGAGCTGCCTGCCAGCATCGTCCACCGCATCATGAAGAACACCACGCCCGAAACGCGGGCCGACATCAACCGCCTGCTGGCGTACCCCGAGGATTCCGCCGGCAGCGTCATGACCGCCGAATTCATCGACCTCAACCGCAGCATGACCTGCGCGGAGGCCGTCGATCATATCCGCAGGACCGGTATCGACAAGGAGACCGTGTACGTCGCGTACGTCACGGATTCCTCCCGCGTGCTGCAGGGCATCGTTCCTCTCAAGAAGCTGCTGTTTGCCAAAGAGGACGAGCTGATCAGCGACATCATGGACGAGAACATCATCTGCGCGTCCACGCTGGACGACCAGGAGACCGTCGCGTCCATCATTTCCAAGTACGATATGCTGGCTCTGCCCATCGTGGACCGCGAGCATCGCCTCGTCGGTATCGTCACGGTCGACGATGCCATGGACGTCATGGAGACCGAGGTCACCGAGGATATCGAAAAGATGGCCGCAATCGTGCCCTCCGACAAGCCCTACCTCAAGACCGGTGTGTTCGAGACGTGGAAGCAGCGCATCCCGTGGCTGCTGCTCCTGATGGTCTCCGCGACCTTTACGTCCACCATTCTCGGCCATTTTGAGGACGCGCTGTCCAAGATGGCCATCCTGACCGTCTTTATCCCCATGCTGATGGACACCGGCGGAAACGCGGGCGGTCAGACCTCCGTCACCATCATCCGCGGTCTGTCCCTTGGCGACATCGAGCCCTCCGACATCATGCGGATCATCTGGAAGGAATTCCGCGTGTCGCTCTTGTGCGGTCTGTCCGTCGGCATCGTGTGCTTCATCAAGACCATGCTGGTCGACTTCCGGCTCGCGTTTACGGCAGACAACGTCCGCACCTCTCTCGTGGTGTGTCTGACCATCTGCATCGCCATCATGATCGCCAAAATGATCGGTTCCCTGCTGCCCGTTGGCGCCAAGAAGCTCGGGCTTGACCCGGCTGTCATGGCCAGCCCGTTCATCACGACGATCGTTGACACGCTGACGCTGCTGCTGTACTTCACCGTGGCCAAGACCTTCCTGCCGCTGTAAAAAGTGCATAAAAGGAGTTCCGATATGACGCAGGTAGTGGCAGCCCTGATCCGCGACCGCGGGGCGGGGACCTTCATGATCTGTCAGCGGCCGGCGCACAAGGCGCGAGGGCTGCTCTGGGAGTTCGTCGGGGGCAAGATCGAGCCCGGGGAAACGGGACAAGTGGCGCTGATCCGCGAATGCCGCGAGGAGCTGGGGATAGAGGTGGCCGTCGGCGCGGTGTTCTGCGCGGTGGACCACGTCTACCCGGACATCACGATCCGCCTGACGCTGTACGAGGCGGAGATCGCGTCGGGCGAGCCTCAGCTGCTGGAGCATAACGATCTGCGCTGGATCACGCCCGCGGAGATCGGGCAGTATGAGTTCTGCCCGGCAGACGAGGACATTCTGGCGTTGATCACGGACAGATACGAAAAAGGGACATGGTAAAAATACAGCCCGCACCGGCAAACGCCGGTGCGGGCTTTTTGTTGTTTGGGGATACGGTCAGGAGAGAGTGTAGCCCCAGACGACGGGACAGTTGAAGGGGTTCCAATCGTCGGACCATCCGGAAGGCTGGGAGGTGGATTCGCAGTAGATGGTCAGGTTGGGGCAGTTGTAGAACGCATAACCGCCTATGCTCGTCACGCTGTTTGGAATCGTGACGTTCTCCAAACCAGTGCATTCAAAGAAAGCATAATCACCGATGCCCGTCACTTTCTCGCCCACAGGGGATACGTTCGGGATCACCACATCTGTATCCGTGCAGATACCGATTCCACTTATATAACAAGTACCGTCGCAATTTGAAGTAAACTCAAGCAGGCTACTATTGGCGTTTCCTCCGCAACGAGTACATATACCATCGACAAATGTATGCCCCAACGCAGATATATCTTCTTGCTCAATCTGACCGCAGATACGGCATACTGATTCCAAGCAGCCTTCACAAATACAGGTCGGCTCGAAAACGACTTCGCTCTCCCACTCATGATCCGGCTTCGAGTAGACGATCAGGCCGTCACTACAGTAGATGTACACGAAGACAGCGTGCTCCATGCCCTCGGCCAGCTTATAGGTGAACGGCATCGCCGCCCACTGTGCCTTCGTGCCGAGGTAGTCGAACTCCTGCATGAAGCCGTATCCTACAACGGTCAGCGTCCCTGTGACGGTCACGGATTCGGGGATCTCAAACTTCACCTGCTGGACGGACATGACCTTCGCGTCGATCTCAAGCACCGGCAGGCCCTTGTACAGCTCCGGCACGACGGCCGCGTAGGTCTTGGAGGTCCCGGGATTCGGATGCGTGTACTTGACTAGGATATAGCCCGTTCCGGCATCGTTCAGTTTGAAACTCAGCGCGGGGCTGATCACGGGCGCGGGCCCGTCGGAGCAGGTCACGCTGCTCGCGGGCACAAACGTCCCCATAGAAGGATAGCAGCTTTCAAACTGAAGACTACTCCACTGCTGTCTGGTACCTTCGTAGATCACAGGCAGCATGGTACCCGTGCCGACGTCGAAAGCGTAGTCGCCGATCGACGTGACCGTGGTCGGAACGGTGATTGAGGTGATCGGACATTCATCATGATAATACTGCTCACACAGACCGGCTGCGATCCCGGTCACGATATCCCCGTCCGGAGAAACGGACGGGATGACGATATCGTGATCGGTGCAGCTCATGAGGCCGGTAAGCGTGCAGGTGCCGTCACCGTTGGAGGTGAACTCAAGGCCCTTACTGCCGGTGTGATAATTCCACACGACCGGGCAGTCGGAGGGGTTCCAGTCCGTGTTCCAACCGCTCGGCTGGGACGCAGCACGGCAGAGGATAGTCAGATCCTTACAGCTGGCGAATGCGTCCGCATCGATCGAAGTCACCGAAGCAGGGATCTCGATGCTCTTCAGAGCGGTGCAATTCAGGAACGCGTTTTTGCCGATACCGATCACGGTATCCGGGATATTCACGTCGGTCAGGGACGTGCAGCCCTGGAAAGCACCGAGTCTGATCTGCGTCAGCCCTTCGTTCAGGGTGATCGTCGTCAACTTGGTACAATTGCAGAAAGCATAATTGTTGATCCCCGTGACGCTGTCCGGGAGCGCAATGGTTTCGATGTCGGCGCAGTTATAGAAAGCGTAGGTGCCGATGACCTTCACACTTCCGTCATCCGGGATCACGCTGTTTCTGCAGCCCGTCAGGAGCGTACCGGTCGATTTTTCGATGAGGCAGTTCCCGGCGCTGACGTAATACGCGTTATCGCTGCTTACTTGAATGTTTTGCAGATAACGTCCGACACAGAAGGCGTATTTTCCGATATTCGTAACGCTGCCCGGAATGACGACA
Source organism: Clostridia bacterium (assembly GCA_024404505.1). Taxonomy (GTDB): domain Bacteria; phylum Bacillota; class Clostridia; order Oscillospirales; family CAG-272; genus CAMEON01. The sequence continues at coordinate 29,928 of JAKSPU010000001.1, forward strand.
CTCCGCAAGTTGGCCCTGTTGAAAGCGTAATCGCCGATCGTTGTCAGACCCTCGGGAAGCGTTACACCGGTCAGTTTCGCGTTGTCCCGGAATGCGTTCTCACCGATGCCCGTCACGAGATCGCCGGAGGGAGAGTATTGCGGTATCACGAGATCGGTATCCGTGCAGGTGCCGATGCCGCTGACATAGCAGGTCCCGTCGCCGTTGGAAATAAACTCAAGAATCTCTGTGATGATCTGCTCACCGCAGCGCGTGCATTTGCCGTCAGCGCCGACGTCATGTCCGAGCGCGGGGATCACGGTCCGCTCGATAACGACGGCACCGCAGACCGTGCAATGGCTGCCCTCCGTCAGGCCGTCCTCGGTGCAGGTCGGAGCCACGGCGGGATCGGTCACGAGCGTGTGACCGAGTGCGGGGATAACTGTCTGTTCAGCCGTCACTTCTCCGCAAACGGAGCAGTAAGCGTCTTCAGTCAGACCCTCTTCGGTGCAGGTCGGAGCTGCGGCAGGCGTAGTCACGAGCGTATGACCCGAAGCGGGAATATCGATCTGCTCAACCAGCACGCTGCCGCAGATGCTGCAATGCACACCGGCAGTCTTGCCGGGAGTCGTACAAGTGGCTTCCACAGCCGGATCCTCGACCTGCGTATGGCCGAGTGCGGGGATAACGATCTGATTGACGACGATCTCACCGCAGACCGTGCAGCGGCTTCCTTCCGTCAGGCCCTCTTCGGTGCAGGTCGGAGCCACGGCGGGATCGGTCACGAGCGTGTGACCGAGCGCGGGAATGACCTCCTGCTTTACGAACACCTCACCGCAGACCGCGCATCTGGAGCCTTCGGTCAGACCGTCCGCCGTGCAGGTGGGCGCAACAGCCGCATCGATCTGAGTGATATGTCCGCCGGCGGAGGAAATGACCTCGCCGCAGACCTCGCACACCTGATCTTCGGTGCAGGTCGCGTCCGGCCCTATCGTATGGCCCTTGGCGGGAATGACGTTCTGGGGAATAAGCACTGTGCCGCAGACGGAGCAATGTTGCCCTTCGGTCTTGCCGTCCTCGGTACAGGTCGGAGCTACGGCGGGGTCGGTCACGAGCGTGTGACCGAGCGCGGGGATAACTTTCTGTTCGGCAGTCACCTCTCCGCAGACGGAGCAGTAAGCGCCTTCAGTCTTGCCGTCCTCGGTACAGGTCGCAGAGACAGCCGGAATGACTTCCTCGGTGTGGCCGAGTGCGGGGATCCCGGTCCGCTCGGTGACGACAGCGCCGCAGACCGTGCAATGGCTGCCTTCCGTCAGGCCGTCCTCGGTGCAGGTCGGAGCCACGGCGGGGTCGGTCACGAGCGTATGACCGAGCGCGGGGATAACTTTCTGTTCGGCAGTCACCTCTCCGCAGACGGAGCAGTAAGCGCCTTCGGTCTTGCCGTCTTCTGTGCAGGTCGGAGCCACGGCAGGCGTAGTCACGAGCGTGTGACCCGAAGCGGGGATTTCGATCCGCTCAGCCAGCACGCTGCCGCAGGTGCTGCAATGCACGCCGGCGGTCTTGCCGGGAGTCGTACAAGTAGCTTCCACAGCCGGATCCTCGACCTGCGTATGGCCGAGTGCGGGAACGACGATCTGCTTGACGATGACCTCACCGCAGACCGCGCAATGGCTTCCTTCCGTCAGGCCCTCTTCGGTGCAGGTCGGAACGACAGCCATATCCGTTACGATCGTATGACCGGCGGCAGGCAGGACCTGCTGCTTCGTAAAGACCTCACCGCAGGTCGTGCAGTGCGAGCCTTCGGTCAGACCGTCTGTGGTACAGGTGGGTGCAACGGCTTCATCGATCACGACCGTGTGACCCAGCGCCGGCAAAATCTCGCGCTTGACGATGGTCGTGCCACAGACGGCGCAGTACGTACACTCGGTAACACCGATGGACAGACAGGTCGGCTCCCTGCCGGGCTCGGTCACGAGCGTATGCCCTCTGGCAGGCAGGATCTGCTGTCCCTTGATGACCTTGCCGCAGGTCGCGCAGTGCGAGCCTTCGGTACGGCCGTTCTCGGTACAGGTCGGGGCTGCGGCGGGATCGGTCACGATCGTATGATCGAGCGCCGGAATATCAGCCTGAAGGAAGAGGACGGCGCCGCAGACCGAGCAATGGCGGCCTTCCGTCTTACCCATTTCGGTACAGGTCGGAGGCACGGCGGGATCGATGACAGGAGTGTGTCCGAGCGCGGGAATGGTCTTCTGCGCCGTGAATATTTCACCGCAGACCGCGCAGTGGCTGCCTTCGGTATTGCCGTCATCGGTACAGGTCGGGGCGACCTCGGGATCGGTCACAGGCGTATGACCGAGCGCGGGAATGACCTCCTGCTTTACGAACACCTCACCGCAGACCGCGCATCTGGAGCCTTCGGTCAGGCCGTCCACCGTGCAGGTGGGTGCAACAGCCGCATCGATCTGAATGATATGTCCGCCGGCAGAGGAAATGACCTCGCCGCAGACCTCGCAGACCTGATCCTCGGTGCAGGTCGCGTTCGGGCCCAGCGTATGGCCCTTGGCGGGAATGACGGTCTGGGGGATAAGCACGACGCCGCAGACATAGCAATGTCGGCCTTCGGTCTTGCCGGGCTCCGTGCAGGTAGGCTCGACAGCCTTGTCGACAACAATCGGATGTCCGGCTGCGGGCAGGACTTCTCTCGGGGTAAGGATCGCGCCGCAAACGGTGCAGTAAGAGTATTCCGTCACGCCGATGGACGAGCAGGTCGGCTCTACGCCGGGCTCCGTCACGATCGTATGACCGAGCGCCTCGCGGACCTCCTGTCTGACTAGAACCTCACCGCAGACACAGCAGTGAGAGCCCTCGGTAAGACCGGTCCCGGTGCAGGTCGGCTCGACCGCTTCATCGGTCACAGCCATGTGTCCGAGTGCGGGCACGATGCGTGCTTCCTCAAGAGTGATACCGCAAACCGCGCAGTAAGCTCCTTCGGTATGTCCGTCCGTGGTGCAGTCGGGGTCGACCGCCTCGTTGATGACGATGGTATGCCCGAGTGCCGGGATAACGTCCTGAACCGTGAAAACGGTGCCGCAGACCGCGCAGCGGCTGCCCTCTGTCCGGCCCGTTTCGGTGCAGGTCGGCGGGACGGCGGGATCGGTCACGAGCGTGTGGCCGAGTTTTTCAATGATCGTTTGTTCCTCAAGTATGGTACCGCAGACGGCGCACACGGTGCCGGCGGTCTTGCCGTCCTCAGTGCAGGTCGGCTTGATTTCGGGCAGTATCGCAGGCGTATGTCCGCGGGCGGGCAGGACCTCCTGCGCCACCAGGATCTCACCGCAGACCTCGCAATGCCTGCCCTCGGTCAGGCCGTCCTCGGTGCAGGAAGGTGCGGCAGCCGGATCGATCACGACGGTATGGCCCGTGGCGGGAATGACCTCCTGCGTCTTGAACACGAAGCCGCAGACGCTGCAATGCAGGCCTTCGGTCTTGCCGGGAGCCATGCAGGTCGCTTCGACAGCCTCGTCCACGACCTCGGTATGACCGAGCGCAGGCAGGACCTCCTGCGGAACAAGCACCTCACCGCAGACCGCGCATCTGGAGCCTTCGGTCAGACCGGTCTCGGTACAGGTGGGAGCGACAGCTGCGTCGGTCTGGACGATATGTCCGCCGGCGGACGAGATGATCTCTCCGCAGACCTCGCAGACCTGATCCTCCGTGCAGGTAGCATCGGGACCCAGCACGTGGCCGTGGGCAGGGATGATGGTCTGTGCCTCGAACACAACGCCGCATGCGGAGCAGCGGGAACCGGCAGTCCGACCGGGCTGCGTGCAGGTAGGCTCGACCGCCTCATCTGTCACGATCGTATGTCCGAGCGCCGGGATCGGCTCCTGCTCGGCCAGCACAAGATCGCAAGCCGCGCACACGGCGCCGTCCGTCATACCGTCCTCGGTACAGGTAGCCGCGTAGCCGGGGATCGCCAGGGTCTGGTGACCCTTCGGCGGGATCGCCTGCTGAGCGGTCAGCGTCTCACCGCAAACCGTGCAGATGCTGCCGTCCGTGACACCTGCTTCCGTGCAGGTGGCCGGTTTCCCTTCCGTTCTGACGGCTGTATGGCCGAGTGCGGGTATCTCGGCAGCCTGCTCGGTCACAGCACCGCAGACGGTGCAATGCGAGCCGCCGGTAGAGCCGGGCTTGGTGCAGGTAGCGGCGACGTCATCATCGGGCGCCGGCGTATGTCCGAGTGCGGGCAGGATCTCGCCCTCCTCGACCACGATACCGCAGAAGGAGCAGTGCGTCCCGCCCTTATGGCCGGGCTCGGTACAGGTGGCGGCGGTATTGGCGGTGGACACGACGTTATGACCGGACGGAGCTATATCGCGCCATTCAGCCTCGCCGCAGGCACAACTGCGGACCTCCTGACCGGCGGTGGTACAGGTCGCTTCCGTGACCGTATGCCAGCTGCCGTAGGAGTGGACGTGATCCGATCCGGTGTCCGGCTCGGTCTGGACCTCCGTATCAGCCTCGGAGTCCTCTTCAGCAGTCGACGGCTCGGTATCCGGCTCGATAGGGCGGGTCGTGACGGGCGTAGTCCGTTTCTCGGTGACCGGCTCGGTAGCGGGTTCGGTATCCGGCTCGATCGGCACGTCCGACTCGTCGAGCGTGATCACGGAAGGCCCGGGATTTATCAGACTGCATGACGACAGCATGAGTGCCGCCGCGCACAGGAGAGCAGCGAGTGCCTTTGCCTTTTTCCTCATCAATAATGCCTCCATCAAAATGAATATCCTTAGCGGATAGAATTGTCCACTATTTATAATACCATATTTTGAGGTCCAAGTCAACCCCTTACTGCATTTTTTCTTTGTGAACGGAGGTCGTTTGCCGTTGTACACGGTCGATTTTCTCCGCGCCTCCGGGCGCGGAGAACGAAGAGGCATCCCGCGCTCGGGACCTTCCCCCTGCCCTCCCGTACGCGGGGAAGAGAGGAAGACCGGCGCTCTGCCGCCGGAAGCCGGGCGTTTCCGGATCGCCGGAAGTTCAGACTGACCTTTTCCCTCACCCCCCCTGCCCCCCCACCCCGCAGACGAGGGGGAATATCTTATTTTATAGCAGGGAGAAGGGATCGGCTGTGCCGCGCCCTTCTCCCTGCCCCCTCATCCTGCGGGATGCGGGGAACGGCAAAAAGGCGGGCGCCCATGACGGCACCCACCTTTCTCGTTCAGCGTAAACTCAACCTTGGCCAATCTTTATCCTTATTCAGCCTCCATATTCAAGTTTTTTCGCAGAATACAGGGATTCGGTCCGTTCAGTCCATCACGGACGTCCCCTTCACGACGGCATTGACCTTCGCGGCGTCCGCCGTGGTGACGCGCCCGTCGTCGAACATGACGTCCGCACAGGCCAGGGTATACCCGTAGACCTTCATAAGTCCCCGGGCACAGGAGTTGAGCATGGCTACGTCGACAGCTGTCAGCACGCCGTCTCCGTTGATGTCTCCGCGGATATTGACGGTCGCGTTCAGCAGGACGTCCCCGTCGACCGTCACCTCCAGCTCGCGGGCCACACGCCCGCCGCCGCTGATCGTCAGGACATACTGCCCGACCGGAATATGCTCAAAGGCATAGATGGTATCGCAGACGGCCATGGTCTCGTACCCCATGTCCCCGTTGAAGATGTATACGGTATCGCTCAGCGCCGTCACGGTCTGCCGGGCCGCGATCTCTCCGGTCCCCGCGTCCGTCAGCGTCATCACGATGGCTCCGTCGGGTCCGGGCGCGTTCACCGTTCCGAACAGGGAGAAGGTCCCCGGCTGGTCGTTCCAGCTCCAGACCACCTGACAATCGGACGGATTCCACCATTCGCTCCAGCCGGCAGGGGCGATCTCCGTCTCGCAATATAAGGTCAGCAGCACACACCCGGCAAAGGCATCGTCTCCGATGAACGCGGTATCCCTGCGTATCCCGATACTCACAAGGTCGGTGCAATCCGCAAACGCGGATTCACCGATGCGGCGGACGCCGCCCGGGATCACCGCACGGATCAGGCCGCGGCAGGCATAAAAGGCCTTGTCTCCGATCACCGCCACACTGCCGTCGTCGGGGATCTCGCTGTTCCGACACCCGGCCAGCAGCGTCCGGCTGCCGCGCTCGATCAGACAGTTGCCGGAGGCGCAGTAGACGGGATTCTGCTCGTCGACCGTGATCGAGGTCAGTCCGGAGCAGGCGGAGAAGGCCAGCCAACCGACATCGGTGACAGAAGCCGGGATATGCAGATCCGTCAGCGCGCTGCAGCCGTTGAAGGCGCCGGCGCCGATAGACACAAGTCCGACGGGAAGCTCCGCGCTTTCGAGGGACGTGCAGCCCTCAAAGGCCTCGGTCCCGATCACGGTCACGGTATCGGGGATCACGACGGACGTCATGCCTGTGCAGCCGCAGAAGGCGTAGTCTCCGATCGAGGTCACGCCGCGGCCGATCACGGCGGTCAGGACGGCGTTCCGATACGCGTCGTATCCGGGATCGTCCGGGTCGCCGCACCAGCAGGGATCCATTTCTCCGGACCCGCTGATGTACAAAAGACCCGTGACGGACCAGAACGACCACGTCACGTTCGTGCCACAGGAGCCGCTCGCGGTAGGCGGAGCAGACGGCAGACCTGATATATCGTCTGCACGGGCAGGAACGGCAGCCGGCATCAATGTCACGATCATCACGACCGCCAGAACGACAGCCGGCAGCTTATACGCGTTGCGGTCTGTATGCTTCATACCATTCCCCCCCTTCCCCGCCGCGCGGACGGCAGCGGACATTGCTTTGGATAGTCATCTATAGTGTATCATAATCTTTTTCAAAAATCAATCGGTTTCCGGGAAAATCCGAAAAAAATTTTCAACGGTGCAGAAGACGACTTGAATGCTAACAAATCCGGCTTTTTTCATGGCTTTTCCTATGTATCCGCCTTTATAGTTTAGCACTCTTTGCGTGCGAGTGCTAATTTTAACAGTTATAGCTATATTTGTTCACAAAATCATGCGGTTTTCGGTATATAATAGGATCGGAAACAAAGGATAACGATACCCGGTGTCCGCAGCCCGGACGCCGAATCTAAAGACGGGACGGACAAGTTCACCGCCCCGGAGGGAGGTATAAAATATGAATACAAACAAATTGACACAGAAAAGTATGGAAACGCTGCAAGCCGCACAGGCGGCAGCACAACGCGCCGGGCATCAGCAGCTGGAGCAGGTCCACCTGCTTGTCGGACTGCTGGAGAGCCGCGAAGGCGTGGCGTGGGAGCTGATCCGCCGCATCGGAACGGATTCCGAGGCGCTCCTCAAGGACGCGGAGACAGCCGCGGATAAGCTGCCGTCCGTCAAGGTCGGAGGAGCATCCGCCGGGCAGCTGTACCTGTCCCCCGATCTGGGCCGTGCGCTGACCGCCGCCGAGGACGAAGCCGCGCGGATGCAGGACGCCTACACCTCTGTCGAGCATCTGCTGCTCGGCCTGTTCGAGCAGCCGGACGGCACGATGAAGGATCTGATCCGCCGCCACGGTATCAGCCGGGACAAGCTGCTGGCCGCTCTCAAGGATATGCGCGGCAATCAGCGCGTCAGCACGGACAACCCGGAGGACACCTACGACGTATTGAAGAAATACGGTCAGGACCTTGTGGAGCTGGCCCGTGCCAAGAAACTGGATCCCGTCATCGGCCGTGACGAGGAGATCCGCAGCGTCGTCCGCATCCTGTCGCGTAAGACGAAGAACAACCCCGTGCTGATCGGCGAGCCGGGCGTCGGCAAGACCGCCGTGGCCGAAGGGCTCGCGCAGCGCATCGTCAAGGGTGACGTGCCCGAAAACCTCAAGGACCGCTCGGTGTTCTCTCTGGACATGGGCGCGCTGGTCGCCGGCGCGAAGTACCGCGGCGAGTTTGAGGAGCGTCTCAAGGCCGTTTTGAATCAGGTAAAAGAGTCCGAGGGCAGGATCATTCTGTTCATCGACGAGCTTCACAACATCGTCGGCGCAGGCAAAACCGACGGCGCCATGGACGCGGGCAATCTGCTCAAGCCCATGCTGGCGCGCGGTGAGCTGCACTGCATCGGTGCGACGACGCTGGACGAGTATCGCAAGTATATCGAGAAGGACCCCGCGCTGGAGCGCCGTTTCCAGCCTGTGCTGATCGACGAGCCGACCGTGGAGGACACCATTTCGATCCTGCGCGGACTCAAGGAGCGGTACGAGGTATTCCACGGCGTCAAGATCCACGATCAGGCCCTGATCGCGGCTGCCGTGCTGTCCAACCGCTACATCTCCGACCGTTTCCTGCCCGACAAGGCGATCGATCTGGTCGACGAGGCGTGTGCGCTGATCAAAACCGAGATGAATTCCATGCCGGCGGAGATGGATGACATCGCCCGCCGCATCATGCAGCTGGAGATCGAGGAGGCCGCACTGAAGAAGGAGAGCGACAAGCTCTCGGCCGACCGTCTGCTCAAGCTGCAGGCGGAGCTGTCCGAGCTGCGTGAGACCATGACGGGCATGAAGGCACGTCTGCAGAACGAAAAGGACAGCATCGGCAGGACACAGCGCATCCGCGAGGAGATCGAGCAGGTGCTGTCCGACATCGACAAGGCGCAGAACGATTACGATCTGGAAAAAGCGGCCGAGCTGAAATACGGTCGTCTTCCGGCACTGCAGAAGGAGCTGGCAGAGGCCGAGGAGGCCAACGCCGCAAGCGGTCGGAACGCAGCCGACACGCTGCTGCGGAACGCCGTCGGCGAGGAGGAGATCTCCCGCATCGTGTCGCGGTGGACGGGCATCCCGGTGGCGCGGCTGGTACAGGGGGAGCGGGACAAGGTCCTGCATCTGGACGAAGTGCTGCACAAGCGTGTGATCGGTCAGGACGAAGCCGTGACCAAGGTTTCCGACGCGATCCTGCGTTCCCGCGCCGGCATCCGTGATCCGCGGCGGCCGATCGGGTCGTTCCTGTTCCTCGGTCCCACGGGTGTGGGCAAGACCGAGCTGGCCAAGGCGCTGGCCGAGGCGCTGTTCGACGATGAAAAGAATATCGTGCGTATCGATATGTCGGAGTACATGGAGAAATACTCCGTGTCGCGGCTGATCGGAGCGCCTCCCGGATACGTCGGGTACGACGAGGGCGGTCAGCTGACCGAGGCGGTGCGCCGCAAGCCGTACTCCGTCGTACTGTTCGACGAGGTGGAGAAGGCACATCCGGACGTCTTCAACGTGCTGCTTCAGGTGCTGGACGACGGCCGCATCACGGACAGTCAGGGCCGGACGGTGGATTTCAAGAACACCATCATCATCCTGACCTCCAACCTTGGATCGGATATCCTGCTCGACGGCATCGGGGAGGACGGGGAAATCTCCGACGATGCGCGCGGGACAGTTACTTCCCTGCTCCGCCGGTCGTTCCGCCCCGAGTTCCTGAACCGTCTTGACGAGATCGTCTTCTACAAGCCGCTGACCCGTGACAACATTGCAGGCATCGTGGACCTTCTGGCTGCCGGGCTGAAAAAGCGTCTTGCGGACCGTCAGCTGGTGCTGGAGATCACCGACGCCGCCAAGCGGTGGCTTGCCGATACCGGCTATGATCCCGCCTACGGTGCGCGTCCTCTGAAGCGTCTGATGCAGTCCGAGATCGAAACGCTGGTCGCGCGCCGCATCATCGCGGACGATCCCGCTCCCGGCTCCGTGATCACCGTCGACGCAGGCGAAAACGGGCTGTATATCAGATAAGTGCCGAGAAATTGACCCCTGCAGGGAGGCAGCTCAAAATCATAGGGCTGCCCCCCTTGCATTTCCCGTAATAATGTGCTATAATAAAGTCGGATGCGGCCGGTGGGCCGCAAGAAATCCTACTATATGAAAGAGAGGGTGATACCCATGATCTGTACATCCGCAGAAGCAGCCAAGCTGCTGAAGGAACTGACCGAGGAAATGAACGACCTGCTCCGCATGGAATCCATGAGCTGCTCCTACGTGGCCGCTGTCGGTGAGGATCTTGAGGCGGTCCGTCCCGTGTACGATTTTGCCGGAACGCAGGCGCGGCTGGACCTCCTTGAGGCCAAGACCCGCCGGATCAAGCACGCGATCAATCAGTTCAACGCCTCGCACCTCGTGCCCGGCTTTGACATGACCATCGATCAGATCCTCGTCTACATCCCCCAGCTGTCCCGCCGCAAGGACAAGCTCTCCGGCATGAAGAACACGCTGCCCAAGGCCCGTGTCAACAATCGCGGCACCGGCACGATCATCGAGTACAAGTACGCCAACTACGACCTCGATACCGTGACCGCCGAGTATGACCGCGTGGCCGACGAGCTGCGCCGCGCCCAGCTCGGTCTGGACGCCGTCAACTCCACCGAGACCTTCGAGCTGGACATTGACTGATCCGGTTCTTCCGTGGCCTGCCCGGTTTTTGAAAACCGCCGCCCTCGGGCGACAGATTTCAATCTTTTTTATAAGATCGGTTATCGTTCAATGTGATCGTTTTCCGTTATTTCCGTTATCTGTTATAGTTGAGGTTCAACGTTACGGTCGATCATGATGATTTTATTTTTTCGGAGCTTGCTCCCCCCTGCCGGGCAGGTCAGAAAACTTGACCCACGCAGCCGAAGTACGGTTATAGGCTGCCGGACGAAGTGATTGCGGGGCGTTTGCCCCGAAATAAAACAGGCCGCCGCACTATCGTGCGGCGGCCTGTTTTTTGTGTTTTCCGCTTTCCGTGAAAGCGGCAGGAATTATACGGAATGATACAGGATCAAGAATATGATCGCAAGCACGAAAAGCACGCCTCCGGGGATCAACGGATAGATCCAGATACCGGCAGGTTCCTTTTCGTTTTTCCGCTGTACATAGTCCGCGTAAGTCTCGGGACGGCGGGAAGCCCGTCCGGGGACAAGCCGGTCAAACAGATAATGTGCCGAATAGCCGAGTCCGCGGAAAGCACCCGCGTCCGAGATGGCGATCAGACCTGCGGAAAACAGCAGGACGAGTCCGGATACGGTAAAAGCGTCTGACAGGCAGCGGATAACCGCCAGCGTCATCGTTTCTCCCCCGGACAGCCGGCTGATCAACACTGCGGCCGCGATCGCCAGACCGATCACGGAGGCGATCACGAAGCCGACAGCTGACTTTTTGCCGCCGCTCACAATCCGAGTTCCTTCCTGTACTTTGCTTCCTCGGCGTCGTTGCACTTGACAAAGTGGCCGGGGATGATCTCCCGCATCGTAGGCTGCTGCTCGGAGTAGTCGTGGTCGCTCAGCGGGTTGTACACGATACGCTTTCTGGCCTTTTCCGTCAGCGGGTCGGGGAGCGGGATAGCGGAGAGCAGCGACTTGGTGTACGGATGCAGCGGGTGAGCGAACAGCTCGTCACTCGAAGCCAGCTCGACCATGTGGCCGAAGTACATGACGCCGATGCGGTCGGAGAAATACTTGACGACGGACAGGTCGTGCGCGATAAACATGATGGTCAGGCCCAGCTCCTTGCGGAGGTCGTTCAGTAGGTTGATGACCTGTGCCTGAATCGACACGTCAAGTGCGGAGATAGGCTCGTCGGCGATGATCAGCTCGGGGTTGAGGATGATCGCACGTGCGATGCCGATTCTCTGCCGCTGACCGCCGGAGAATTCGTGCGGGTAACGGCCGGCGTGCTCATGCACGAGTCCGACCAGATCCAGCACGCGGTACACGGCGTCGTCGATGGTCTTCTTATCGGTCACGCCGCGGATGATGAGGCCCTCCGCGATGATCTCGCGGACGGTCATACGGGGATCGAGCGATGCGATGGGATCCTGGAAGATCATCTGCATCTTGTTCATCAGCTCACTGTGGGTGTCCTTCTGGTCCTTCTGGGCTGCCTTGATCTCCTTCTTCAGCTGATCGGCAGCTTCCACATCACCGTTTTTGCGCGCTTCCTTCATCTGATTCTTCAGGCTCCGGGTGCCGGCGCAGATGCGCTCACCCTTGAAGTACACGCTGCCGCTCGTGATGTCGTACAGGCGGATGATGCTTCGTCCCGTAGTGGTCTTGCCGCAGCCGGACTCGCCGACGAGGCCGAAGACCTCACCCTTCTTGATATCGAAGGACACGTCATCGACGGCCTTCAGCTCACGGCCGGGGCCGATGCGGAAGTATTGGCACAGATGCTCGACGCGGAGCAGGATATCCTCGTCATCGCGGAACACAGCGACGTCCCCTGCGGGTTCTGTCTTGGCTGCCTCGGCGGCAGTGATCTCATAATCCGTCATGTCAGATATCCTCCTTTGCTGCCGCTTCCTGTGCCCGTTTCTTCATCCGTTCGATACGGTCGGTGACGATCTTCGGAGGATGCGTCTCGGGCGCGTCAGGATGGAGCAGCCAGGTGGCGGCGTAGTGTGTGTCGCTGATGGCGAACATCGGCGGCTGCATCTCGTAGTCGATCTCCATGGCGTACTTGTTCCGCGCGGCAAAGGCGTCGCCCTTGGGCGGGTAGATCATGTTGGGAGGTGTGCCGGGGATGGCTTCCAGCTTTTCCTTGGTATCAAGGTCAGGCATGGACGACAGCAGCGCCCACGTGTACGGATGACGGGGATCGTAGAAGATGTCGTTCGCGGTGCCGCATTCCACAATCTTGCCGGCATACATGACGGCGATACGGTCTGCCATGTTGGCCACAACGCCGAGGTCGTGCGTGATGAAGATGACGGACAGGTTCCGTTCTGCCTTGATGCGGTTGATCAACTCGAGGATCTGGGACTGGATGGTCACGTCGAGGGCGGTCGTCGGCTCGTCGCAGATCAGGATGTCCGGGTCTGCCGCCAGCGCGATGGCGATGACGATACGCTGACGCATACCGCCGGAGAACTCGAACGGATACTGGTTATAACGCAGCTCGGGGTCGGGCAGACCGACCTCCTTGAGCAGCTTGATGGCGCGCGCCTTGGCCATTTTCTTGGAAATACGGTACACGACGGCGCTGGCCTGCTCCTTGAGCCAATCGATCAGCGCGACGGTCTTTTCCTGCTCGTCGAATGACGGATCGGCGTCGATATCCCGCTTCAGGCTGTCCTGAAGGGTGCGGATGACGGTGCGGATGTTCTCCTTAGCCTGATCCAGATCGACCACGGCGGCGGGGACGACCTTCCAGTCCGGCGTCTTGCCGGCGGCGTCGAGCTGCTGCCACTTGGCCGTTTCCTTCTCAAAGCGGGCGATCTCCTTGGGGTTGTTCTTCACGGCGTCGAAGTACTCGTCAACGGCGTGCGTGATGCCGGAGCCAAAGGTATACTGTGCGCCGTCCTTGACGATCTCCATACGGTCGATGGACGCCTCGACGTGCCCGATCTTCTCCTTGAGCAGATCACCCGTCGCCTTGCGGTCGAGCTCCTCGCCGTCAAAGTAAGTCAGCAGCGAATCCATCTCGGTAAGGACTTCCTTCTTGGCCGCAATGGACACGTCGTGGCTGTGACGGACGGCCTCCGCGCTTTCCTTGATGAAGGCCAGCATGAAGTTGTCGTCCAGATACTTTCTCGTCATGGCGTTCATCTCATGAAGCTCCATGGCGTCGATCGTTGCCATATCGCCCGGATTCTTATACATATAGTATCCGAGCGTGAAGTAATTGGGCTTTTCCTTTTCGAGGGCTGCCGTCAGGATCTCGTTGATCCGGTCGATGGCTGCGCGGGTGTCCTCGCCGAGCTTCTTTTTACGGGCAGAGCCCATTCCGTTCTTGACACGGGCAAGCAGCTCACGGGTCTCGTCGTTCTCCGCGACAAGATCGGTGTGATAGGTCATCGGGAACTGCTTGAGGATCGTGCGGAGGAAAGCGGTGATCTTGACGTTCTGTTTCTTTTCGATCAGGAACAGCTTCTCGTCGATCTCTGCCTTCAGTTCCTCGACGGCACGGTGCTTTTCGTTATAGGCGCCCTCCAGCTTCGTGCTCTGGATGCAGAAGTTATTGAAGGTATCGCACTGCTCGACGTTGTACACGCGCTGGGAATCGGTCGTGGCAATGGCGTTGCGGCTCTCGATGAGCAGCTGCAGCTTGCCGTTGAAATTGCGTCTCGCGTTGCGGCTGTTGGAGCCGGACTTGAGCAGCATGGCCTCGGTCAGCTGCTTGCCGACCTTGACGATGGGATTGAGGGAGGACAGGGGGTCCTGGAAGATCATGGCGATCTTATCGCCGCGCAGCTTGACCATGTCCTCCTCGGGGATCTTGAGGAGGTCCTTACCGTCGTAGATGATCTCACCGCCGCCGACGATGGCGTTGTTCGCCAGGATCTGCAGGACGGCCTTGGAGGTAACGGACTTACCGGAGCCGGATTCGCCGACGATGCAGAGCGTTTCGCCCTTGTTGAGGTCGAAGGACACGTCGCGGACGGCACGAAGGATACCGTTATCGGTGCGGAAATTGACGATGAGGTCTTTAACTTGAAGAATCTTTTCAGCCATATCAGTCACTTCCCTTCAGAGCCGGGTTGATCGCGTCGCGGAGACCGTTGCCGAACAGGTTGAAGCTGATCATCAGCAGCGCCATGATGATGGACGGGAACACGATCAGGTAAGGATACGATTTGATATACTGTTGATTATCGGCCAGCATGACACCGAAGGAAGCCACACCCTGCAGACCGAGGTTCAGGTATGCCAGCGTGGACTCGCTGAAGATGGTACTGGGGATCATCAGCACGCTGGACGTTACGATGGTACCCAGCGAGTTGGGCAGGATGTGCTTGAAGATCAGGCGCTTGTCGCTGGAGCCGAGCGTGCGGGACGCCAGCACGTACTCCTGCTTCTTGAAACGGTAGAACTGCGTTCTGGTGCCGCCGGCGGTACCCATCCAGCCCGTCATACAGAGGGCGAGGAAGAAGGTGAAGAAGTTGTTGCCGAAGTGCAGGATACAGAGCGTCATGATGACGATCCACGGCACACCGCCGAGGATATCGCAGAAGCGCTCCATGAAGAGGTCGACAGCGCCGCCGAAGTAACCGGAGACAGAACCCCAGACAAGGCCGAAGAAGAAGCAGAACAGGAACGTGCATACGCCCAGCAGGAGCGAAGTGCGGAGACCGGTGAAGATGCGCGTCAGCACGTCGACGCCGTTCGCGTCGGTGCCGAGCAGGAAGATCGGCATCCGGTCGTAGCCCATCTTACGGTAGCGGCTGGCCATTGCGGTGACCTCAAGCAGCTTGCCCGTCTTGGAATTGAGCTTCTGGGCAGCGATACCGTCGATCGGGCAGTCGTCGGACAGACGGACGAAGGACTCCGGACCGACCTTGGCGTCGTAGGAGCACCAGCCGTTGGCGATGTACTTGTTCAGGTCGGACGCGGCGACGGTAGTTTCCTGCGCGTCGTACACGTTGGCATAGGTATCAAAGACGAAGCTGCAGTAGTAGACCTCGGACGCGAAAATGCCCTTGCGGCCCGTGCACTGCCAGTAGCCCTTCGGGAATTCGCCGAGGCTGTTCTTGGCCTTGAGGACCATAGAAGTCGCGTCGGTGAAGCCGATCTCGGAAAGGTCGGCGTAGTTTTCGACGTTCTCATCGGCCTTGATCTCAACGGACTTGATGAGCAGGTAGGAGTAAGCGTCGTCTTCACAGGGCTTCAGTTCGAAGGTCAGGCGGCCCTTCACGGAGGTCAGACCGCTGCCGCAGACCGCGCCGGAAAAGTCAAGCTCGGCGTTGTCATAGCTCGTCCCCCACTCACGGAGAACGGTCTTATTGCCGTCGGTGTCCTCAAAGTAAATGCGGTACTCACCGAGCTTGCTCTCGCCGACATTGTCGGTAGCGTCAAACACGATGGAAGCGGTATAATGTCCGGCATCCGTGATTTTGAACTCCTCGGTGCGGAGCGTGGTATTCTGGTTGGTCTTGGTGAGAGTGAGTGCGGACAGCGCAGCGGGAGACACGACGGTCTCGTCCGCCTTCACGGCGAACTCCTCCACGTCGGCATAATCGTAGTTGCCGTTCTGGGAGCCGATCTCCAGCACGATGTATCCGTACTCGCGTTCAATATCGTTGGCAGCCAGCGCGGCGGACAGATCCAGCGTGATCTTCTCGTCATAAACGCGGATCAGCGCACCGTCCTCTGCCTCCCATTCGGGCAGCGTCAGGTACAGCGTATGGTAGTCACCCTTGAAGATGGCACGGTAACCGCCCTCGCCGACAGCGTCCTCGCTGCCGAGATAGCGCATATTGAATTCAACGGTATAGCTGCCGTCCTTCATCGCCTCGAACGTGGGGGTCTTGAAGGCGACGTTCTGCGAGTTCTGGTTCTCGAACATTACATAGCCGCCGCGGCCGTACTTGGTTGCCTGATTGATCAGGGTCGGCTGCTCGTCGACGACGAGAGAGCCTTCCATGACGGCGGGCTTATAGAAGCCTGCAGGACATTCGTTCTCCCGGTCGTACATGATGCCGGACGCGGAGCCGTCCAGATTCTCTTTCTTCTCATAGGTCTTGGTGCCGTCCCAGAAGCCGAAGCCGGCCGGGAACAGCTTGGGCTGCAGGAAGCGCTCAGAGGCACTCACGCGGTCCACGTCGTTCTTCGAGAAGATCGGAACAAAGATAGCCATCAGGATCAGGATGCCCAGGATGATGGACGCCACGACGGAAGACTTGTTCTTCTTGAAGCGCTTGAGGGCGTCCTTGGCAAAGGTCGTCGGCTTGGTCTCGAACTTGGTATCCTGGATGCGGGTACCCTCGTTGACGAAGGTGAACGACTTCTTGTCGATCTGATAATCAGCGGGATTGAAAAACTTATCCACTACTTCGCCCCCATTCTGATACGAGGATCGATGATGCTGTACGAGATATCGAGGAAGACACCGGCCAGCAGGCTGACGGACGTGAATATGGCCATATCCACGAACAGGACGTTATAGTCCTTCGCGTTCAGTGCGTTCACGAACAGACCGCCGATGCCGGGGATGCCGTACAGGCCCTCCAGCACCATGGAGCCGCCCATGATACCGATGAATTCCGCCAGAATGGACGGGAAAATAGGCACCATGGCGTTCCGCAGAGCGTGACGCGTGATGGACTGGTTGCGGGTAAGTCCCTTGGCTCTGGCCAGCAGCAGGTAATCGCTTTCCATGACTTCGCAAAGCTCGGCTCTGGTGAAGCGGCAGTAGCCGCAGATGGAGCCGAAGGACAGGCAGAACACCGGCAGGATGTAACCCAGCACCTTCTGGGAGGTGGGGTCCGTCGGATTCGGCCACTGTGTCGGCAGAACGGCGTTCTGGTAGCACAGCAGAAGCATCAGGAACGTGATCAGGACAAAACTCGGCACGGATATGAAAATCATGACCATCGTCGAAATGACATGGTCAGTCATTGTATTCTTCTTGAGAGCCGCCCATATACCGAGGGCAATGCCCGCCGGCACCGAAATCAGGACGGAAATGATATTGATCTTCATCGAGGTGACCAGACGCTCTCCGATGATGACCGTAGCCTTGACGTTGGGCTCGATGGTCTTCGACACGCCCCAGTCCCAATGAAGAATGTTGCCCAGCCAATGAACGTACTGCTCCATGACGGGAACGGAATAATAGTAGGTTTCCTCACCGGCCTTGGAGGTCAGCTTCTCGACGTAGGTCTCGCCCTCCCTCGGCGTCTTGGTGGAAACAAGATAACCGGAATGCTCCTGAGAGGTGTAGAACGCCATTCTCTGGGAATACGTTCCGACAAATCGCTCAGGCTTCAGCATCTTCATGAAAATAAAGGTCAAAGAAAGGATGATGAACGCCGTGACGACGGCCAATCCTATTCTTTTCAGGATGTACTTCCACATGATGTATTCTCCCCATTTTAACGCAGAAAATCGTAAGGTCACAAATCGCCTTACGATTGATCCCGATATAGGATCCGCCTGCGGGGAGACCCCGCAGACGGATCCGGAAATTCAGGTCTTACTTGGTGATGTCAACCGTCTTGATGTAGGCAGGAGCCACATGGATATCGGCTGCAGCCACATCATAGCCGAAGTACACGTCAATACCGTTAGCGTAAGCGGCATCGACGAACCACTTGGCATCAGCAGCGGCGACCTTGAAGGTCACGGTGATCGTACCGTTGCCGTCATCGACCACGTTCCAGGTCGTGCCCTCGAAGGACTGGACGGAGACTTCGTTGTAGTCGGAGTAGTCATCGGCGTTCGTACCGAAGATGACACCGTCAACCTCGTTGAGCTTGACACCGTCCATGTACTTGATGGTGATGGTACCCTCAACGGAACCGTCAGCACCAGCCTTGATGTCGGAATCAATGGTATACATAGCATCCAGAGCGCCATCCTTGACAGCGGCACCTGCGGTGGAAGCCTGATGCAGAGCATCGAAGGACCAACGCATACCGTTGTAGACCAGGATATCGCCCAGAGGATCGTTGGTATCAAGACCCCAGTTCAGCGTGAAGCTGCCGGAGATCTCCTGATCGGAAGAGAGGACCTCGAAGAAGCCGAGCGGGTCAAGAGAGTTACCGGAAATGGAACCGAAGCCGATATCGAACTGACCCAGCATCATGGAGTCGTAAGCGAACATATAGTCCTCGCCGACGGCGAAGGTGACGTCCAGCTTGTACTTGTTGCCGCAGACGGACTCATCGTTGAACGCTGCTTCCCAGTACTGCTTGACATACTTGTGGTAGCCTTCCTCATGAGTCGGGTACATCCAGACGATGTTCAGCTCGATGACGGTCGGGTTCTCGGGCGTGCCGGGCTGGTAAGCGCCGGAAGCCTCGAGCTCGTCGAGAGCCATACGGAAGTAGTCGCGGGCAAGCTCAAGGGAGTAACCGTTCTGGGTATCCTCGAGCAGGCTTGCAACAGCCTTCTTGTGAGCGTCGGTCATATCATAGGAAATACCGTTCTCGGGGTCGGACATATAGTTGGAGGACAGGTAGTTGACGGAGGAAATGGAGCCCTTGGCCACGGCGAACTCGTCGCGGTTAAAGGCGTAGCTCAGAGCCTGACGGAAGTGACCGTTGTTCAGAGCGGGCTCGACAGTCCAGTACTGATCCTTGGGGGTTTGGGTAACGATACCGTTCTCACCGAACATCTTCTCCCAGGTCTCTGCATCCAGAGCGTTCATGTTGAGCTTGAAGCAGGAGTCACCGGAGGTGGTTCTGGTGCGGGGGTCAGAGCTGTACTGCTCGAGGTAAGTATCGGGAATACCGGAAGCATCGATCTTACCGGCGAGGAACTCCTTGATGCCGGCTTCCTTATCGGTGGAAGCAGCCTTCAGGATGTTGAGGTGGATACCCTCAATGGCATACTTGGTGGAAGCATACACGTAGTTGGGGTTCTTCTTGTAGACGATCTGCTGATCGCTGTCCCACTGCTCGAAGATGTAAGCACCGAGAGACAGAGAGTTATCAACGGGCGTGGAGGACTTGTCTTCGCTGAACTGCAGGAAGTTGTCAACACCGACGAGCTCGATGAAGCTCTTGGGAACGGGCTGATACAGGCTGGAGGAGATGTAGTACTTAGCGTAGTACTCGGTCACGGCTGCACCCAGCGTGAACTCGAAGTACCACTTGCCGCCCTCCTGATAAACCTTTACGCCGACCTTGCTGAAGTCGTACTTGCTGTCGTCGAGGATGCCCTTGGGAGCTTCCTTGGTGGCATCGTAGTACTCCTTGGCGCCGACGATGTAGGAAGCACCGGAGCCGTTTGCGAGCTCACCGCCGCGGTAGTAGTCGTTGCCCTGGTTGAGCAGCAGCTTGAAGGGAGTGATGTAGTCCTCGGGCTGGACGGCCAGATTGTTGTACTTGTCGGCATACTTACCGAGCGTAGAGTACTTGAGGTCGGTGCGCAGCTCGAAGCGCCAGGTGGTAGCCTGCTTGGTCTCTTCGTTGAGGTTCATGGGCTGAGGCTCGGTAGCGGCCAGCTCCTTGACCCAATCGTAACCGTCCTTGGTATCGTTCATGAAGACGGTGTAGTAGGAACCGCCGATGTAACCGTAAACGTCGCCGACGTCAGAACCCTGAGAGTCGAGATAGTTGGCGGTACCGGGGTCGGCTGCCTCATAGGTGTGGTAGTAACGCTTCCACTCGGCCTTGTTCTCGGAAGCGAGCTCGCCGGTCAGAGCGCCCTCTGCCAGCACGCCGAAGCCGTAGCCGGGGATGTAGGTCTCGGTGCCGAGGGTGACGCGCTCATTGTACATGACGTAGCCGCCGTTCTCGAACATCGTGATACCGGTGATACCGTTGCGGACTGCGTAAGCCTCGAGGATACCGAGGATCTCGGTCTTCTCGGCAGCGCTCTTGCTCGTGAAGGAGAAGACGCCGTTGGCAAGCGGGATGCAGTCGGCAATGGCCTTCTTGGCGTCGCTGAACGCCTTCTGGACATCGTTGGTGGTGTAAGCCGCGTCGATAGCGGTCTCACCGGCGGTCTGAGCCTCCTTGATCTTGGCGTCGACGTCAACGGACACGCTGCCGATCGACTCCACGAGAGCCTTGAGGTCTGCCTTCATGTAAGCGCGGTAGTCCTCGATGCTCTCGAGGTAGCCGCCGTACACTTCGGCACCGCAGTAATCGCACTTCTTGTCTTTGTTTTCATCGACATGAGCGCAGGGGACATCGGCGCCGCACTTATCGCACTTGAGATCGTGGTCGGCATC
The DNA here is from genome assembly GCA_024404505.1 of Clostridia bacterium. Lineage (GTDB taxonomy): Bacteria > Bacillota > Clostridia > Oscillospirales > CAG-272 > CAMEON01. Next base: position 50,519 of record JAKSPU010000001.1, read on the forward strand.
GACGTGCTCGCAATCCTTCTCATCCTTGCAGGACACGAATGCCGCAGCAATCATGACAAGAACCAGAGCGAGCGCAAGAATTCTGGTAGATTTCTTCATGAAGAAAATCCTCCTCTAAAATTTCTTCCGTTCATGCGGCCGTACGTCCTCTCCCCGGTATACAGGCTGCCGGCGCGGAAACCGCGCGGGGCCGTCGTCCGTCGGATACGTCCGTATGAGCAGGGACGCATTATCATCCGCCCTTCACATGAACAAAGATAGGATTATTATAATCGAAACAGTCCGATTTGTCAAGACTTTATTCCCGGTTTTCTTCTGGTTTTTTGGTTTTCCTGCCTCTTTCTTCGTATTTTTCGATATTTTTCGGATTACGATCGGCTCCCGTGAGCCGATCCGTCCGTTTTTCCGTCCCGTCGGGCTTGATAGTATGAAGCGAGCCGGACCGCTTCCGACGGATCAGCGGCCCGGCTCGCTTCAGCTTATACTATAAAATGTAAGCTCCGTTTTTATCCGTTCTGCCTCAGCACCTCAAAAGCCAGCACCGCCGCGGAGGCTGCCGACGACAGAGAGCCGCGGAAGCCGCCCTTTTCGCTGTACCCGATGCGGACGGTCAGATCGGCGGCATCCATCACCGCCCGGCTGATGCCGCGCTTTTCCCCGCCGATCACCAGGAGGAGCGGCCTTGAAAGGTCGGCTTCCCACAGATCGACGGAATCGCGGATGCCGGCACACACGACGCGGTATCCGCGTGCTTTGAACGCGGCAGCCGCTCCGGCGGGCTCGCAGACGTACAGCGGCATTTTCTCCGAGGTGCCGGCACTCGACCGCGCCACGAGTCCCGCGCAGCCCATCCAGTTGCGCGGCGGCAGGATCACGCCGTCCGCGCCCGCCGCGTACAGCGAGCGGATCGTATACCCGAAATTGTAGGGATCCTCTATGCCGTCCAGCAGCACGTAGAAGCCGTCCGGGCGGATCGCCCCGAGACTGTCCGCAAGCAGCGGCAGCGTCCGGTCGGAGCAGGCAGCCGCGATGCCGCCGTGCGTCGTGCCGGAGGTCAGCGCGTCGAGATCGGCCCGCGGGACCGGCACGATCGAAAAACTCTGCTCCTGTGCCTTATGCTTCAGGAAAGCAAGCTCGCGCGCCTTTTTCTCCGTCCTGTCCTTATCCACGTAGACGGTCAGTACGCGGCGGTCGTTGAACGCCCGGATATCCGGGTCCAGCACGGCGGATATCGCCGTCATGCCTTCAAAAAGGTCGGGAGCGGCGGTCCCGCCGTTATCGGTCGGCACAGAGTCTTCAATATCGGTCATATCGGTTCCTTTCTCCGCCGCGAGCAAAGGGCGGAATACGGTATTTTTATCGGCCCCGGCAGGATAATCTGCGTTCCCGGCGCATAGATTGCTGTGTAACGTCGAGGCCGGTGCATCCCGGCGGGAGGGTCTTACGAATGATGTACATAGCGTCAGACAAGGAGCGCTGCGTGGCGCTCGCGGTGTACCTTGTGGAAAACAGGACGACGGTCCGCGCGACGGCCAAGCGCTTCGGCATCAGCAAAAGCACGGTCCACAAGGACGTCACGGAGGTGCTGCGGCACGTCGATCCCGTGCTGTACGGGGAGGTGTGCCGCGTGCTGGAAACCAACAAGCAGGAACGTCACCTGCGCGGCGGCGAGGCGACCCGGCAGAAGTATCTGTCGGAGCAGGCCGGGCAGCACGGCTGCGCCCCGCACACATGATACCACAAAAGGGCGGATTTGTCAATCTGTTTGCCGTTTATACGCACACGGAAGCGGCGGGAAATGCGCCGTTCCTGTTGCAATTTACGCGGCGATGTGTTATAATGGAGGCGGATCAAGTCCCCGCGCACGGGGACTCAAAGAAAAGGAGTAACGACTATGGAAAAATGTATCCGTTTCCCCGGCTTCCGTTACCGCGCGCTGACGCTCAGTTACGACGACGGCGTGATTTACGACGAGCGGCTGATTGACACCATGTCCGCCCACGGCATCAAGGGCACCTTCAACCTCAACTCCGGCAATATGCCCGCTCCGGGCGTTCCGAGCCGCCGCTTCCCGGCGGAGGACGTCAGACGCGTGTACGACAATCCCTGCGTTGAGGTCGCCACGCACGGCTACAATCACCTTGAGCCGCTGCATCAGGACATCCCCTCCTTCGCGTCCGAGATGCTGCGCGACCGTCTCGCGCTGGAGCAGCTGACCGGTAAGATCGTCCGCGGCATGGCGTACGCCTACGGCGGCTTCAACAAGGAGCTTGAGTCCGTGCTGAAAACGGTGGGCATCACCTACAGCCGCACGACGCGGGCGACCCACGGCTTCGGCATTCCGGCCGACTGGCTGGAGTGGCACCCGACCTGCCATCACAACGATGGTGAGCTGATGAATCTCTGCGACAGATTCCTTTCCTCCGACGGAAAGAACGATTGGGCGCGTATGCTGTCCGACCCCCTGATCTTCTACGTTTGGGGCCACAGCTACGAGTTCAACGACAACAACAACTGGGAGATCATCGAGCAGTTCTGCGAGAAGATGGGCGGTCATGACGAGATCTGGTACGCGACGAACGGTGAGATCCGCGATTACATCGAGGCAGCCCGTTCGCTCGTCTGGTCGATGGACAGCACGATCGTATACAATCCGACCTGCACCGACGTGTATATGCATCTCGACGGCAAGCCCGTGCTGATCCCCGCCGGTCAGACGCTGAAGCTCTGATATGCGGTACGACGCGGAGGATGCCCGCTACATCCGGGCAGAAAATATTGAAGAGTTCTGCAACACCAACGAGGTCCTGCTCACGTCCGCGCCGCGCGGCATCGTGCTGGAGTTCCCGGGACTCGGCGGCGGCTCCTGTCTCGGCGGCGATATGGAGCTGCACCCGTACGTCGGTCCGCACGCGCAGCGGCTGGCCGACGCGGGGCTGTTGCTCGCGTACACGTTCCCCGGTCCGTGGAGCTGGATGAACAAGGGTGCCGTCCGCATGACGGACCTTTTGGTCGACGCGATCCGTGAGAAGTACGGACTCGGCGCGGACTCGCCGCTCGGTGTATCGGGCGGCAGCATGGGCGGTCAGGGTGCTTTGATGTACGCCTGCCGCAGTCGTCACCGTGTGACGGCCTGCGCGGCAGCCTGCCCCTGCTTTGACGTACCGGCTGCCGTGTCCGTCAAGCCCGCGTTCCCGCGGACGTTCCTGCGTGCGGTCGCGGACTACGATATGCCGTTCGGGGAGGCGCTGCTGACGTTGTCGCCGCGTCACTGTGTGGACGAGCTGCCCTCTATTCCCTACTTCATCACCTGCGACTGTGCCGACGAGCTGTTCCCGGAAGCCGGGATGGACGAGTTCGTCGCCGCCATGCGCGGCCGCGGTCTGTCCGTCGGCTACCGAAAGATGCCCGGCATGGGACACGGTGGATTCACACCCGAGGTGCGGGAGGATCTGACGACGTTTTTGGTTGAGAATACCTGAAAGTTGTATTTATGCCCGGGGACGCGCCGGGGCTCTACTCAATGACAAGAGAAACACTGAAGCTGCGCTCTACACCCCGGGGACGCGCCGGGGCTCTGCCCCGGACCCCGCTTAAGCCCTTCTTGAAAGAAGGGCTTAAGGATCCCAAGAACTTTTAAAAAAAGATTATTGACCGAGGTTGCGTTTACGCTGAAAGAGATAGGTGGGAGCCATCCCGGGAGCCGGCGTTTCCGGAAACGCCCACGCGGGGGCCCCTTACCCCGCTCGGGATCGGGCAGATGGCATCTGCCCGATCCGTGCAAACCGGGGGAACGGGGGACGCGTCTCCGTTCTCCCTGCTATAAATAGAACATTCCCCCCGCCCACCGGGCGGGGGGCAGGGGGTAGGTCTCCGAGTGCCGGAAGCGCGAGGCGTTCCCCATTTTTATAGCGGGAATAGCAAAGGGGCTGCCGCGGCAGCCCCTTTGTCATAGTTTATTTGCTCTGCACCGGGTCGATCATATACTTCTTGACCACCGGCCACGCGGCGTAGGTGTACATGAAGCCCGCGAAGGCGAGGAAGAACATGAACGGAAGAATGATCACCGCGTAGATGCGGATGCTCACGCACAGGACGATCAGCGCCGCGGACAGCAGAGCCATCAATACGATGCCGAGTGCGCCCATCAGGTTGCGCTTGACACCGAGCGCCGTGAAGATCAGCGCGTTCTTCAGGATCTTTCCGATCTTCATATCGAACGTGACCAGCATGAGATACAGGTAGAAGCGCATGAACATCCAGATGATGAACAGCGCGATGATGAGGACGTACATGAAGTTGTTCCATCCGGTGGCGGGCGCGCTGAGGAAGTACAGGAAATCAAAGACCAGCGCGAAGACGACAGCGCAGTCGATGAGTCCCATGAAGAAGCCCTGCTTGAGATTCTTCTTGATGGCGTAGAAGAAATCGGACAGGATGAACACGCCGTCCCCCCGCACGAGGTTGCGGAGGATGTAGGTGCAGCCGCACATCTGCCAACCGTAAGTGATGACGTGGAACGCGGCCAGAATCCCGATCACCCACCACGCGTAGGTGTTGTACGCGGGAATGTGGTACAGGCCCGAGAACATGGTCAGGAGCGTCATGCCGACCGAAGTCGGCTGCGCGGTCTGGGCACCGATCAGCGGCAGCGACAGCGGGTAGTACTGTGCCGCGGTCTTGGGTCCGGCGAGATATACGTACAGGCAGATCAGCAGCGGGATGATCTGCACCAGCATGACGAGGTTCAGGCTGATGAGCTTCCAGAACTTGCGTCCCCAGAGCTTGAAGAAATATTTGATGTTCGGCGTGGTGTCCTCGCCCTTTTCGACGCCGGGACCGTCCCGGTTCTGGTCAAACAGCCGAAAGCCTTTTCCGTTTTTGAGCGCCATATCCTATCCTTTCGCCCGTCTGCCGGACGACGGACGACAGACCGTCCGTCCCTGCGGGCCATGTATCCGTACACTGATGTCGACGGCATCCGCGCGGCGCGCAGATACCTCTTCATGGTAATCATAACATGAAAATATGATTTCTGTATGAACAAAAGCCGGTTTTCTCCGGATTTATCGCAAAAATAACTTTATACCTTTTTTCTGCCGTCAGGAAGATTCAGCAGGATGATCGCGGCGAAGATGCAGCCCATGCCGAGCAGCTTCAGCGCGTCATGCGACTCGTGATACACGGTCATGCCGATGAGGGCGCCGACCAGCGGCTCGACCGCCACAAGGATCGCCGCCTTGCCGGAATCCATGCGCCGGAGGCCCCAAGTGTAGAGGAAGTACGGCAGGACGGTGCTGACAAGTCCGATCCCGGCGCCCCACAAAAGCAGCGTCGGATCGGCCCGGAACGAGGACACCGTCGCGCCGATCTTCCCTAACGGAGTCGAGCCGATCAGACCGAAGAAGAACGTGTAGAAGGTGACGGTCACGGTGTCGTACCTGGCAAGCGCATACCGCCCGAAAATCGTATAAAGGGCGTAGAACAACCCCGCGCCCAGACCGGTGAGGATGCAGAACGGCGGGATGGTATATCCGCCGCCCAAGAGACCCGCCACCAGCACGCAGCCGCCGACGGTCAAGACCAGCGCGATCAGCTTGACGGGTGTGATGCGCTCCCTGAACAGCACCGCCGACATGAGCATGATGAACACGGGCGACGTGTACAGCAGCACGACGGCGACGGAGGCGTCGGTGTGCGTCATGGTATAGAAGTAGCTGATGTTGAACAACACGACGCTGACGATGCCCGTGCCGATGAACATCCACACGTCGCGGAGGCGGATGCGGAGCTTCCCGGGATCGGTGATCAGCGTGAACGCACCGAACATGAGCGTAGCCATGACCATGCGCACCCACGCGATCTGAAAGGAATCCAGCCCCCCGGCGTTGAGATGCTTGATGAAGATACTGATGCAGCCCCACAGGACGCCTGCCAGAATGACCGCTCCCGCGGAGAAACAGGAAGACGCCGTCTTCCCGGAAAGATTCGGTTTCATATGATGTCCGCTTTCGTCTGAAATTTTTCATGCGCAGGAAATCCTCCGCACGACCGCATCATTGTATCACATTCCTGCGGGAAAGTCAATGGGGAGACATGAAATAGCCGGACGAAAGAGCGCGTATCGGTCGGAAACGCACCGTACCGGACGGCAGGCGGCAGTAAAAAATACAACTGAATGTTACAATTTTCTCCTTGCATTTTTCACCATAAAATGGTATACTGAAGGTATCCGGACGCGTTCGTCCGGCCCCGTGCATAACAGCACAACTGCATAACAGCATCACAAACGACATTCTGACGTACGACATATAACGAAAAGCGAAATGAGGTATTCAATCATGTCAGCAAAACAGTTCCTTCGTCCGTTATGTTCCGTTCTGATGGCCGTTCTGACCCTCACGACAGGTGCGCTGCCCGCGTTCGCGGCAGACGAAGCACGCGCCGACCGCATTTCCCTTCCCTACACTGTGTCCGACACGAACGCCCGCGCGTACGAGTACCTGTACGTCGCCGGAGGATACCATTCCGTTGACAACGGCTGCCCCGCGTGGGGTACCGCCGAGCCGCGGAACGTCCGCATGATCGGCGACACGATGGGCTGGATCACGGTGACGTACACCGACGGCACGTCGCAGGACATCCCGCTCGTCTTCGGCTACACGATGTGGTACCGTGCCACATGGCAGGAGGCATCCGCTCCGTTCAAGCAGGGGAACATTGACAGGTCTCTCACCCAAACGCTCAAGGAGACCCTGTCGCTCAAGGGTGCCTTCGAGGGAGAGGATACCTGCGTCATGCGTATCCGTCTGAACGGCAAGGCCGTCCGCTCGGTCGAGCTGAAGGATGACCCCGACAAGGACGGTGAGCCTGTTCTCAAGGGGGCTCTGCTGACCAGCGGCACGCCGTCGGGCCTTTCCGTCGGCGGTGTGTCCTTCTCCGCGTCGGACAGCTTCCTTGAAAAGCACACGATCGACGCCTCCGATCCCTTCCCCGACACTATTCGGGAAAATCTCGCGGTCCTCACCCACGCGCTGTATACCTACGAGGAGGACTACGCGGCAGCGCCCGTATTCGAGTTCCCGGAGGACTATACCGGCAGCCGCACGGTGTTCTCCGGCTCGCCCTTCGCCAATATCGCCACCGGCTCCGTGTACCACAACGTAAAGAGCATCCTTGACCGCGTGGACGAGGACGGTATGCTGCACACGTCCTATAAGGGCGCACCCTCGTGGCGGTACGACGGCTTCGGCTATTGGGTCGTAAATGCAAACTCCTACTATGAATCCTACTACTCCCGCGACGGCGGCCGTGCGCTGATGACGCTCAACGAGTACGGATACGCGGCAGTGTCCGACGTATCGGTCCGGTACGCCAACCGGCAGATGATGTACTTCCCGAAGAAACGGCTGACCATCGGCGGCGTGCAGATCCCGGGACATTTCACCGTCGTCGTCAACCAGCCGATGCTCTACTCCACCGTTCTCGTGCCGCAGGCGGGCTGGGCGACCAAGTACACGCAGGCAAAGTTCGGCAGCGAGTACCAGAACCTCGGCAATCAGGAGACCGACGGTCAGGGCCTCATGATGATGGCCAACTACACCACGTGGAAAAACCTCGGCGCGTCCTCCGATTGGGTCGCCTCCAATTGGACGGAGATCAGCGAGGCGCCCGCGTGGATCGCATGGTGCTTTGACCATCCCGATCTCTCCTTTGCCAAGGACGGCGTGCTGTACGCCGAGAGCGAAGCGGGCATGATGTCGTACACGCTGTACTGCAACGTACCGTGTATGCTCGGTCTGTACGGTTACGCGGAGATGGCGGAGGCCGCCGGACACACGGCGGAGGCCGCGGATTGGCGCGCGCTCGCCGACAGCATGAAGGCCGCGATCACGTCCCGCTTCCTGCGTGCCAAAACAGGCACGTGGAGCAGCGCTAGCTTCGGCTTCTTCCACGACCCGGTGCTGACGATGCTTTCCGATATATACGGTTATGATCCCGAGGGCTGGCCGGAGGCCTTCTCCGATTGGATCGCCGCCTCGCGCAAAACGTACAATTCCGATATCGCGTCCGTGGCTGACTATGATTGGTACGGTGCGGGCGGCATCGGCTACCACCACAGCATGATTACGCAGAACGCCCTGCTCAACGACCGGATGGCCGACGCGTCAAAGCTCGTGGAGAACCTCTGCCGCATCAGCTACTCCCCGCGTCTGCCCGATCCCTATATCATCCCCGAGGGCATCACCTTTGACCGCGCGACCGGCGCGATCCGCCGTCAGGGCGACCTCGGAAACCTCGTGCAGGCTGCCGAGGCGATGAAATGCTTCGATATCGTGGCCGGTATCGGCGGCGTTACGGGCAGCAGCCTGTCGATCACACCGCGCCTGCCCGCCGGGTGGGCTATGACCGCCGCGGACCGTGACGTGCAGTATTCGGACGCGCGTGCCGACGTGACGGTCAGCTATCCCGCCGACGGGATGCAGACGGCTTCTGTCCGGCTGACGCAGTCCGGCGGTATAGAGACGGTCAGTTTCCGCTTCGGTCCGCTTCCGGCGGACACGCAGTATGCCGCCGCTTCCGTAAACGGTGTGAACGTCCCCTGCCGCTTCTCCCTGTCGGGTGACAGCGCGTGGGTATACGTAACCTTTGACAACCGCGACGGTGAGACGGCAGACCTCGTGCTGCTGTACGGCAATACCGTCGGAGAGCTTGGCACCTTCCCGGCGTCTGCCGCCGAAACGGAGCCCTCCGGCACCGATACGGATGCCGTGACCGGGGAAGACACCGCTGCCGATACGGTCGAAACCGCCGCGCCTGACGGCGGCTGCCGGGCTTCGGCTGCCGGGCTGTCCGTGCTGGCAGCCGCCGCGCTGGGACTCCTTGCGGTCGGCACCGTAAAGAAAAAGCACGCGCTGACAGCCGTATGTCTTGCCCTGTGCCTCCTGCCCGTTCTGGTGGGCTGCCACACGCCGTCCGATCAGCCGGACGAGACCTCCTCAGACGTGCCGACCGACACGTCCGCGCCGGATACGGCTGCCGAAACGGCTGACCCCCGCGTCCCGACGATCATTGCCACGGCTCCAGCATGGGAGACGATGCCGGATCAGCCGGACGATCCCACCCCGACGGTCGATCCCGCGACCCTCACCGATCTTGTGAAGGGCAATCAGTATGCCACGATCACGGCCTCCACCACCGAGGGCAGCAACCCGCAGGGTCCGCTCGGTCCCCTGTCCTGCTTTGACGGAGACCTCAATACCCGCTGGAGCTCCGATCAGCACGACGTGGACGGCTGCTGGCTGTGCGTCGATTTCGGATACCCCGTGCAGGTCGGCGGACTCTACGTCAACGAGGTGAAGATCTGGGGCAAGGTGTCCGCTTGGGAAGCGCAGTATTACAGCGAATCCAAGCAGGAATGGGTCACGGTGTACGAGGATTACAGCTTCACCGACGGCACCTTCTACGGCTTTGAGGAGCCGACCGAGGAGACCTACCGCTTCCGCCTCATGTTCTTTGAAAGCAGCTCGCTCGCCGTCTCCCTCTGGGAAGTCAACATGATGGGCATCTTTGCCGAGGTACCGGAGGGGACGGAGCCGCGCGCACCGCAGTCCGACGTCCCCGGCGACGACACACCGGACGGTCTGACCGATCTCGCGCCCGGCTGCATCTACTCCGCATCGTCCTCCGAGAACGCGGGGACCGCTGCGGAGCTGAAGCCCGCCTTCTGCTTCGACGGACGGGACGACACCCGCTGGAGCACCGTGTTCCACGATCTCTACGAATCGTGGATCGCCGTCGACTTCGGCAGGACCGTGACCGTAGAGAGCTTCACGGTCAACGAGGTCACGAACTGGGGCCACGTCACGTCCTACTCCGCGCAGGTCATGCAGGACGGCGCGTGGGTGACGGTTTACGACGGCACGACCTTCCCGGTCGAACGGAACGTGAAAATCCCGCTGTCCGCGCCCGTACAGGGGACCGGCTTCCGCCTCCTGTTCCACGACGGAGAGACGCTTTCGGAAACGGTCACGCTCTCCACCGTAAACGTTTGGGGAACCCGGAATTAAACCGCTGTGCTTCCCCGGCAGGGAGAAACTCCCATCCTCAAAACGGTCAAAACGCGCAAAATCTCCCTGCCTCCCCTTGACAAAGCCGCCTGAAAAGGGTATAATGAAAAAGAAGAAACAGGCAGCTGATATGCCCGTCATGCGTGCAAGCCCGCCGGCTCATCCGCCCGGATCTGCCTTGGCGGGCTTTGCGTTTTTCCGGTCGGAGGAAAGTGAGGTAGGATATGGACAAACTCACAAAGGCAAGAGAGATCATAGACGAGGTCGACGCCCGCATGGCGGAGCTGTTCGTCCGGCGCATGGAGGCGGCAGAGCTGATCGCCGCCTATAAAAAAGAACAGGGCCTGCCCGTCGAGGACAAGGCGCGGGAGGCGGAGATGACGGGCCGCCTTGCTGTGCACGTCCCGGCAGCCCTCCGCCCGTACTATAAAGGCTTCCTTGCGTCCGTCATCGGGGAATCCAAGAAGTATCAGACGCTGCTTATGCAGACGACGCGCACGGCGTTCTGCGGAGCCGAGGGCGCGTTCGCGCACATCGCCGCCCGGCGCATTTTCCCGTCCTGCGTGACGGTCCCCTGCCCCGACTTTGCGTCCGCCTACCGCGCCGTCGAGACCGGCGATTGCTCCTGTGCGGTGCTGCCGATCGAGAACAGCTTTGCGGGCGACGTGGGCGCCGTCATGGACCTCGCCTACCGGGGCAGCCTGTCGATCGGCGGTATCTGGCATCTGCCGCTCGATCAGAGCCTGCTCGCCCTGCCCGGCACGCGCATGGAGGACATCCGCGAGGTGCGGAGCCACCCGCAGGCGCTGTCGCAGTGTATGCCGTTCCTGAAGAAAAAGGGATGGCGGCTGTCCGAGGCAGCGTCGACCGCGTCCGCAGCGCGTGAGCTGGCAGCCTCCGGGCGTACCGACACGGCTGTCATCGCCGCCCGCGAAACGGCGGAGCTGTACGGTCTTTGCGTACTGGCCGACCGTATCAACGAGAGCCGGACCAACACGACGCGCTTTGCGGTATTCACCCGCGCACCCGCCGTGCCGCGTCCGCAGGACAAGCATTTCGTCCTGATGTTCAATACGAAAAACCGGCCCGGCGCGCTCGGAGACGCGATCTCCGTCATCAGCGGGCATGATTTCAATCTGAAATGTCTCAAGAGCCACCCGACCGGGGAGGAAAACTGGGCATACTACTTCTACACGGAGGGCGACGGCGACCTGTCCACCCCCGCCGGGCAGCAGATGCTGACCGCGCTTTCGAGGGTCTGCGATAAGGTCAAGCTGCTCGGCAGCTTCGGCGAGGAGATCACACTGTGAGGTCCCCCTCACGGAAAGGAGACGACATGGCTGTATTGACGATGGCTCCCGGCAGCCGGAGCTACGACATCACCGTTCAAAGAGGCGCACTGAGCCGCGTCGGAGAGCTGTTCGATCTCGACCGCCGGGTGCTGATCCTGACCGACAGCGGCGTTCCGGCGCAGTACGTACAGGCAGCCGCGGGCGCCTGCCGCACACCGTTCATCATGACTGTGCAGGCGGGCGAGGCGAGCAAGTCCCCCGAATGCTGGCTGCGCGTGCTGTCCCGGATGGCGGACTGTGGCTTCGACCGCCACGACTGCCTCGTATCGGTCGGCGGCGGGGTCGTCGGGGACCTCGGCGGCTTTGCGGCAGCGTGCTATATGCGCGGCATCGACTTCTATCAGGTGCCGACGACGCTGCTTTCGCAGGTGGATTCGTCCATCGGCGGCAAAACGGCGATCGACCTTGACGGGTACAAGAATCAGGTCGGCGCCTTTTGGCAGCCGGCGGGCGTGCTGATCGACCCGGACGTGCTGGACACGCTGGACGCGCGTCAGTTTGCGTGCGGGATGGCGGAGATCATCAAAATGTTCGCTTTGTACGACGGGGAGATGTTCGCGCGGCTGGAGCGTGGCGGGGCAGCTCTGCCCGCCGACCGGGCGCTGACCGGGGAGGTCATCCTGCGGGCGCTGGCTGTCAAAAAGCGCGTAGTCGAGGCGGACGAGACCGAGAGCGGGCTGCGTAAGGTATTGAATTTCGGCCATACCGTCGGCCACGCGATCGAGAGCGCGGCCGCGGAGTCGGGCGATCCCCTCTTCCACGGGGAATGTGTCGGTCTCGGGATGCTGTGCGTCACGCACGGAACGGTCCGGGAGCGCATCGCGGGGCTGATCAAGCAGTACGGTCTGCCGCTCACCTTCAGGGGCCGCGCGGACGCGCTGCTCAAAGCGATGACACACGATAAAAAGTCCTCCGGCGGCATCCTCACGACGGTGCGGGTGCCGGAGATCGGACGATTCACATTTGAGCAAACGACCGCGGCAGACCTGCTGCGGGAAAGCCGGGAGGTGCTGGACCTGTTATGAGAAACGTATACGGAAACGTCCTGACGCTGACACTGTTCGGGGAAAGCCACGGATCGTCGGTCGGAGCCGTGCTGGACGGACTCACGCCCGGCATCCCTGTCGACGAATCGTTCATCCGGCGCAAGCTCGCCCAGCGGCGCCCGCAGGGGGCGCAGTCGACGGCGCGGGTCGAGGCAGACGAATACGTCATCGAAAGCGGCGTATACCGGGGCTTCACCACCGGGTCTCCGCTGTGCATCCGCATCCCGAACACCGACGCGCACAGCCGGGACTACGACGCACTCGCCGGGAAAGCCCGTCCGGGGCATTGCGATTACCCGGCCTTCTGCAGGTATCGCGGCTTTGAGGACGCGCGCGGAGGCGGCCATTTCAGCGGTCGCGTGACCGCCGCGCTCGTCGCCGCCGGTGCGGTCGTGACAGGTGCTCTGACCCGGAAGGGCATCCGCATCGCCACGCATCTGTCCCGCTGCGCGGGCGTCAATGACCGCGCGTTCGACTATAACGATCTCTCCGCCGATATGGACCGGCTGGACGAGGTACCGTTCCCCGCGCTGGACGAATCCGCCGGGGCACGCATGATCGGTGCCATCCTCGCCGCAAAAGCCGACGGCGACAGCGTCGGCGGCGTTCTGGAGACCGTGGTCACGGGGCTGCCCGCCGGGATCGGCGAGCCGTGGTTTGATACCGTCGAGGGCGCGCTTTCCCGCGGTCTGTTCTCCGTTCCCGCCGTCAAGGGTGTGGAGTTCGGGGACGGATTTGCACTCGCGGACGGGCGCGGCAGCCTCACAAACGACGCCTACCGCGCGGAGAACGGCGTCATTTCCACCGTGACCAACCACTGCGGCGGTGTCTGCGGCGGTCTGACGACCGGGATGCCGCTCGTGTTCCGCTGTGCCGTCAAGCCTACGCCGTCCATCGGGAAGGAACAGGAAACCGTCGATTTCCTTCACGGCGACAACGTAAAATTGACGATCCCGGGACGGCACGATCCATGCGTGGCCCACAGAGCGCGGGCTGTCGTCGACGCCGTCACGGCGCTGACGATTGCGGATCTGCTGACCGTCCGGTACGGCGCGGACCGGCTGTCCGGAGGCGCGGAATGAGCAGGACCGCAATGGAGTACGGCTGCATCGGAAATCCGCTCGGGCACAGCTGGTCCGTGGATATCCACCGGCTGCTCGGACTGTACGAATACCGTCTGACGGAGCTTGCGCCCGATGAGGTCGGACCGCTCCTGACCGCGCGGAGATTCCGGGGCATCAACGTGACCATCCCCTACAAGCAGACCGTCATCCCGTACCTTGACGAGATCGACCCGGAGGCTGCCGCCGTCGGCGCTGTCAACACGATTGTCAACCGGGGCGGGCGTCTCTGCGGCTACAACACCGACCTTTACGGGATGCGGCAGCTGCTGGCAGTCAGCGGGATATCGCTGACCGGACGCTCCGTCGCGATCCTCGGGACCGGCGGTACGTCACTGACCGCGCGGGCAGTTGCACGGGGCGAGGGCGCCCGCAGGATCATCCGCGTATCCCGGACGCCGTCGGAGGCGGACGAGATCTCCTATATGGATTTAAGGCGCATCGCCCCGGAGGTGGACGTACTGATCAACACGACGCCGGTCGGTATGTTCCCGTACGAGGACGCGTCTCCGGTCTGGCCCGATGACTTCCCTGCCCTGCAGTCCGTCGTGGACGTCGTTTACCGCCCCATGAACACGTGGCTCGTCAACCTTGCGCGTTCCCGCGGCGTGCGTGCCGTGAACGGCCTTTATATGCTCGTTGCACAGGCCGCACAGGCTGCGGCGATGTTCTTTGACGACCCCGGCATGACGGAAAAAACGTCCGCCGTGTTCCGCCGCGTGAGGGCGGACAAGCAGAACGTCGTGCTGATCGGGATGCCTGGATGCGGCAAATCCACCGTCGGACGGCTGCTGGCCGACCGGCTGGGGCGGCACTTCTTCGACAGCGACGAGGCTGTCGCCGCAAAGATGGGGATGCCGGTCCCGAAGTATATCCGGACCGCCGGCGAGTCCGCGTTCCGTGACGCCGAAACGTACGTGCTGCACGAGCTGTCGCGGCAAAACGGGGCTGTGATCGCTACGGGCGGCGGCGCGGTCACGCGCCAAATTAACGTGGAGACGCTCAGCCAGAACGGTCTCCTCGTACTGCTCGACCGTCCGCTCGGTGAACTGCCGGTCACGTCCGGCAGGCCGCTGTCCTCTGACCGGGAGGCGCTCGCCCGCCTCTTTCGTGAGCGGGAGCCGCTGTACCGGGCGGCAGCCGATCTTGTCCTGCCGGTGACCGGCAGTCCCGAAGAAACGGCGGACCGGTTGGCTGAAGCATTGAAAAAAGAGGTTATTTCATGAGGATATTGGTCATCAACGGCCCCAATCTCAACCTTCTCGGTGTGCGGGAGCCGGATATATACGGTCGGGAGACCTACGCCGACCTGCTTGCGAAGATCCAAAAACACGCCGATGCACGCGGCGTAGAGGTCGATTTCGTGCAATCCAACCATGAGGGTGCGCTTGTGGATGCGATCCAGAGCGCGTTCGGAACGGCGGACGGCATCATCATCAACCCCGGTGCCTACACGCACACCAGCATCGCGCTGCCCGACGCCGTGAAGGCGGTCGGCGTCCCGACGGTCGAGGTGCATATCTCCGATCCCGACACGCGCGAGCCGTTCCGGCGGATCAGCTATATCCGCGCGGCGTGCGCCGCGACGGTCAAGGGGCACGGCACCGACGGCTACTGCGAGGCGCTCGACATCCTGCTCAGCCTCTGGGAGGCGCGGGCATGAGGGCTGTCATCCGGCCCGGACAGGCGCACGGACGCGTAACGGTGCCCGGCTCCAAAAGCGCGGCACACCGGCTGCTGATCGGTGCGGCGCTGTCCGACGGCACGACGGAGATCCTGTCCTGTCCGGACAACGAGGACACCGGCGCGACGGCGGATTGTCTCCGCGCGCTCGGTGCGTCCGTCATCCGCGTGGGAGATGCCGTTACGGTGACAGGCATCGCGCCGGACGAATCCGGCGCGACACGCGTCCTTCCCTGCCGCGCGAGCGGCTCCACGCTGCGCTTCCTGCTCCCGCTTGCGCTGACGGACGGCGTGCCGGCCTGCTTCACGGGTGTGCCGCGTCTGTTTGAACGTCCCCTGTCCGTCTACGAGGATATCTGCCGGACGAGAGGCATCCGCTGGGAGCGGAAGACAGACCGGCTGACTGTCTGCGGACGGCTGACAGCGGGCGGGTACGCGGTCCCCGGAGACGTCAGCAGCCAATTCATCACCGGTCTTTTGTTCGCGCTGCCCCGCCTTGAGGGTGACAGCCGCATCGTGCTGACCACGCCCTCGGAGAGCCGCCCGTATATCGACCTGTCGCTGGACGTGCTGGACGCCTTCGGCGTCCGCGTCCTCCGTCCGGACGAGAACACGTTCGTGATCCCCGGCGGACAGCGCTTTACAAGTCCCGGACGCGTCCGGGTGCCGGGCGACGAATCGGCGGCGGCCTTCTTCGGCGCGCTGAACGCGCTCGGAGGGTGCGTGACGATAGACGGTGCGGATCCCGGCAGCCGTCAGGGAGACCGCGTGTGGCGTCAGCTGCTCGGAGCGTGTGTCCGCGGCTGCCCGACGATATCGCTGCGCGACTGCCCTGACCTCGGGCCGATCCTCATGGTCGTCGGGGCGCTCATGCATGGCATCCGCCTGACCGACACATTACGACTCCGCCTCAAGGAGAGCGACCGCGGAGCAGTCATGGCCGCAGAGCTCCGCAAGTGCGGCGTTGACGTCCTCGTGTCGGAAAACGGGATCGTCGTCCCCGGCGGGCAGGTCACGCCTCCCCGCGGGACGCTGGACAGCCACGGTGATCACCGCGCGGCGATGGCGCTCGGCGTGCTTTGCACGGTCACGGGCGGAACGGTCACGGGTGCGGAGTGCGTCGGCAAGAGTCTGCCGGAATTCTGGCGTATGCTGTCGGGTCTTGAGATCGGGGTCGGACTGCTGCCTGATGGCGTCGATTTGTAACGATTGGTTTAATTTGCTATTTTCTGTTGTTTCCGCGGGCTTTTCCGCGGAAGAAAGTCGGTATAAAGCCCATGAATATGAAATTCTATCGAAAGCTCCCGATCCCGCAGGACGTCAAGGCGCAGTACCCTGTGACACCGGCTATGGCCGCCGTCAAGGAGGCACGCGACCGTGCCATCCGGCGCGTATTCACCGGAGAGGACGACCGCTTCATCCTTATCATCGGCCCCTGCTCCGCCGACCGGCGCGACTCCGTGCTGGAGTACCTCGGGAGGCTGCGTCCGGTTGCCGATGAAGTGAAGGACAAGATCATCGTCATCCCGCGGCTGTACACAAACAAGCCCCGGACGACCGGTGACGGATACAAGGGGATGCTGCATCAGCCGGACCCGCAGAGTCATCCGGATATGCTCAAGGGCATCGTGGCGACGCGCGAGCTGCACATGGACGCGCTCCGCGACTACGGCTTCTCCTGCGCGGACGAGATGCTGTACCCGGACAACCACCGCTACCTCTCCGACCTTCTTTCCTACACGGCGGTCGGAGCGCGGTCCGTGGAAAACCAGCAGCACCGTCTGACCGCCAGCGGTCTTGACATCCCGGTCGGCTTGAAGAATCCCACGGGCGGCGACCTGTCGGTCATGATGAACGCGATCACCGCCGCGCACCACCCGCACACGTTCATTTACCGCGGCTGGGAGGTCGAATCGACGGGCAACCCGCTGTCCCACGCGATCCTGCGCGGATATCAGACGACGGACGGGCGCGTGGTATCCAACTACCACTACGAGGACCTGCTCAAGGTCAACGAGCTGTACGAAAAGTCGGGTCTTGCCTGCCCTGCCGTCATCGTGGACACCAACCACGCCAACTCCGGCAAACGGTACGAGGAGCAGATCCGCATCGCGCACGACGTCATGCGGAGCCGCAAACAGAGTGACGCCATCCGCTGCCTTTGCAAGGGGCTGATGATCGAAAGTTACCTCGTCGACGGCTGCCAGCCTGTCGACGGCGGCGTGTTCGGTCAGTCCATCACCGACCCCTGCCTCGGCTGGGAGAAGACCGAGAAGCTGATTTTTGAGATCGCTGAAAGAGTATAATTTGGGATGCTTGCAGGACTCTGCCCTGCACCCGCTTAAGCCCTTCTTGAAAGAATGCCTTAAGAATCCCATGATCTTTAGAAAAAGGATTTTTGACCAAAAAGCCGGACTCCTCCGCGGGCCCGGCTTTTCCATATTCTGTCCATAAAGTCTTTGCAGGATGGGGGCGCGGGGGAAGGGTGCTTTCTTCAGAAAGCACCCTTCCCCCGCCAAAAGCAAATATTCTCAGTCCTGCGCCGCCGGATACTCATTGCAGAGCAGGCGGTAGGGGGCCTCGTCCTCCTCGATAGCCGGGAAACGGCCGGCGGGAGGATTGAAGCGGTTATCGGTATTATCGTCGTTGCACTGCGAGACCTCTCCGAGAAGCACGGCACCGGTACCCTCCTCGACGGAGAAGTCGTGGTACATATACTGCTGGATGTGGATGGACTCGCCGGGCGTCAGCCGGACCTGCGTGCCTGCCGGCACCTGATAGGTGTGGCCGTCGGTGTGGACGGTGACGGGGTTCTCGTAGTCGATGCTCTCATCGGGCAGCGAGTTGTAGACGCGGATCAGAATGTTTCCGCCGCCGCGGTTGATGATGTCCTCGGTCTTGTACCAATGGAAGTGGTTGAGCGCGTACTGACCCTCCTTGAGGTACAGCAGCTTCTCGGCGTACACCTTAGGGTACTTGTCGGGCATGGAGCGGTTGCCGTTGCGGATGGTGATGAGCGAGAAGCCGATCTTATCGAAGTCGCCGGAGCCGTAGTCGGTGATATCCCAGCCCAGCATACAATCGCGGACCTCGTCCCACTCGTGTCCCTTGGTCTGCCATTCCTCGGGGGTGAAATTGCAGAAGGGCGGCAGGTAGCACTTCTGCTCGGCGCACATAGCCTCAAGTTCCTTCAGAGCCTTATTGATCTCGGAGCGTTTCATGCTTGTTTTTCCTCACTTTCGGTTTTTATATTTCGGGTATCCTTATTCTTATGAACGAGCCGGTTCGTGACCAGCACCACGACGATGCCGCAGAGCGGGAACAGCGCGGCGCACAGCATCCCGGCGCGGAAGCCGAGCTGCTCTGAGGTAAGCTCCGGGCCTATCCACCGGCACAGACCGTTTTCGGCGACGAAGTCGGTCAGGCTGCCCACGAGCTGCGGACCGATCGATCCGCCGAGATCGCCTCCGGCAGCCAGCAGCGCGTATACGGCGACGCCGGTCGCGGGCAGCAGCTCGGATGTCCGGATCAGCGTTCCGGGCCAGAGCATGGACACGCAGAAGCCCGTCAGAGCGCAGGCCGCAAGTCCGACGACAGCGTTATGCGACAGCGCCGCGGTCAGGTAACAGACCACCGCACCCGCAAACCCGGCGAACAGCACGCGGTCGATGCGCTTCCCGTACCGGGCGTACAGGCTGCGGCCGAGTCCCAGCATGACGGCGAACAGTGCCGTGCCGCATACGTCGCCCCACAGCTTGTCAAGGCCGACCGCGGCTTCCAGATAGCCGGAGATCCATTGTGTCATGGTGTTTTCCGCCGCACCGCCGAGAAAGATGCACGCGACGCACAAGATCAGCAGCGGGTTGCGGAATATTCCGGCGGCGTTTTTGGCGTCGGACGCGGTATCCGGCGAGGGTATGTCAGCCATGGCAAACAGAACGGCGGCACACAGCGGGACCGCAGTCCAGAGAAGGGGAAGGATATACCATTTTTCATGGGATACCAGCTGCAGAAAGAGCGTATTGAGCAGGACGACGACCGCCACGCCCCACGCGTAGACGGAATGGAGGATGCTCATGTCCCGTTCGGGATCGTCCGACGGCAGTGCCGCGACCACGGGACTGATCAGCACCTCGGCCAGACCCGCCGACAGCGACGCGATCACGGTCCCGACAGCCAAGAACAGGTACGCCAGCGACGGGAACAGCGGAGGCAGGATCGCATATACCAGCAGACCGGTGGCCGTGATGAGCGGCAGCAGGCGGACGGTCAGACGTACGTTGAACAGGTGCGAGAAGAACGAGAATACAAGGTCGATGCCGAGCTGCGTGCAGAAATTGATCAGCACGAGCGTTCCAAGCAGCGTATAGGAGATGCCGTACAGCTCATGGAAGGTCAAAAACAGCATGGGGGACAGCACGGCAAACGCCGACATGGTCACGTTGACAGCGTAGCACGCCGGTCTGGTCAGCTTCTGATTTTTCACAGGCCGCTCTCCTTTCCGTCGTCCGGTGCGCGGCGGCTGCGGAAGAAGTCCCGCAGGAGTGCGCGGCATTCCTCCTCGCGGCAGCCGTACTCCACGGTCACGGGGACCGTCTGCACGGGATGCCGGTGGATGGCCCAGACGCTGCCCATCGCGCCGGCGGCGGGGTCGCGCGTTCCGCAGACGACGCGGCTGACGCGTCCGCCGAGGATAGCGCCGGCGCACATGGGACACGGCTCCAGCGTGACGTACAGAGTACAGCCGGACAGCCGCCAGGAGCCGAGTGCGCGGCAGGCATCGGAAATGGCATTGATCTCGGCGTGGCCGAGAGCGGTCCGGTCGGCCTCGCGGGTATTGTGTCCCGCGGACAGGACCTCCCCGTTCCGCACCAGCACGGCGCCGACGGGAACGTCACCTGCAGCCGCGGCTTTTTCCGCCTCAGCCAGCGCAAGGTCCATGAAAGCAAGGTCCGCGGGATTGACGTTTTTGATATTGTTGTTGTCCATGGCGTTTCACGAGAAGAGTCCCAGCAGAGAGTAGCCGAGCAGGGTCATGACGGTGACCGTGAGGCTCAGCGCGACGTATACGATCATGCCCGGCGCCCAGAAGGCACGGAAGGCGGTTCCCGCGTCCGGCTTTTCCGGGATCTCCGGATCCAGCCTTGCGGGCAGACGACCGAACAGTCCGCTCTGCGCGGGGGCGGGTGCAGTATCCCTGGGAGACTTCCGGCGGATCAGGACGACCAGCAGCAGCGCCGATCCGATGCCGAGCAGGATCACGACGGCGTCGGTCAGGTACAGGATCGGATCGGCGGCATCGCCGAGGCGGGCGTACACCACGTCACCGATCACCGCGTACAGGTTGTTGAACAGGTGCAGGAACACGCTGCACCAAATGGAGCCGGTCAGCTCGTAGCACAGGGCCATGACCACCCCGGCGGAGAACGTGTAGAAGGTCTGGGCGGCGTTCTGGTGCATCAGGGCGAACAGGAGTGCGCTGACGGTCAGGGCCAGCGGACGTCCGTAGCGGCGAAGGTTGCCGTAGATCACACCGCGGAACAAAAACTCCTCCGCGAAGGCGGGCGCGAGCGAGTCCAGCAGCATGAGGGCCACCGCCGAGGCAGCCGGCATCCCGGTGTACGCCGGCACCATTTCTTCCACGATCCCGCCGATGCCGATCAGCTCAACGAACCAGAAGTTGACGTTCGCCGTCACCGTGATGACGGCAAGGCCGGCGAAGATCAGAAGCGGGAAGTAAGCCGGCATGACGGGTGTGGTGCGGATCGGGGCGGGCTCCGGCGGCTTTTTCCGGGAGAAAACGTAGAACAGGCAGCCGGGCAGGATGAACAGCAGCAGGTATGCCGCCGCGTATATGAACGTCCGGAGCATATATCCCGGCACCGGAAGCAAAACCCGGTACAAAAAATCACCAAGCTCCTGCAGCGGCAGCCAGACCAGCTCCATAAGTCCGATCATGATGACGAGGCACCAGCCGATGCGGTTGAACATCCGGCGGCAGTTCGGTGCGGCTGTCGTTTTTCTGTTTGTACTCATATATCCGTCTCCCCCGGCTTGCAGCCGGCAACATACTTACTCAATGGTATATTATAGCAGAATCCGGTGCGTTTGTCAACAGGAACTGCGAACAAGCGGAGCTTTTGCCGCGCCTTCAGGGCGTATCCTCGCACTTTGCGCGCGGGAGGGGGAAAACTATATTCCTTTCACCGAGGAGAGGGGGCGCTGCGGCGCTCGGTCTCCTCGTCCCCGGGGAGCCGAGCGCGGATCTCCGCCACTTTTTCCCGTTTCGCCGAAAAGGCTTGACAAACGACGACTTTTCTGTTATAATGATTTTGAATATACCCTTGAAAAGAGGGTATGAATCCAAGTGCAGAAAGGGCTTCGGCCCGAATCTATCTGAAAAAAGGAGTTGAAAGTCCTCATGGACGAAGGCAGTATACGACTGATCCTCATATTTGCAGTCCTTGTACTGTTCAGCGCCCTGTTCTCCTGTATGGAGAGCGCAATTTCTCTTATCAATAAGATCCGCGTCCGTCAGAGAGCGGAGGACGGCGATAAGCGTGCCAAATCCGCGCTGTACGTCGTCAATCACTTTGAGAAAGCGCTGACCACCCTGCTCATCCTCATCAATCTGACGCATATCGCCGCCGCAGCCGTGGCAACGCTGCTCGTGGGCCGGGTATTCGACGGCAGCAGCGAGGGTACCGTCAATGCCATCTCAACCTTCGGCGCGACAGCCGTGATCTTCCTTCTTGGCGAGATGATCCCCAAGACGCTGGCCAACGACCGCAGCGAGAGCCTGTCTATGGCTCTGTCCCCCCTTCTCTGCTTTCTTATGAAGCTGTTTACCCCCCTGTCCGCTTTCTTCACCGGCATTGCTCATCTGTCGACCAAGCTGTTCAAGGCGGAGGAAACGCCCTCCATCACCGAGGACGAGCTGATCGACATCATCGACACCGCCGAGGAGGAGGGCGTCATGGACGAGGAGCAGAGCGATCTGCTCAAATCCGCCATGCAGTTCTCCGGCACCACCGTGGACAACGTGATGACAGCCCGCGACGCGATTGTCGCGATCCCCGTCACCATGTCGCACAAGGAGCTCCTGGATGTCATCCAGAATTCCAATCACTCCCGGCTGCCCGTTTATCAGGGGGATATCGATCATATCATCGGTTACCTGCAGACACGTTCCTTCCTGCGTGAGTACCTCAAGGGCGGAGAGATCGATCTGCGTTCCCTGCTCATCCCCGCTTTCTTCGTCCGCCCGGGCGCACTGATCGACGACCTGTTGACCATCATGCGCCAGCACAAATTCTATATGGCCGTTGTCAGCGAAGACGATGAGTCCGGCGTGGGGCGCACGCTCGGCATCGTGACCATCGAGGATTTTCTTGAGGAGCTGGTCGGCGATATCTGGGACGAGTCCGATGAGATCGACCCGAACTTCAGCAAGCTCGGCGGCAACCGCTACCGCATCGACACCCACATGCCCGTCGGCGAGGCGTTTGCCCGCATGAACTGCCCACCCCCCGAGTCCCGCGTCGCCAAGATGCCTCTGCTCGCGTGGGTCATCGAGACCTTCCGGCACATTCCGGACGAGGAGGAATCCTTCACCTACCGGAACATGGAGGTCACCGTTGACACCGTCGACGGCCACCGCGTGTCCTACGTGGTCATCCAGCTGGATACCGGCACCGCCCGCGCGCAGTCCGCAGACGTGCCGGCCGAAGCGACGGTCACCGAGGCCGACCTGCCCGCGCCGATGGCCGACGAGGGCGCGCTGTCCAAGGAGGTGTCCGTATGACTTCTCTCTGGATTCTGATCTTTGTCTGCGTGATCCTGTCCGCGTTCTTCTCGGCCAGTGAGATCACCTTCAACGCCGCCAACAAGCTGCGCCTCAAAAAGGCCGCCGAGACCGAGGGCGGCACCGCCCGTCTCGCATGGCGGATGAGCGAGAATTTCACGACCTCCCTCTCCGCGATCCTGATCGGCAACAATCTGGTCAACATCGCTGCCTCGTCAGCCGCCACGCTGCTCGTGGGGGATCTGATCGGCGGCGACCGTGAAACGCTCACCGCAGTCATTTCCACGGCATCCATGACGCTGATCATCCTGATCTTCGGTGAGATCATCCCCAAGATCCTCGGACGTCAGCACGCCGACCGGCTTGTCCGGATCGACGCGATCCCCGTACGCGTCATCACGATCATCCTGTACCCGCTGGTATTCCTCGTCATGCTGCTGATCCGTCTCCTGCGCAAGCTGTGGGGGCAGGACGAGGATGACGAGCCCTCCGTCAATACGGAGGAATTGTCCACCATCATCGACACGGTCGAGGAGGAGGGCGTCATCGACGAGGACAAGAGCGAGCTGCTGCAGTCCACGCTGGAGTTCCCCGACACCACTGCCGAGGAGATCCTCACCCCCCGCATCGACCTCGTGACCATCGACATCGACGACGATCCCGCGTCCATCGCGGACACCGTCCTGTCCTCCCGCTACACGCGTATCCCCGTGTACGAGGGCAGCATCGACAACATCGTCGGCGTGTTGGTGTTGAACCGATACTACAAAGCGCTGGCCGACTGCTCCGAATCCGGCCGGGACGAGACCACGCTCGACCTGCGGTCCCTCCTCATCGAGCCGCAGTTCGTGTACAAGACCATGAAGCTCCCCGCCGTGCTGCGGCTGATGCGGGAGAACAAGGTCCATCTGGTCATCGTGACCGACGAGTACGGCGGCACGATGGGCATCGTGACCATGGAGGATATCCTCGAGGAGCTGGTCGGTGACATCTGGGACGAGGCCGACGAGATCGTGCAGATGATCACCGCGACCGGTGAGAACACCTACGAGGTCAACGGCGACATGAACATCGACGATTTCTTCTCCGAGATCGACTTCGACGCCGAGGCCCATGACTTCTCCTGCGAGTACTCCACCGTGGGCGGATGGTCCGTCGAGATGCTCAACGACGCACCTACCGTCGGCGACAGCTTCACCTACGAGAACCTGTGCATCATCGTTACCGAAATGGACGATATGCGCGTCACCAAGCTGACCGTCCTCGTGTCTCCCGTCGAGGAGAGCGAGGAGGAAGAGTAACACGATTGCGGCAGCCCGTGCGGGCTGCCGCAATTGTCTTAGCTTTTCAAAAATATTTTTCAAAAATCCCCCTTTCCCCGCACATGGGGCACAAAAAAACTGTCCTGTATACTGAAAGCGCTTTCGCAGAAAAAAATGAAAGGAAGTGACACGCATGAGTGAAGTCGACGAGCGGCTCCTGACTCTGTTCGGGCAGCGCGATGAAGCCGCCCTGTCCGAGCTGCAGAACACCTGCGGTCATACGGCTGTCCGGATAGCCTGCGACATCCTGCATGACCGGCAGGACGCCGAGGAATGTCTCAACGACGCCCTGCTCCGCCTGTGGAACAGCATCCCGCCCGCCTGCCCGACCTCTGTCCGCGCCTACTTCCTGCGCACCGTCCGCAACCTGTCGCTCAACCGGTACAGCGCCCGCCTTGCCGAAAAACGGGACGGGAACGCAGACCTCGGGGTCGCCCTCGAGGAGCTGGCCGACTGTCTGCCGGACCTTGCCGAGGAGGACAGACGCAGCGGGGCGGACGAGGCACTGCGGAATTGTCTGATCGAATTCCTGCGCACCGAGGATGAAACCAACCGCGCCCTGTTCATGGGCCGCTATTGGAACGAAATGCCCGTTGAAGCGCTGGCAGAGGCGTGGGGACTCTCCCGCTTCGCCGTCAGCCGGCGGCTGCGCGGCACGAGGGAACGACTGCGCCGGTACTTATGTGAGAGGGGGTACAAATACGATGAATAAAAAGAAAACCCATGAAGAGAAGCAGGCCAAGGGGCTTGCCGCCATGAAAATGATGAACAATATGCCGGACGACCTCGCGCTGTGCGGCAGTCCCGAGACCGCTCCGCCCAGAGAGAAGAATGAGAGGGAAAACTGGTTCCTGCGCCTGATGTCCAGCCCCGTCGCAGCCGTCATCCTGTCGCTGTGCGTCTCCTTCGCGGTCGTGTTCGTCATCATCCGCATGGGCGCCGAGCAGCCCGTGAACCGTCCCGCGGGCACACCCACGAACGGACCTGCGGAAGCCGAACGGACGGAGGACAATATTCTCAGCATAGATTTCGAAAATTACCGTTTCGTCATCGAAGGCATCAGGAACGCCTATGGACCGGAGGACGAGATTCGTTTCACAGCCTATCTCATCAACCTCGGCGAGCCGTTTTCCTACAAGGGGTATTCCTTCGATTTCCGTCCCGTTCTGGAAATAAGCGGCAACGGTATGGAGCCGATGAGATTGGACCAAGCGTACGATACCGATGAAAAGCCGAAAAATCACACCGTGAAAACGGGAGACAAGTCCTCCGCATTCTATTTCAACCTGCCCGCGCGGCATTTGTGCGGTGCGGGAACGTACACCGTCACATTGGAATACAACGGCGCACGGGCGATCTTTGCGGACGTGCTCTTCGTTTCGGGAGAGGCCTCCACGCAGCCCGCGAAGAAGATCGTCCCGGTGGAAAAGTATTTCAACGACGCATGGCATTGCTATGACGCGGGCGGCGTTTACTTCACCGTCCATACCATGGACACCCCCGCGGGCGTCGGCAGCTATCTGCCCGGTATGTCGGTCAGCTTCGCAGCCTATCTGACCAACGTCAGCGGCCCCAAGGCGCTGTCCGCCGATCTGGACGCGTTCTATCCGACCGAAGCCCGCGTCACGGGGCACGGTCTTGATTACACTGCCTGCCCGCGCGGGACGGAGCCCGCTCCGGATACCTCGGTCTCCCGGCTGGGCCCGACCGGTCCGCTGACGTGGTTTGACATCCCCGCAGGGCTGCTGACGGAGCAGGGGCACTATTCGGTCGAATTGATTTACAAGGCCGCGGACGGCGAATTGTCGGCCGTGATCGAGTACATGATCCTCGTCGAGATCGAAGGCATGACGGAAAGACAGTGGGGCGACAACCCCGGGCTGGACGGCTGGACGGATATGGAATTCCAATTCGAGGATGAGATTTATGCCTACGAGACGATGAACGGCTATGCCGTCTGCTTCTGCGTCGGCTCCGGCGGTCCGGAGGGCGCGTCCGACTGCTTCGGAACGAGGGGCAGATTGATCCGGCCAGGCACCGGCTGGACGGCTGCCACCTCCGTGCGGCAGCTGCAGGAGGTCATCGGCAGATATGACATTGATCCCGACCAGATCCCCGAAGATGAACGGGCAGCGGTCGAGGCGGCGCTGGCATCCTTCACGGATTCCTTCTTCGAGACGCACGACGTGCTGCTGTTCCGGTACAACACCCCCAGCGCGGGCGACCGGTACGTCGTGACCCGCATGACCATGGACGCCTCCGGCACGCTGCGGATGACCTTCCGCGACGAGAACACCGCTGAAGAAAAGGTGGACCTTGAGGGCAGCTTCCTTGCCGTCATCCCGATCGAAAAGGGTGTCATCCCCAACATGGTGTACACGAGCGTGAGCCGGACGGACACGGGCGCAGACGGCTGACATCGCATCCGCACGCGTTTGATCCTGTTGTTTGCAGCGGTTTTGAAAGAGCAGGCTGAGCATATTCACAAAGGAGATTGACTATGAAAAGAAACATCACAAGGCTGATGATCATCGCTTTCGTCATCACTCTGATCTGCACCGGCTTGTGCGGGTGCGGCAAGGCGGAGCAACCAGCCGGGAACGTTGAATTGTTGTATGAAAAAGAACAATATATCCCGGAATACAGTTATCAGCTCGCCGATAATCAGACAAGATTTGAAACGGGTCTCACCGTCCTCGGCGCACAGGTGAAAGGTGTTGCGGATTACACGACGATCCTTTGCCCCGATAACTCATTGACTCCGTTTGATTATACAGACAAATCGAAAGAAAACGGGGAGATTCTTTCGCAGCACGTCGATAATCTGAAACAGATTTCCACAGAATATTATGACACATGGAGCAAATGGAGTAAAGACAGCAATCTGTTTTTCCATGAGTCTTTGACCTATCACGATCAGTCTTTCGTCGTCCTGGAGTTTGCGGTCATGGGCAATCTGAAATGCCTGTTGTATTCAGCAGACAGCCAAAATCAGATCACAGCATATAAAGAATTCTTTATCTATACTACGGCCCTGCCCGAGCACAGATTGGCCGTCTACAACGGGGATTGCATTTGCGTCAACGACGTTCAATGGTTTGATTTGAATCTGGGTGAGATTTCTTCACCGGCTGCGATCGAAGAATACAAAGCAGACAAGGAAACGATCATCAAATGGCTGAACGAATCCGGCCGTTTGCATGACGTCTTGTCTCGCAGCGCACAATTGGTAATTATTAACTCACAGCGCATAGAAGATAAGCACTATACGTTTTTCAAATTTGTTGATGAAGATAATGTGTCCCCGGCAGAGAGTTACTTCGCCGAATTCACGTTGGATGGTACTTTATTGCGATTGGGCAAAGTAACCGGCTTTATCCCCAATGACGTACGCATGATCATGTACGACAGTACGTCGGGTGATATTTCCACTGTGTCATTTTGAGATTCTGTGAATCTTCGTTTTTCTTCATCCCGCAGTATGCGAAACTGCGGCGCGCGGGGGAACGGAGAACGTTGAAACAGGCGGGCACCCATGACGGTGCCCGCCTGTTTCGTTCGGCGTAAACCGAACTTCTGTTTACTCATTGCCCATAAAGTTCTTGGGATTCTCAAGGACTTCTTTCAAGAAGTCCTTGAGCGGGGCGCGGGGCAGAGCCCCGCAACGCGTCCTCGGGGCGCGGGGCAGAGCCCCGCATGTCACCTCCCGACAAGCTGCACCGTCCGGGCGAGCCACACGGCGGCGTCACCGCGTGTCAGAACGGCGGACGGATTCGCCGCACCGTCCGGGGCCTGCAGGATCCCCAGCGCCTTGAGTGAGGTGAAGGCGGGCACAGACCACGCCGGAAGCGCGTCGAAGTCCGCAAACGCGTTGACCGTCGTCATGTTCGCGTAGCCGATCACGTTGGACAGCAGCACCGACGCCTCCGCGCGGCTTATGCTTTGATCGGGCAGCAGTACCTGCTCACCGGCAGCGTTCGTCCGGCCTGTGACCGTACCGTTCTGCAGCGCCAGCGCGATATACGGCTTCATCGCGTCGGGCAGACTGCCGGCGTCGGCAAACGGCGCCAGCAAACGGCTGACCTCACCGTCGGAGAGCTTTCCGTCCGGCTTCACGCCGGCGGCATTCATAGCGGTGACGAGAAACTCGCTCCGTGTCATCGGCGCGTCGGGCCGGAAGTAGTCACGGTCCCCCACGCGGGTGCCGTTCATGAGGCCCGCCGCGGAAACCGTCAGCGCCGCCGAACGGCAGACGTTCCCGTCAAGATCGGCGTAGGTCACGGCTGCCGGGACCGCGCTGACCGTGATCGTCACGGTCGCGGCTGCCGACCAGTTCCCCCACTCGTCCCGGACGACGTAGGAAAAACTGTCGCCGCCGAGGTAGCTGCGGTCGGGTGTGTAGGTGTACGCGCCGGTCGCGCGGTCGTCCAGCGTGATCAGACCGTGCGCCGGATAAGATACGATCTCATAGATCACGTTGTCCCCCTCGGGATCGTACCCGGACAGGCAGCCCGTGACGGGGACGTCGCAGAAGGTGTTGATCTCCAGCGCGAGAGCGGGCGCGAGGGCAGCGGTTGGCGTGAAATTGACGGCGGTCAGCAGACAGAGGCGGCAGCTCATCTCGTAGCCGCTGCCCGGGACCGTAAAGCGGAACGCGGCCTGACAGGGTTCATCTCCGCCGGCAGGTGAAAAGCTGACAAGAGAAAGCGCCTCGGCCGGTATGCTCTGCCCCACGGCAGCGCCCGCCGCCCCAACGTACAGCGTCCCCGTGTCGGGAGAGGGGAGCGAGGTCAGAACGATGCCGGGAACGGCGGACAAATTCAGCGCCCGGCAGATATCGTCCTTGTGCAGTGCCAGCTCGTTGCCGCAAAGGCCGGACAGCACCATCTCCTCCCGGGCCGCCAGCACGCGCAGACCGTAAGACACCGGTGCGTCGACGGGATCGCCGGTGCGGATGGTCGTGCCGGACGAGCCGGTCACGCGGACGGTCTTGTCGGCTGTTGTCTCGGCCCCGGTATCGCTTTCCGGGGTACCGGTTTCAGCCGCACCGGTCTCCCCGGACGTGTCGGCGGAGTCCCTGCCGGACAGCAAACCGGCAGCCGTATCCTCGGCGGCTGCGGACGGGACCCATGTGCAGAGCAGCAGCGTGACAAGCAGGACAGCCCACGCGGCGCGGGTCGGTCCCGCGGTCATGATCATGCGTTTCATAGCGGGATATGCCTCCTTTTTCTGGTTTTCCGGACGTCTGCGTCCGGACCGTGAAACAGTACACCGTATGCAGGAAAGGAGTGAAGTATGCCTTGGCGGCAGCGTTTGCGGGGCGTAAGGCAGGGTCCTGCAGACTTTTATATTGACTTTTTTGCGTGGTTTGAATACAGGACATTTCCCTGCCGCATACTCTACCCGGCGGCGGGCAGAGTCCCGGACCGTACTTTCATGACCCGGAAAAAGGAGGCATCAACCATGCAGCTCACCCAGAAGGAAAAGGATCTGCTCAAGGATCTCAGGAATCAGGAGCAGCTCTGCATCGACAAGTACACGAAGCACGCCGGAGCCGCGAACGATCCCCAGCTCAAGCAGCTGTTCACCGACATCGCGAACACCGAACGAAACCACCTGGACCTCATCAACCGCATCGACGCCGGAGAGACCCCTGCCGTCCCGTCCGGCGGACAGACGCAGACCCCGGGCTTCAACGCGTACTATCCCGGTGCGGGCAACGATCAGAAGCAGGCCGATCAGTACCTGTGCGCCGATCTGCTGGCGACCGAAAAGCACGTATCCGGCGTTTACAACACCAGCATTTTCGAGTTCGGTCAGACGGGCCTGCGCGACGTGCTGAATCATATCCAGAGCGACGAGCAGCACCACGGCGACTCCATCTACAAGTATATGAAGACCAACGGGATGTGCGGCTGAGCCGTGTAATGATGCGAAAAAGGGGCGTCCCGCCCCTTTTTCATAACATTGTACATCGTTGAACAAAAAATCACAAATTACGTTTTTGCAATAGATGTTTACATTTTTTTGATAATCGATTCAGAAATGAATTTCCACAATACTTTTTAACAGTAGTTCGGAAATCATTTGTCTGAATCTCCCTCATAAAAGAATCCCGATTTTCTGGTTGCTTATGAGAAGAATGATAACCCGGAGTAAGTTTCAAAAATGTTTCTGCAGGAATCTCCATCATCTCTAATTCATCGGCGCAAGCAGTTAATAATCGTTGACCTTTGGCTGTATGACATAAAACTGCTGAAACACCTCGGTCATCGCAAAATGACGGGTATGAATCTTCAATTCCCCAAAAATCGCCGAGTGTTATATCACTCCCTGATTTTGACTTCATTTCACAATGGTAACAAGAACTGCGAAGGCACATATTCTTCACGAAAGCATTTAGCATCGGATCAGCTCCGTGACGTTTGAGATACCGAGTTCCATCGCCAAATTCTACTTTAAGACAGTATCTCTTCCATCCGTGTGTTTTGTCACGAAAGGAAATACGATTGATACGTTTTTTTTCGTTTCGGGTCAACACTTGCAGATAAAGATTCCAAACTCGCGGCGAGGGAACACCATGGCAAATCACATCCTGAGTAATCAAATTACAATAATCTTTCTTCAGATAATGCTTTAAACCTGCAATTTGACAAGGAGTGCCGGAATAATATACAAACTTGCCTTCTCGTAAGTATCCTTCTGCTTCACGATATGTATATTCCGTCCTGCTCTGCACATATTTTGAGCCCATTAACTTTTCGAGATGCTCCGCATCTGTAACCGCTGTCTGGAAAACTTGAAAACTTTCATCAAATGCTGCGCCGAAAACAACTCCCTTTTCGGCAAGAACACGACTTGCTAATGTATAGAACACCCCACCGGACGAACTCTTGTCTCGGATATCGTCCTGCTTACAGTAAGCCCCATAGCAGTCAAGGATGGGGTCTGATTCCGTATTCATTTCATTTATGCGAGCTATGCCACACACTTCGCTGCAGGCTTTGCATTCTGCACAAAGCTCATTATTAATTTTCGGGTATAGAAAGCCTTCCCCTTCGTCCTCCATGGTTATACAGGAATTGGGACAAACATTGCTGCAAGCACCACATCCGATACAACGCTCAAAATCAATAGTAAGCAATTTCGTTCCCTCTTTTCATTCCATATCTCCGTCAATGGCATTCTGTAGCCATTCAAAAGATTGCCATTTTAGTTCGTCCAAATGGAATTTAATACTCTCGTAATCAATTTGTTCATTTACAGAGAATTTGTGTGGGCGAGTTACAAATCGGTTTTCAAGTTCCAATATTTGAAGCAAATCCGTAATTCGACTGCAACCTGAATTATTACCCGTTTCATTATCCCGATTGAAGATTATGAAGTCTTTTTGGAAAATCAAGGAAAACAACATAGCATGATATGAATCCGTAAAAATGCAAGCGGCATTCAAGACCAGGCCCAAAAACTGAGCAGGCCCAACGGGCATGGGAAGCGTATCGGCAAATACTTTATCGCTTCTTCGTTTTCTACCCACAACATAAGGAAGATGCACAAGTTGTAAGCCATTCTCTTTGGCATATTGGCAGGCGGCACGGCGTTGCCATTTTGAATCGCCCAAAAAATAACAGAGTACATATGGCTTTTCAGGAACGAAAGCGTCATCGGCAACCGCCTGCCATTCTGCACGCTCTAGTAGTAAAGTCGGGTCAAGAATACACTGGCTGTTCAATCCCAAACGATCTTTCAAATATGTACTCAATGTTTTTTCTCTTACACTGATTCGTTGAATCTTACCGGCTTTTTCCATAAGAAGGGCATCCTCATCTGCAGTCAAAGATGCTTTCCCCATGCTGGCAGCAAACGCTATCTTGGGTTTGTCCGAATCAACAAAGTTTAATGTATAGAAATCATGGTAAAGTAGTGACGGTCCCCAAACTTGATCACTTCCGCATAAAAAGCCATCATATAGTTCGGAAGCACACTTGATCGTATTAAGATCATATATAGTTGTCGAATGAGGCACAGATTCTCGAAATTCGTTAAACAGCACACTTTGCAAATGAAAATGTGTTATTTCTTCCTGCGTATACGGCTTTTTAAATTTCTTTTCAATTATTTTTCTCAAATGTTTCCATACTTTTTGGAGCGTGATCTTTTTCCAACGTTTAAATTTTTTCTTCCCTCCAAGTAGTTGATTGGATTTTTTCAAATCGTAGCAGATTTGTTCGGCCTCATATCCCATTTTTTCGAGCGACTTTGTGACTGCATACGCTTGAAGTACACCACCCAAGTTCATACTGTCATAATATAATGAAGCTATTCCCCATCTCATTACTGTACCTCCTCTGTTTAGAAACAATTATCTCTGAAAAGAGTCCCTCGCCCTTCATACTATTGCCGAAAATTCCTTATATTAGTATAACATAAAAGTTTATTTTAGTCAAGAAAAAACGTGCAAAAATATTCATATTGTAATTATTGAATAATACCAAAATCCGATTATGGCCCGTTTTCATAAAACCACTTGGCGAAATCAACAAGTATCATCAAATTAACATCGCTCAACAATCATATGAAAATTATATGCAAATTGTAAATATTCTTCTCAACCTATGGAAATTCTGCGGAAAGTGTGATATAATAAGGAGAAAATAGTATATTGCCGTATTGGGCGCAGCGGAAGGGGGTAGTATACCCTCCGGCGTCCGACACGTTTTCCCGGCACCGCGCATCGAAAGGATACACACATCGCTATGTCAAAATATATTGAAAAAGCCGAGCCGCAGACCCTCCCGCTGGTCGTGCTGCGGGGCGTAGTCGCCTTCCCCGGCATCACCGTCAACTGTGAAGTCACAGCCGACAGCTTCAAGTCCCCCGCCGCCGCACAGACCGCTGCTACCGCGGGCGAGCTGGTGCTGCTGGCCTCCCTCAACGATATCGCCGAACCCGACGAGGGTGAGCCCTCGATCACCAAGCTCTGCCCCGTGGGCACCGTCGCCCGCATCAAGCAGCTGGTCCGCACGCCGGACGGGGACACCCGCCTCATCGCGGAAGGACAATGCCGCGCTTCCCTGTCGGCCGTCACGCCGCTGGACAAATACTGCGTCGTTTCCGTCGTCTCCAAGACCATCGTGTCGCAGGACAACGGCGGCCTCGAGGGCGAGGCCTACCTGCGCGAGGCGCAGGCCGTGCTTCGCAGCGTGGTCCGCTTCATCCCGGCCGTAGCCGACGACATCATGACCCACGTCACCACCATCCGCAACCCCGGCCTGTTCGCGGATTTCGTGGCAGCCAATATTCTGGTCAAGTACGAGGATAAGCAAGCCATTCTTGAAGTGTTCGACCCGCTGGCGCGCATCGACACGCTGATCCTCATCATGAAGCACGAGGCCGACGTGCTGTCCTGCGAGGC
>JAKSPU010000010.1 GCA_024404505.1 Clostridia bacterium
GCAAGCATATGTGCCGTCAAGGCGTCAGCCGTGCATTGTGCGGTGATGCCTATAGTATAAAACAGGTGGGCGGCCATGACGGCACCCACCTGTCTCGTTGAGTGAAAACTCCACCTTCTTATAATTCTTTCTGAAAGTTCTTGGGATCCTAAAGGACTTCTTTCAAGAAGTCCTTTAGCGGGGTATGGGGCGGAGCCCCATGCGCTCCCCCTGCACTGCCCGCAGGGACTTCATTATTTCTTCTTCAGTTTCCCGACGACCTTCCCGCAGCAGGATACGGACTCAAAGTCCCTGAGGGGGATGGGGGCGTACTTCGGATTGAGGGAGATCAGGCAGTCGCCGCCGTACTTCTTGAAGTAGCCGGAGCCGTCCAGCACGAAGATGCCCAGCTCGCCCTCCTCGACAGACTCGGCGGTCTGGACCAGCAGGACGTCGCCGGAATGGTACTTCGGCTCCATGCTGTCGCCGGAGATGCACAGGGCGTAGTCGGCCTCGATCGTGCGCGGGGTGTCGGGGATGTTGATCTCCGTCTTGGTGCTGTCGGACAGGAACTCACCCACACCGGCGGAAACCGGCAGATCGTACATCGGGATGCGGCGGCGGCGCAGACCCATCGGCAATGCGCCGGACCGCTCCGCGGGCGGCGTGATGCGGACGCCCTCGCCGGGGAACGCAAGCTCCCGCGCACCGCGTGCAGCCGGGGCTTCGGCCGCGGACGCGTCTGCTGACGCGTCGGGCAGGTCAAAGGAGACGGCGGGCATGGGGGTATAGCGATAGGAACGCTCGGCAGCGGCAGACAGATCGTCCGGGCTGCGGCGCGGCATCCGGCGGGCCTTCATGCCGCGGCTGCGGGCCGCGTCGTGCAGAGCAAGGCTTTCGGCGGCCTTTTGCTGGGCGGCACGGTCGCGCTCCTTTTCCATGACGACGGCTGTCATGATGCGGCCGTACTGGTCGAGCGTGCGGTAGTCCTCGATGAGGGCGATCTCCTCGTCGGTGAGCGTATAGTTGTTGGTGTTCTCGGGAATGCCGGTGATGAGCCAATCCAGCGAGCAGCCGAGTGCCTGACTGATGGCGACGATGTTGGACAGCTTGGGAGAATCGCTGATGCCCGCGAGCAGCTTGGACAGCGTGCCGAGCGGGATGCCCGTCATTTCGGACAGCTTGTCGTTGGTGATCTTCTGCGCGCTTTTCAGCTTCTTGATCCGTTCCAGATAGGTTTCCTGCATATCGTGTCCCCCTGTGATTCTTTGATTGGAATTATTATAACACATGGTCGCGCGTTTGTAAAGAGGTTTTTGAAAAATAATTCCGAAAACGGGCCGGAAATTTCCGAGGCCGGTCTGTATCACAGGCCCCGCCGCGCTTTCGCCTTCCGGGGGAGCGGGAACGTAACGGCAAGGCTGCTCACGCCGCCGGGGAGAGCGCACAGCGCCCGTATGTGCCGATTTCACGAAAAAGTTACAATGAAACTGATCTTCGGGCCGGGAAAACGGGCAGATGCGATTGCAAAATACGGCAAAAAGGTGTATAATAAAGCAAGACGGGACCGCGGCAGGTCCGTCAAACATATAAGAGGAATATCGGATATGAAAAAGTATATGATCCTGACCGGGCTTTTACTGTCCGCGTCCTTGCTGCTGGCCGCCTGCAGGCCGGGGACAGGACCGGGCACCGGAACGGAACCTGATACAGCCGGAGACGAGCCGACCGGTACGGCGGACGGCAC
The DNA here is from genome assembly GCA_024404505.1 of Clostridia bacterium. Classification (GTDB taxonomy): domain Bacteria; phylum Bacillota; class Clostridia; order Oscillospirales; family CAG-272; genus CAMEON01. The sequence continues at coordinate 1,727 of JAKSPU010000010.1, forward strand.
CTCCGCAGAGGTCCCGACGCGCCCGTCCGACGACGGGCCGTGGACGGACCTGTTTGAGCGTGAGGACCCGCGCGCAGGCTTTACGGCATGGCTGCTGGATGGATTCACCCTCAACGAGGAAGCATACTTCGACACGGACGGCCGTGCCGATACGCTGCTGGCGGCTGCGGACGATACGGTCGCGTTCCGGCTCGGAGGCGTACACGATACCGTGTCCTTCGGCGGCTGGATCGGCTTTGATCAGCCGATCGACCGCTTCGGATACCGCGTGGACGGCGGACGGTGTGTCTTCGGTGATTTTGCCGCCCCGACCGAGACGGAGGCCAAGAACGCCGGAGGCCGGTTTGCCTCCCGCTTCTCCATCACCGCGCCGCTGTACGATCAGGCCGTCGGCCCGCATACGGTGTCGGCACTCGTCCGGCTGGCTGACGGAAAGATCGTGTGTATGTATGAGGTGACAGCCGTCATCCGGAGTTATACCGCTGACCCGGACCGGGCGTATCACTCCGTTACCGACCGCGTCAACGGAGCCGGATCGGGCGGCGCTGCCGCGCTGACCGGCGTCAGCGCCTCCACGCTGTCCGGTGACGGCAGCTGCCCCGAGGTGACGGACGTGCAGCCTGTCGGCCCGGATTGCCTGTTGTTTGCCGAGGGCCTGATCGGCCTTTCGGGCGGCGTCGATAAGTACGTGTGGACCGCGGACGGCGTGCGCTGGTATGATTGCGTCGATCTCGGCACGTCCGACGTGGACATAAGCCGTCTGCAAGGTCTCGGCGTTCCGGACGCCTCTCCGGGAAAAGCCGCGTACCGGATCGGCGCAGATCTCTCCTCCTTCGGCGGAAAGATCGTATCGGTCACGTTTGCCGCCGTTTGCGCCGCCGCCCCGGACGTGATCGCACCGCTTGTCCGCGTCACGGACGTGTACGCGCCGGTCAAGCCCGTCGACATCGGATGGTCCTTCCGCGCGGAGGCGGCCTCGTCCGAGGTCGGGATCGATCTCACACGCTCCGAACTCGCCGAGGTGTTCGGATTTTCGTACGGTGCTTCCGGCCCGCATGACGTGGAGCAGGAGGGGAACGAAAAGTACTATATGTTCTGCGGCATCAACGATATGGCCGCCACCGTGAACGGCTGCAACGCCTTTACCGTGGACGTCCGCTACAATCCCGACGTCGGCGCGATGATGTTCACGCGGGGCGTCCGGGTCGTGCATCCCATCGACACGACGGGCATCCAGATCGTGATGGGCTCCTACTACGAGACGGACTGGGCGGGATTCATGGGCGGCGCCGGCATCTGGTGCCAGCTGTCCGGCGGTAAGCTGACCGTCGTGATCAAATACTACGACGCTTCCGCAACGGCGCGGATCGGCAACAAGGTGTACGAGTTTCCCGCGTCCGGCTCCAAGCTCACGCTGGCTGATGACGGCGGCACCGTCTACGTGCTGGTCGACGGCAGGCTCATCACTAAGATCACGTTGTCCGGCGAGGTCCGCTATCCCGATATGACGTGGTCCGCCGAGGCTGCCGGATTCGTCGCCCGCGCGACGATCGTCAAGGCGGACGGATCATTCGACGTCGTGACGAACACCCTGATCGCCGACGCACCCTCGCAGGTCGGCATCGCGGTCCGCCCGAGCCCTATCGCCTTCCGCAGCGTGGAGATCGTACCGTTCTCTGCCGTAACCATCCCAACGAAATGAACAGAAAGGTATCAACTATGAAGCATCTTTTACGAACGCTGTCCTTCCTGCTTGCGGCCCTGCTGCTTTCCGCGGCGGCTGCCTGCACACCCAATAATCAGAACCCGGAGGAAACGAACATGACGGATCCCGCTGAGGAAACGACGATCGGAGAAACCGAGACCGACGTACCCGTCGGTCCTGCCGACAAGAGCCTGCTTTTGTGCGGTGAGGGCCTTGACGCGCAGATCGTGCTGCCTGCCGCGCCCGCACTGTGGGAAACAGCCGCAGCCGAGGCGCTGCAAAGTAAGCTGGCCGGGCTGACCGGCATCACGCTGCCCGTCGTCAGGGGCGGGGATGAGACCGCCTGCGAGATCCTGATCGGCCCTGCCGATCGGGACGCTGCCAAAGCCGTGGACGAGTCCGCGCTCGGCACGGACGGCTATACGGTCGCCGCGGCCGGGAGCAAGCTGGTCCTGTACGCCGCCTCCGCCGACGGCATGACGGCTGCGCTGTCTGCGTTGTCCGCTGCTCTTTTGCGGACGGATGCGGGTATCGCCGTGCCGGGTGACCTGTCCGAGACCGTGAAAAAGGACGCCGAGCCGACGGTCACGAAGCAGCTGAGCGGAACGTGGGGCGACACCGTCGTTTACGCGAACGGCATCGCCAATGAGCTGAACGGCGCGTACACCGACGGCAGCCGCAGTGTTTACGATATCCGCAACAGCACGATGGAGCTGATCTACGATCTGCAGGGCAAGGGCACCAAGCAGGTGGCCGGCTTCTACAACACGAAGGGCATCCCGTACTTCACCGACAGCATGGACATGTTCCTGACGACTGACGGCGGGCTTACCTGCTGGTCGAATCACTCGCAGACCGCCGCGCGCGTCAACAATTACCGTCTCGGCTACTACTATCGGGACATCCACGTGCTGGATCAGAACTTCACCGAGGGGGAGGTTCAATTCGATCCGGACTCCGCGGCCAATCTGCTGAACAAGCGCACCCGCTGGAATCCCTACCTCGTCTCCGATCCGGAGATCGACAAGGAAACGTACGGCATCACCTTCACGGTGGTCGACAGCTACGACCCCTATCTTTCCTTCAACACCTCCGTCGATACCAAGAAGTACAACGCGCTCCGCGTCGTGATGAGGACCGAAAAGGCGTCGAGTGCGGGTGTCTACATCAACAACGGCTCCGGCTTCAACTCCGCCCAGCAGGTCAGCTTCCAGGTCGCGCCCGGTGAGGACTTTCATGAGTATGTGGTCATGCTGAACACGATGGAGAACTACACCAAGGGCAAGATCACCGCCATCCGTTTCGACGTCGGCAGCTTTGACGGCGAAAAGATCGAGATCGCCGAGGTCTGGGCGGTGAGTGTCGGCTCCGAGGTGCCGCAGATCAACCTCGACCGCACCTTCCACGCCTACGCCGACAAGCTGCACGAGGAGCTGCATTTCGTGGCCGTCGGTGAGGTGGACGATCTGAATTCCTACGGTATGCAGACGGCGCTCGATGCGTCGCGTGTCAAGGGCGTGTACGTCATCGACGCCAAGGGCGCGCATGACAAGCTCACCGACGTGGATTGGTCCACCGCCGAGGCAGCGGCCTTCGATATCGAACGGGCCGGCGTTATCGGCTGGATGCTTTCCTGCGGCGCCGCGGAAAAACTGACCGTCCGCGAGGAGAACGGGCAGTATCTGGTCCGGATCGAGCATTTCGAGGCCGACGGCACGGCCTACGAGCACGGTGATCAGTTCCGTATGGGCTATCGCGTCTACAACGACGAGACGCACAGCTTCGACGGCTTTGCGGCCGAGACGTACGTCGAGCATCATCCAGTGGAGATGTCCGTCACCGAGGCGGAGGACAACGCCCGGGCGATCGGCTACGATCCGCTGCGCGGCTGTTACGTTTACAACGTCAACGGTGTCAGCTTCACGCCTGCTTATCAGAATCCGCAGAAGCAGTATAAGGTCAACGCCGAGCTGCAGAACGACGGACATGACCGCAGACTGTACGTCATGACCGAGGAGAGTGTAGGGTGCCTCGAGAACGCGGTCCTGCTCGACGAAAACGGTGTCCTGCTGCCCATCTCGCCCGAGGTCTGCAAGAATTTCTGCGGCGAGAACGAGGAACCTCTCTACGACGCGGGCGACCGCGCGTACGGCGAATCCTTCTTCCCGATGATCCTCAAGGCCGGGGAGACGCGTGACTTCACTATCATCCATCTGTATCAGAATTGGGGCATCTTCCCGCTCAAGCAGCTGTCCTCCATTCAGTTCGTCGCCCCGTACTACCATCTGTCCTGCGGTGTGACCGAGACCAATTGTATCGCGCCGTACTATGTGTACGGCAAGGACTACTGGACGCTGCCCGACTTCCGCGCGATGTCCGCGCCGCTGTGGTCGTCCCAGCCGCAGCACACTTCGATCGGACGCTTGTATTGGCTGGAGTACACGAACAGCGAGGGAAAGTGGTATGGTTCCGATTTCGTGGAGGATACCATCAGCTCCTCCGGCCCCGTTTACGCCGACCTGTGGTCGGACTACCTGTCCGACGACGGGAAGATCGCGGCTTCCTACCGCCATCTTGAAACGCCTCAGACTGACGAAAACCGCACGTATTACGAGGTCGATCTGACCGTCCTCGAGGACCTGAGCATCACCGACTTCAAGAACGATTTCTCCTTCTTCTCCTTTGACGGCCGCTCCGTTGCCTTCTCGAAGATGGGCTACGTGAACGAGTCCGGCGAGGAGGTCACCGCCGACGTCGATCAGAACGACCACAATCAGATCATCAAGCTCGGCAGCGACAGCCCGTACTTTGACTATTGGAAGGGCGACGCGGGGGATTACGTTTGCTTCGCGCTGCTGGTCAAGGACGCCGAGATCGTCATCGGCGGCGAGAAGCTTGATCCGGGCTTTGTCATCAAGGAGGAGTGGACGGGCGCTCTCAACCGCTGTGCGCTGTCGCTCGATCTCGGCGCGGTGACGCTCAAGGCCGGCGACCATATCCACATCAACATGATCCTGATGCCGTGGGGCTCGCAGTACTCGAAAGACGACAGCAATGTCAGCCGGGTCCGCGTGGATTCCTGCCTGTTCCCGCTCAGAACGACGGTCACGACCGGCACGCTGATCCCGGACAACTATATGCCCAAGATCATGGCGGACCACGATACCGCCGTGTTTACGCTGAAGGACGGCGGCGGCCGCATGGCGGTCCGCGTGTACGGCCTGACCGGCTGGGGCGCGCCTCAGATGGAGGAGCTTGTCGACGGTGAGTGGGTGCCTTACGTCACCAACTGCTACGATTACGACGGCTATATGGTGTATTACGAAAACGACGGCACCTATTCCGTCTCCTTCATCGTGGAAACGGAGCAGGATACCGAGCGTACGTTCCGCATCGTCGGGAATTGACGAAAATCGCGCGGGGCGCTGCCCCGGCCCCCCCTGAAGGACGAAGTCCTTCAGGATCCCAAGAACTTTCAAAAGAATATAAGGTAACCTTTTTCGCTGAACGGAAAGGGCGGGCGCCGTTACGGGCGCCCGCCTTTTTGTCTTTCATACTATTTGGTGTTCGTTCTGCGTACTGTTCGGGGAGGGGGGCAGGGGACCATCCCAGAACTTTTATACAGAAGAATAAAGAATGACCAAGGTTGAGCGTAAAATCAAACCTTGGTCATTCTTTTCTATTAAAGTTCTTGGGATCCTTAACCCCTTCTTTCAAGAAGGGGTTAAGCGGGGTCCGGGGCAGAGCCCCGGGAGCATCCCGGGGTCCGGGGCAGAGCCCCGCAATCGCCCCCCAAAAAAAGAATCCCCGCTTCCCTCCGGCAGAGCCGACTTTCGGAGAGAAGCGGGGAGAATCGGAAAACTCCGACCCAATATATGATACCATGATTGTGTGAACTGAAAACGATAAAAGTGTGAATTTTCTGTTACCGCAGTATCCCGATATCACGATGCCGCAGCCGGCATTGACGCCGTCTGCCGGACAGTCGGAGCGGGCTTACAGGCCGGCGTCCATCTTTCCCGTGTAGGCGAGCAGCTTGGCGAACACGCCTCCGATGACGGTCCGGTTCTGGAAGCCGACGGGATGCTGATCCTCCGGGATCCGGTGATAAACCACCTGATTCGAGGAGTTCGTCCAGTACCAGTCAGTCAGCGGTACGCGCTCGGGCATGACGTTGTAGGCGTTCCAGAGGTCAGCAGCAAACGCCTCGAAATCCTCGCGGTCCGGCGCCAGCGCGGCGGTCCAGATCAGCCAGTCGGACTTGGTGTAGGCGGACCGCACGTCGAGCGGGAGACCGAAGGCGTTCCGGTGGCGCAGATTGGCGGCGTTCTCGGAGGCGAATACCCATGCGGGGAACAGCTTTGTGCCGAACAGCTTGTCCCATATCATGTTGTACTTCATGGACCAGCTGCCCTCGCGGTCAAAGGCGAGACGGAACGAGCCGTCCGGATTCATCGCGCGCTTGACCCAGCCCTCGGCCATGCGGCGGGCAATGGCCATGTACTGCTCGTATTTATCATCGTTTCCGGCGTACTTATGGATGATACCGAGACCGGCGATGCCCATGATCGCCTTGACGGACAGGTTGCAGTTGTGCGCCAGATGACCGGCAAAATCGTCGGTGCAGAGCTGGTTGGCGGGATCGTCGCCGTTCTCGATCAGGTACTTCACCCACGTCTCATACAGGTCGATATGTTCCATGGCAAAGGAAGCGTCGCTCTCGGCCACGGTCACGGCGGCAGCCATGACCAGCATATTGCCGCACTCCTCGACGGGCATCTCACCGTCGGGGTTGTTTTTTGCATACCGCTCACCGTTGACCTTGGGGTACCGGCCGCAGTCGTGCGGGGCAAAGTCATAGACCCACGCGTCGCTTTCGGCAAAGGTGATGATGGGCCGCATCATGCCCTTGACCAGCTCGGGATTGTAGAGCAGGTACAGCGGGATGGACGGGTAGGATACGTCGACCGTCGCGGCGCAGCCGTTGGAGTAACATTCCTTGGAGATCCACAAAAGCTCACCGTTCGGATCAAGGACGGCCTTATGCGCGTTGATTGACTGCCGGAACGCCAGTTCGAGGATCTCGGCGTACTTTTCGCCGCCGGCGCGGACGGCCTGACAGAACAGACGGTCGGAGAACGCCTCGCAGCGGGACACAAGGTCAAAGTACTGCTCCTCAGCCTCGTCGATCGCGGTGAGGATGTCCTTGCCGCCCTGCCGCCATACGGCCTCCAGCGGCTGACCGAAGTACTCGACGTCCTTTACGGCGTCGTAGGCGAAGAGGAACAGCGAATCCCCGTCGGTCTGCGCTGTGCAGACAGCAAAGGTCATGCCGTCACGGGAAAGGAACGCAGTCTCACCGTCACGGGCGCCAATGTAGAAGTAACCCCAATCGATGCGGATATCGTCGCCCTCGCGGGAAAGGATCGATTGTGTCTTGCTGCCCATTCTGGCGAGCGGGATACCGGAGGAGGTGGTGACGTTCAACGTATCGAGCGCGTCCTGACCCTTGCGGTCGAGGCACAGCTCCTCGGAGGCGAGCAGCGTGAGTGTGACCGCGTGCTCCTCCCCGTCGGTGGGCGAGGTGACGATCTCGAGGTACGAGACGGGGCGGGACAGGATGTCGGGATCGGAAAGGAGCAGGGGCGTGGTGAAAATGGCGGTCAGCTCGATGCCGGCGGCCCGGAAGGTGTAGGCCGTGGACAGCGCGGTGACGTCGAGGCGGGTCTGCGTCATGGCGGGCGTGCTGTCGTCCTTGCCCATGAAGCGGTAGCGCTCACCGTCGATGTCGGCGTAGCCGATCAGCGTGTTGGGACGGCCTGTCCAATGCGTCGTGTCGGTATCGGTCAGGCGGTCGGCGGGCGACCAGACAGAGAAGTACGGATCGACCGTGATGAGGGGGACAGCGGGTGCACGAAGTCTCATGGTAAGCTCCATCCTTTACTTGATATTTCGGATGCAATCCGAGGTGACGTAGTTTTCGAGGTTGACCAGCACGACCACGGTATCGCAGCCGTACTCCGCGGCCAGCGCGGACAGGTCCGTCATGCCGCCGGACAGGTTGACGGCAACGATATCGTAGTGTCGCGCGAGGAAGGGGATCACGGCGCTGGCGAAGGAATCGCGGGCAAGCAGTAAGCGGGGACGCGTCTCACCGACCGGCGCGAGCGGGTCGTCTCCGGTCCGGGTGACGGTCAGGAGGCGGTGCGTGCCGTCAAGGAACGCGCCGTACTTGTCCCGCGTATCAAGGAACGCGCGGTTGACAAAGCCCGTCATGATCTCCGCTCCGTCGGCGCCGCAGACCGAGTAGGCATCGTCGCCGTCAGCGGTCCACAGCTCCAGCACGTCGGGATCGGATACGGGGAACCCGGAGCGGGCGGCCGTCGTGCCGACAAAGTCGGAGACGGCTTCGACCGTGAAGGCGGACGCGGGAATGACCTCGTCCCCGCGGCCGAGACGCTCCATCAGGGCAGCGTAGGCAAGGTAGGCGCCCTCCGTGGTCCAATGGTGGTCGGTGCGGTACATGATATATTCACCCGCGTCGTATCGGGCGCGGAAGTCGGCGGTCAGGTCGACGTACGGGACTCCGGCAGCCTCCAATCCGCCGAACAGGCGGTCGTGGAGTGCGTCGGAGCGGTCGGAAGGGTAATCGAACGCGGAGACGGCCACGTCCAAGGTCCGGGGAGCGGGCAGGACAGCGAGCTGAACGCCCATGCCGTCCAGCGACTCCTTGAGATCGGCCAGCGCGGATATCCCGGCGTCGACGTGGGCGTCGGAGGCATGATCGGTGTCCTCCGCGCGCTCGGTGCGGCTGACGTACGCGTCGAACAGGCGGACCGCCTGCTGACCGTCACGGCTGTACAGCACGCCGCTGCTTTCCCCACGGCCGAGGGCCAGATCCCACAGGCTGTGCAGCGTGACGAAGGAGGTCCGCAGCGGGAATTGATCGGAGCAGTAATCGGTGAATTCCCGTGAAACGGTTCCGTCCAGCCAGCGGGACGGCGTGACCTCCGGCAGCGTTTGCAGCACGCGGTTTTCCTCCTCGGAGAAGTCCTTGTCCGGCAGGACCCAGAACGCGATCCCGAAGCCGGCCAGAACGGCGAGGAAGAGGGCAATGACGGCGGTATTGATCTTGTTTTTCATTTCAATCCACACCCCCGTCAGAAAATGAAGTACAGGAACGGGCTGAACGCCCCGCTGACCATGCAGGCTACGGACAGGACGAGCAGAAGTCCCAGCCATACCGGCTCGGCGATGGCCGCGGCGGGGTGGCGGTCGGTCAGACGCGCCCACAGGCGGGCGGGGAAGGGCGTCGCGGCGAGCGCGGACAAAACGATCAGCGGCAGGCTGTGCAGAGCGGTCCATCCGGCGGAGGCGGAGGATAAGCCCACGGTGCCGGCGCCGAACAGGCTGCCGATGACAGCCCGCGCGGCAGACAGATCCGTGTGATCGAAGATCATCCAGCCGATGCCGACCAGCAGCAGCGCCCAGACGTGTCCGAACGCGCGTGTGACCGCGTTCTTCTCCAGCAGGCGGAGAAGTCCGGCCTTTTCGATGACGAGGATGACGAGGTAGAATACGCCCCACAGCACGAAATTCCACGAGGCTCCGTGCCACAGGCCGGTCAGCAGCCATACGACGGCCAGATTCAGGTACTGCCGCCCCTTGCCGCGCCGGTTGCCGCCCAGCGGGATGTAGACGTACTCACGGAACCACGAGGACAGCGAAATGTGCCACCGGCGCCAGAATTCGGTCACGCTGCCCGCCATATACGGGTAGTTGAAGTTCTCGGGGAACTCAAAGCCCAGCATACGGCCAAGCCCGATGGCCATGTCGGAATAGCCGGAGAAATCGAAGTAGATGTGCAGCGTGTAGGTGATCAGCATGATCCAGCCGGACAGCACGGTGCGCTCGAAGTCCGCCGACGCGGAGAAATATGCGTAGACAGCCGCCAGCGCGTCGCCGAGCAGCAGCTTTTTGGCAAAGCCCGTGACGAACCGCCGCACGCCGGAGGCGAACTTGTCCGCCGAGTGTACACGGGCCGTCAGCTGATCGTTCACGTCACGGTAGCGCACGATGGGACCCGCGATCAGCTGCGGGAACAGCGAAACGTACGTGCCGAACGCGATATAGCTGCGCTGGACAGCCGTTTCGCCGCGCCACAGGTCGATGGAGTAGGACATGATCTGGAACGTGTAGAAGGAGATGCCGATCGGCAGCTCAAGCCCCGGGATCGGGGACAGCACGTCCGCAAGCGGCGGGATCAGCCGCAGCGTTTCGATGAAGAAGTTGGTGTACTTGAAGAATAAAAGCAGCGCAAGCTCGACGCCGATGGACACCCACAGCCAGACCTTGGCTTTCTTCGGATCACTTTCGCGGTGTCTGGCGATCGGAAAGCCGCAGAGGTACGCGGCGGTGACGGACAGCAGCATGACGCCGACGTATATCGGCTCTCCCCATCCGTAGAATACCAGACTGAGTGCGAAAAGCACCGCATTCCGGGCCTTGAGAGGCACGATATAGTATACCGCCAGCGTCAGCGGCAGGAACACAAACAGGAAAACCGTGGACGAAAATACCATAGCCGTGCCTTTCAATGAAAATGATGCCCCATGGGGCGGTTTTACTCAAACAGGATGCGCGACACCTTGATCACATCGCCGGCACCCATGATGACAGCCACATCACCGGGGCGCAGCACCTGACGCAGCGCGTCGGCAGCCTCGGCAGGGGACGCGCAGTAAGCGGCGCGGCTGCCGATATCGGACGCGAGTCCGGCGGAGGACACGCCGAAGCTGTTGACCTCGCGCGCGGCGTAGATATCCAGCAGGAACACTCTGTCGGCGGGATCGAAGGCGGTCAGGAAGCTGTCGTACAGGGAGGCGGTCCGGCTGTATGTATGCGGCTGGAACACGCAGACGAGGCGTCCGGGCGTGCCGTCCGGTGCCGTTCCGACCAGTGCGGAGGCACCGGTCAGCGTGGCCCGGATCTCGGTCGGGTGATGCCCGTAGTCGTCGTAAACGGAAGCGCCGTTGACTTGCCCGCGGTACTGCATCCGGCGGTCCACACCCGCAAAGCAACTGAGGCCGCGCAGGATCGGCGCGCGGTCAAGCCCGCTCACGTCGGCGGCGGCAGCCGCAGCCAGCGCGTTATAGATATGATGGATCCCAGGGATACGCAGCTTCACCGTTCCCCACCGCTCCCCGCGGACCACAAGGTCGAACACGGGCAGACCGCGCTCAAGGTGCGGGTTTTCCGCACGGAAATCCGCGTCGGCGGTCTGTACGCCGAAGGTGATCACCCGTCCCGTACCGCCGCACGCCAGCGCGGTCCGCGCCGACTTCACGGAGTGCGGATCGTCCGCGTTCACGATCGTCACCCCGTCAGGGCCGGTCAGGGACGCGAATCCGGCAAAGGACGTCTCGATCTGTTCCATGGATTTGAAGTAGTCGACGTGCTCCAGCTCGGCGCCGAGCAGGATCGCCGTTGTCGGGCGGAAGTCGAGGAAGGAATCCATGTACTCGCACGCCTCAAACAGAAAGTGCCTGTCGCCTCCGAGGCGGAACGCGCCGTTGATCGGGGCAAAGTCCGCGCCGATCAGGACGGTCGGATCGGCCTCTGCCTCCAGAAACAGCTGAGTACACATCGAGGTGCAGGTCGATTTGCCGTGCATACCGGCGACGCCGACACGGTTTTGGTAGGCTGTCATCAGCCAGCCGAGATAGTCCGCGCGGGATATGCAGGGGATATGCCGCTCTGCGGCTGCCGCGAATTCGGGATTATCGGCGGAGATGGCGACCGTGTAGACCACCATGCCGCAGTCCGGCGTAAGGTTGGACGCGTCGTGCGCGTAAAAGACGGTGATCCCCTCGGCCTCAAGACCGGCTGTCACCTTGGACGGCGTGCGGTCGGAGCCGGTGACGGTATACCCGGCGCGGTGCGTCAGGATGGCCAGTGAGGACATCATCACACCCCCGACACCGATGAAGTGGACGGTGCGGGCGGCTTTCATATACAAAGCGATCCGGGCGGGGCCTTCGTGGGTGTTTTCAACAGACATATTGCTCTCCTTGCAGCATTCGGCTGACCGGCCGGTGAGGCAGCCGGTTGTCGATTTGGGTATTCATGCGGAAAATTCTGTAAAAAAATTCACAAAAAAATCATAATGAATTTGAATAGCGGACATATTCGTGCGATATACTTATTGCATCCTACGGATATAGAAATTATTGCCAACGGAGGTACGTTGTTATGCAGATTACAGATATCAAGGTCAGGAAATTATTTGAGGACGGCCCGATGAAGGCCATCGTGTCGGTTACCTTTGACGGTCAGCTTGCCGTGCATGATATCAAGGTGATCAATGCCCGGAACAAGTATTTTATCGTCATGCCGAGCCGTAAAAACCCGGATGAGACCTTCCGGGATATCGTCCATCCCATCAATTCCCAGTTCCGCGCGCTGCTTGAACAGTCCGTTATCGCCGCGTATGAGCAGGCAGTTGCAGCGGCAGAGGCTGCCGCGGAGAACGGTGAGGACGTCGGCGCCGCCGATACCTATCCCGCAGGCGTCTGAATTACCGGAACGGATATCATGGCAGGGGACGCCCCTGCCTTTTTCCGTGGGCTGGAAAAGGATGCCCCCTCGGATATTGCGACGGACGATGATTCATGACGTGAACGATTATTTAATAATCATTCATCCGATACCGGTCACGGGGTGTCGCACAGATCACCGCAGGCGAACAGGACCTGACCGCCCTGCACGGTGAGCGTGCCGAAGCTGTGCGGGTATTCGCCGATGCTGCCGGGATTGCAGATGAGCAGCCGCCGGGAAGCGATCACGCCGGTGCCGCTTTCCTCCGGCCCGACCGTCATTTCCAGTGCTTCGTGGGTGTGTCCGTATACCAGCACGTCCGCACCGAGACGCAGCGCAGCGGCCGCGGCCGCACCGGGACCGGTTCTGACTCCGTACTTGTGTCCGTGACAGAGGAAAATACGGATGCCGCCGATGGTGACGAGATCCTCGTCGGGAACGGACGCGGCGGCGCTGTCGATCGCCCAGTCGCAGTTGCCGCGAACGGCGTACAGCGGGCAGGGAAGGGGCAGGTCGGCAAAATCGCGCAGACCGTCACCGGCAAAGAGAACGGCGTCGGGTCTGACACGATCCAGCGCGTCGGAAACGCAGGACCGATGCCCGTGGGAATCGGACAGGACGAGAATGGTCACGGAAAGCACCTCCCGGCGGACAGAATGGACAGGATATATACAGTATAGCACGATTTCGGGAAAATGTCCATTGTATTTTGCTTTTTTCTCCCGATTTTCGGGAAAAAACTTTTCAACTTTTTTTCGCGTTTCCTATTGACAAAACCAAACGGTTGTGATATAATATGCACGTTCCGCTGATGAGAGCCTTGAGGATTCAAGGCAGAAGGTAGACGGTCCATTTGCTGGTGTGGCTCAATGGCAGAGCAGCTGATTTGTAATCAGCAGGTTGATGGTTCGACTCCGTTCACCAGCTCCATATCTGGGGGATTTCCCGAGCGGCCAAAGGGGGCAGACTGTAAATCTGTTGTCACTGACTTCGGTGGTCCGAATCCACCATCCCCCACCACAGAAAAGCCGACGCGTAAGCGTCGGCATTTTCTGCGTTGATCAAGTTGCTTCAGAAAAGGCGGGCGCCCATAAAGGCACCCGCCGGTCTCTTTCACTGTAAACGAAACCTTGGTCAATTTTTGACCCTGTATAAAAGTTCTTGGGATTCTCAAGGACTTCTTTCAAGAAGTCCTTGAGCGGGGCGCGGGGCAGAGCCCCGCAAAATTTATTGCTTGGTATAGAACCAGATCACGCCGGACCGCAGGTCAAGCTTTTCATTGAAGAGATTCCGGGCCAGCTCGGCGCCGGATGCCGTGAAGCTGCGCTTGCCGAGCGGATCGGTGAAGGTGTAGGTCTTGGTGACGTCCACGTGGATCGGGAGGTCCACACTGTCGGTCTTGACCTGAATGTTGCGGATCACCTGAATGAAGCCCTCGTTTTCACCGTCGAACTGCATCGCGTACCAATCGGACGGATCCTTGCGGCAGACGGTCAGCGGGTAGTAATCGCAGGAAAGCTCCAGCGCTGCGGCCTTGCGCCAGATCGGCAGCATCCGACGAGCGATTGCGTACTGCTCCTTGCTGTCGTTCCACTCCACCATGCAGGTGATCGCGGGCGTCATCGCGTTCTGGAACGCGAATTCGTCCACGGGACGGTCGATGCCGCAGTAGTTGCGCTCGTCGTTGTCCCAGCTCTTGGTGTGCGCGCGGAAGTAGGGGATCCACTCGAACATCTCACGGTGCTGATACTGCTTGACGTGATGGTCGCCGTAGCCGACGTCCGTGTAGTGCAGCGGGACTGCGCGGCGCATCGTCTCGATGTCGTTGCGGCGGCCGCCGGACGCGCAGGAATCCATCCACAGACCGGGGTTGCGCGCGATCAGCGCGTCCCAATAACGGTAGTAGCCCTGAATGTGCAGGTTCTCAAGGATGCCGACACGGTTTTCTTCCGTGTTGCAGTCCCAATAAATGCGCGGCTGGAAGTTGAAATCCTGCCGGTAGATGCGGATGTGGCTTTCCTTGATGATGCCGTCCACGAGGTCGATCAGCCAGTCGCAGACCTTGGGATCGCCGAGATTCAGAAGCGCGTTCGAGCCGTACCAATCGTTGTGCTCACCCTTGTACTTGAGCAGGAAGTCGGGATGGTCGCGCCAGAGGTCGGAGAACATATGCACGCGCTCCGGCTCGAACCAGACCAGAAGCTGGATGCCCAGGTCGTCGCACTTCTCCCCGACCGGTCTGAGACCATTGGGGAAATGCTCCGGGTGCGGATACCAGTTGCCCGTGGTCGGCCAGTTGTTGTCGCAGGGATACCAACCCGCGTCGATCCACCAGATGTCGGGGATCAGGCCGCCTTCCAGATAGGTGTCGATCGCCTTGAGCTGGTTTTCCTCGGTCACGCCGCAGAATTCGGGCAGACCGTCGATCATCCACGTGTGCAGCACCAGCTTGGGGGGCAGCGGCTGACCGTCCTCCTTCGGCAGGATGTGCGCGATGTAGAAGGAACGCCACAGGTTGCACCCGCGGGACACGGTGCCTGCGTATGCCTCGTAGGTCATGCGGGGCGTCCGGACCGTCTCGCCCGGCTTGAGGTAGGAGGCGAAGCTGTACTGCCCGGCGGAAACCGTGACGTCGTCACCCTTGCGCGTCAGATCGACGTTCCACGTACCGGTCCAGCCGACGGCGATGTTCACGCCCCAGCCGTCGAAGATCAGACGCATATACGGAAACGCTCCGCAGCAGGAGGTGCCGTCGAGGTACGGGTGGATGTTGATGGGCTCTTCTTCGTTAATAACGTCAAGGACCTGCGTGTATCCGTTCGGGGTGCAGTCGTCGCCGTTGCTGTGGTACAGACACGGCTTCTGACCCGTGAAGGTCGGATTGATCCGCCACTCGGACAGCACGGGGGAGTTTTCCGTACCCTTGTTGGTCACGTACATCACCCAATCCACGACGGGGAAGTCGAGGTACATCTGGCAGATCGCCTTCAGCTCGAGATCGTCCGGGGTGCGGGCGGTCACGACCACCTCGTCCAGCTCCGCGCTCACGCGGCGGCGTTCGATGACGGGCGAGAACTCGGCGGGAAAACCGTGGTAGACCGTTTCGCCCAGCTTGTAGGTGACGGGGATCGACGCGGGATCCTTGAAGGGGCAGATAGCCGAAATGAGAGCCATATCCTGCTTAGTGCTTTTCATGGTATCGTTTTCCTTTCAGTCACGGGATTGTGTATTTTCCTACATTATTATATAGGGCTTTGGAGATCGCGGGGTCATTCCCGATTGTTGTCAAGCGCCTTCTGCGCCATGTGGATGAGCTTGTCCCGCAGCCATGCGGGCTCGATGATACGGATGCCGGAGCGGGCGGTCAGAATCGCGCAAAGGAAGCGGTCGATGTTGTGGAACTCGCAGAGAAATTGCCCCTTCTCCTCCTCGGAGATGATGTAGGAGCGCATTTCCAGCACGGTCAGCTTGTCCTTGATGGCAAGAACGGCCGTATAGGGGATCTGATTCTGAATGATGACGCTGTCGGCCTCCAGCACGTCCGCGCCGGTGATGTTGGCCGCGTAAGGATTCATGGCGATGCGGGAGAAGACGTCATCGTTCTCGTTGGCCATGGCTACAGGCATGGAGAAGGGGGCCGTGTAGATGTAACCCATGTGGCTGCGGTCGAATTCGACCGGCGCGCCGAGCTGCTTCTTCAGGTAATCGATGTCACGCTGGGCCTGCCGGACCGAGATGCGGAACCGCTCGGCCATGCGGACGGCGTTCGGATAGGAGCCGCGGATCAGCTCTTCATGGAACCATTGGATACGGACGTTGGCTGTCACGCGCATGATGCCGGCTCCTCCTTTTCGGAAAGATGGAGACGCAGATACTGAACGAGACGAAGAGCAAAGTACAGGCCCATGGCGGCGAGGACATAGGCGGCGAATTCATACAGGGGCTTCTCCTTGACCGCGTGGGCCAGCGAGGCGATCAGGTAGGAAACGCCGTTGTCGAAGCAGAAGAAAGCACCGATGCCCATGAACACGAGGTAGCAGCGCGGTGCGGTACGGCCCAGCAGCACGCGCAGCTCGGCGGTCAACGCAACAGCCATGGCCAACGTACCCATTTGCAGACCGATCTTGAGCGGGCTGTTCATGGCGACGTACTGATCGAGGTAAGTGACGCTGACCAGCACGAGGCACCAGAAGATCGGGACAAGGCCGATCCCGGCGCAAAGGGGACGGCTCTTTACGCCGTACAGCAGGCAGAACGCGTACACGACGCCGACAACGGCCAGCACGGTCAGCGCGGTCACGACGCCGGAGAGGACGGTGTCCTTACCGGCCGGATTCAGCTTGACGCCGAGGAAGGCGGCACGGTTGGTCGTACATGTCAGAACAAACGCGAGGAACCCGGCCAGAGGGAGCAGCGCCGTCAGGTCGCGGGACTTGTCCGGCAGCTCGGCGGGCAGCGTGTCCTTGGGGATCAGGCAGGCGCACACCGTCGGCAGGATCACGGCGAGGAAGCAGAGGACCGTTTCCACCGTCACAAGGGCGGACGGATCAAAGAACCCGATCTGCGGATCGAATGCGGTCAGCAGGGCGCAGGTGCGCAGGATCGCGGCGAGCAGAGCCGCGCCGAGTGAGAAGCAAACGGAAATCAGGGGAAGCAAGCGTTGTTTGTTCATATCTGTCGTGCCCTTTCCGGTTATAGTTATAGATATATTGATACGGAACGGTCTGTGACCGTGTGACGCGCGAAACGAATAAGCATCGGATATCGCAGTTTCCTTCAATCTTATATTATAATGCAGATATGTGAACATATTGTATCCAATTCCCGTTTTCTGCAATTATTTTTACGGAAAATCCGCCCGCCGGAGGCCGGAACGGAGCGGGACTGCCTGTCGGACGGATTGCCGGTTTGATTTACAGGTATACCGAAAAACAATAATAACTCGGGCAAGAAGGCGGAAAACGCGGTAAATTGTGCATGATGTACAAACATTAGGTGAAAAGTTTGTGAAAAATTTGTTTGATATCGTCTTCATTATTTTTCGGTAAACTATTGAATTTTCAAAGCACTTTTGGTATAATGTTAGGGCTTGATGTGCGCTGATGTGAGAGGTTGCCTGTCGGATGACCGAAACCGGCAGGGGAATTTTCACGGAGTATGTCCGAATATCGGGCGAACCTTTCAGCCCGGTAAGCGTGTTCCTTTCCGGAACTGTGTGGATCCGCCGGTCTTCCGGCGTTTTTACAGGGAAGAAAAAGAAACGCGCGAATCCGTGCTGAATCGATCGGCCCTCCCAATCGGTCCTGCGGAGCCGATTCCCCGACGGTGGGGGAATCCGCCGGAACGAAATCTGTAAGGAGGAAAAAAGCAATGGCACTGAAGGAAAAGATCAGAGTTCGTCTCAAGAGCTACGATCACACCCTCATCGACACCGCCGCCGAGAAGATCGTGGCTGTGGCGAAGGCTAACGGCTGTGAGGTTTCGGGTCCCATCCCGCTGCCCACCGACCGTGAGATCGTGACGATCCTGCGTTCTGTCCACGTCAACAAGGACAGCCGCGAGCAGTTCGAGTACAGAACTCACAAGCGCCTCATCGACATCCTCAAGCCTTCTCAGAAGACTGTGGACGCCCTGATGAACACCGAGCTCCCCGCAGGCGTCGAGATCGAGATCAAGCTGTAATCAAGCCGGCCTGAGATCGTCCCGTCCCCGCAAAAACCATTACCCCTCGCCCGTCGCCGCGGGCGGCGGCCCCCGCGCGGACCGCAGCACCCTTCCCGGGGTGCGGCAAAGACAACAGCCGAGGGAGCCCCTCAGGCTCCGGTTCGGTAACTTTGTAAGTCATGTTGACTGCCCGAAGATGACAGCCAACCAATAATTTACAGGAGGAAATCAAAATGAAAAAGGGTATTATCGGTAAGAAAATCGGTATGACTCAGATCTTCGACGAAAAGGGAAACGTCATTCCCGTAACGCTCGTCGAGGCTGGCCCCTGCGTGGTCGCTCAGAAGAAGACCACCGAAAACGACGGCTATGACGCCGTTCAGCTTGGTTTCATGGATGCGAAGGCGAAGCAGACGACCAAGGCTGAGAAAGGTCATTTCGAGAAGAACGGTCTCACCGTCAAGAAGCACCTCAAGGAGTTCCGCTTCGATGATTGCTCCGGCTACAACGTGGGCGATGTCATTGCTGTCGATACCTTCGCCGCAGGCGACAAGGTCGACGTTACCGGCATGACCAAGGGCCACGGTTACAGCGGCGTTATCAAGAGATGGAATCACCACAAGCTTCGTATGACCCACGGCGTAGGTCCTGTGCATCGCCAGCCCGGTTCCATGGGCCCCATCTCCGACCCCTCTCGTATCTACAAGAACAAGAAGATGGCCGGTCAGTACGGTAACGAGCAGGTTACCACCCAGAACCTGAAGGTCGTCAAGATCGACACTGAGAACAACCTGATCGCCATCAAGGGTGCCATTCCCGGCGCCAAGGGCGGCATCGTGTTCATCCGTGACTCGGTCAAGGCATAAGCGGAAGGAGGATATGAATCATGGCAAATGTAAATGTGTTCAACATGGCCGGCGAGATCGTCGGTACCATGGAGCTGTCTGACACCATCTTCGGTGCGGACATCAACGGCGCCGTCCTTCACGCTGCAGTCAGAGCATATCTGCTCAACCAGAGACAGGGCACTCAGTCCACCCTGACCCGTACCGAGGTTTCCGGCGGCGGTAAGAAGCCCTGGAGACAGAAGGGTACCGGCCGCGCCCGTCAGGGTTCCACCCGCGCTCCTCAGTGGACGCACGGCGGTATCGCGCTGGGTCCCAAGCCCCGCACCTACAAGACCGGCATGAACAAGAAGACCAAGCGGGTCGCTCTGTTCTCCGCTCTGTCCGCCAAGGTCGCCGAGGGTAAGCTCATCGTGGTCGACGATATCGTCTGCGAGACTTACAAGACCAAGAACATGACCGCTATGCTGGCCGCTCTCAAGGTCGACACCCGCGCCCTGATCGTGCTTCCCGAGGTCAACGCCTTCACCATCAAGAGCTGCGCCAACATCCAGCGTGTGGAGACCACCCTTGTGAACACCCTCAACGTCTATGAGATCATGAAGGCCGACAAGATGGTCATTACCGCCGCAGCCGTCAAGAAGCTCGAGGAGGTATACAACAAATGAAAATGATCGAAGATGTCATCATCAAGCCGGTGATCTCCGAGGCTTCCATGGATATGCTGAGCGGCGAGGGTGCCAAGAAGTACGTCTTCAAGGTCCAGCCCAAGGCAACCAAGCCCGAGATCGCAGCCGCTGTTGAGGCTATGTTCGCCGGTGCCAAGGTGGACAGCGTCAACGTCATCAACATGAAGAAGAAGCCTAAGCGCATGGGCGTTCACTTCGGCTACACCGCCGAGTGGAAGAAGGCCATTGTGACCCTGAAGGCTGATTCCAAGCCCATCGAGTTCTTCGAAGGCCTGAACTAAGTTGAGGAGGTCGAAAAATGGCTACTATTAAGTACAAACCTACAACTCCCGCGCGCCGGGATATGACTGTCCCCGCTTACGGTCTGATCCTCACCAAGGACACCCCCGAGAAGAGCCTGGTCGTCATCAAGAAGAAGAATGCCGGCCGCAACAGCTACGGCCGCATCACCGTCCGTCACAGAGGCGGCGGCAACAAGATCAAGTACAGAATCATCGACTTCAAGCGTGCGGACGATACGCCCAACACCGTGCTGTCGATCGAGTACGACCCCAACCGCACCGCCTATATCGCACTGCTTCAGAATGAGGCCGGCGACAAGAGCTACATCATCGCTCCCGACGGTCTGAAGGTCGGCGACGTGATCTACTCCACCGCAGACGCCGATATCAAGGTCGGTAACACCCTGCCCGTGGCCAATATCCCCGTCGGTACCTTCATCCACAACGTCGAGCTGTATCCCGGCAAGGGCGCACAGCTTGTCCGTTCCGCAGGTGCTATGGCGCAGCTGCTCTCCAAGGAAGCCGGCGTGGCTCAGGTCCGCCTGCCCTCCGGTGAGGTCCGCATCATCCGCCTCGACTGCAAGGCTACCATCGGCGTGGTCGGCAACACCGATCATGATACCGTCAAGGTCGGTAAGGCCGGTAAGACCCGTCATAAGGGCATCCGTCCCACCGTCCGCGGTTCCGTCATGAACCCCTGCGATCACCCCCACGGCGGTGGTGAGGGCAAGTCCCCCATCGGCCATCCGTCCCCTGTTACCCCTTGGGGTAAGCCCGCTCTGGGTTATAAGACGAGAAACAAGAAGGCCCGTACCGACAAGTTGATCGTCAAGCGCAGAAACGCTAAGTAAGAAGGAGGGAATATATCATGAGCAGAAGCTTGAAGAAGGCTCCCTACGTCGAAGCAAAGCTGTACGCACGGGTTTGCGAGATGAATGAGAAGCATGAGAAGAAGGTGCTCAAGACCTGGTCCAGAGCATCTACGATATTCCCGGAATTTGTCGGACACACGATCGCTGTTCACGACGGTAGAAAGCACGTTCCGGTGTATATCACCGAGGAAATGGTCGGGCATAAACTGGGCGAGTTCGCTCCTACCCGTACCTTCAAGGGCCATTCCGGCACCAAGACCGCTAATTCTTAATGGAGGGAGATAAGAACATGGAAGCAGTTGCTTATTTGAGACATGCAAGAATCTCTCCCCGCAAGGTGCAGATCGTTCTCGATCTCATCAGAGGCAAGGACGCCGATACGGCTATGGCGATCCTGAAGAACACCCCCCGCGGTGCTTCTGAATATCTGATCAAGCTGCTGAAGAGCGCTTGCGCCAACGCCGAAGTGAAGCAGATGGACACCTCCAAGCTGTTCGTGTCCGAGTGCTTCGTTACCCCCGGTCCTACCATGAAGCGCATGCTGCCTCGTGCAAAGGGAAGCGCAGACCGCATCCTGAAGAGAACGAGCCATGTGACCATCGTGGTCAAGGAAAGAGACTGAGAAGGAGGCCTGAGAAATGGGACAGAAAGTCAATCCCCACGGCATTCGCGTGGGCGTCATCAAGAACTGGGACTCCAGATGGTACGCCAACAAGGAGACCTTCGGTGATACCATCGTCTCCGACTATCAGATCAGAAAGTATCTGAAGAAGACCCTGCAGGACGCCGGTATCCCCAAGATCGAGATCGAGCGTGATCCTCATCGCGTCCGCGTGTTCATCCACTGCGCCAAGCCCGGTATGGTCATCGGTAAGGGCGGCACTGAGATCGACAAGTACAAGAAGGAACTCGAGGCTATGGTCGGTATGCCTGTGGCTCTCAACGTCGTTGAGATCCGCACGCCCGATATGAACGCACAGCTCGTCGCAGAGAACGTCTGCTCTCAGCTGGAGCGCCGCACCTCCTTCCGCCGCGCCATGAAGATGGCTATCCGCAACACCATGAGAAACGGTGCAAAGGGCATCAAGATCGCCTGCTCCGGCCGTCTGGGCGGCGCCGAGATCGCACGCTCCGAGCACTATCATGAGGGCACCATCCCGCTGCAGACCCTGCGCGCAGACATCGACTACGGCTTCTGGGAGGCCAACACCACCTACGGTAAGATCGGCGTCAAGGTCTGGATCTACAAGGGTGAGATCCTCTCCGAGGTCAACCGCTCCGCAGCTGAGCAGCCCGCCCGCCCCGACCGCCGCAACGGTGACCGCCGTCAGAACGGCGACCGCCGCCAGAACGGTGACCGCCGCCAGAACGGTGATCGTCGTCCCGCAGGCGACCGTCAGAACGGTGACCGTCGTCAGAACGGCGACCGCCGCTACAACGATCGCAACGGTCGTCCCGCTCCCGCCGCACGTCCGGTGGAGAGAACCCCCAGAACCACCGCTCCGAAGGAGCAGGCTCCTAAAGAAGGAGGCAATGACTGATCATGTTGATGCCTAAGAGAGTTAAGTTCCGCCGCGTTCAGCGCGGAAGAATGAAGGGCAAGGCCAGCCGCGGTACTACCCTTGCATACGGTTCTTACGGTCTGGTCGCTACCGAGCCCGCATGGATCTCCTCCGTGCAGATCGAGGCAGCCCGTATCGCAATGACCCGTTATATCAAGCGTGGCGGTCAGGTCTGGATCAAGATCTTCCCCGACAAGCCCATCACCGAGAAGCCTGCCGAGACCCGAATGGGTTCCGGTAAGGGCGCCGTCGAGTATTGGGTCGCCGTCGTGAAGCCCGGCCGCGTGCTGTTCGAGATGGACGGTATTGATGAGGCTACCGCTAAGGAAGCTATGCGTCTTGCAGGCAACAAGCTGCCCATCAAGACCAAGTTCATCACCAAAGCTACTGAGGAGGCGTAAGTCATGAAGGCAGAAGAACTGAAGAAGATGACGGCTGACGAGCTTGAGAAGAAGCTTGTCGAGCTCAAGAAAGAGCTTTTCAACCTCCGCTTCCAGCACGCGATCAACCAGCTTGACAACCCCCATCAGATCACTGAGGTCAAGCACGACATCGCAAGAGTGATGACCGTTCTCAATGAGAAGAACGCGTAAGGAGGAACAGTCATGACAGAAGAAAGAAATCTGAGAAAAACCAGAGTCGGCTTGGTCGTGAGCGCTAAGATGGACAAGACCATCGTTGTCGCCATCGAGGATAATGTCAAGCACCCTGTGTACGGCAAGATCATCAAGCACACCTTGAAGGTCCACGCGCACGACGAGAACAACGAGTGCGGCGTCGGCGACCGCGTTGAGATCATGGAGACCAGACCCCTGTCCAAGACCAAGAGATGGAGACTGGTCCAGATCATCGAAAAGGCTAAGTAAGCCGACTGCCCAAAGACCCGCAGGATAAAAATCAGGTCAGAATTCGAATAGTAGATACGTTGTAGCGTATTGAAACAGTAGGAGGAAAAACATGATTCAGCAGCAGAGTTTGATGAACGTGGCCGATAACACCGGTGCAAAGCAGTTGATGTGCATCCGTGTGCTGGGCGGTACTGCCCGTCGGTACGCGAACATCGGTGACGTCGTCGTGTGTTGCGTCAAGAAGGCAACGCCCGGCGGTATGGCCAAGAAGGGTGAAGTCGTCAAGGCTGTCATCGTCAGAAGCACCCACGGTGTGCATCGCGCAGACGGTTCTTACATCAAGTTCGATGATAACGCAGCCGTTATCATCAAGGATGATAAGACCCCCCGCGGCACCCGTATCTTTGGGCCGGTAGCAAGAGAGCTTCGTGAGAAGGATTACCTCAAGATCCTCTCCCTCGCTCCCGAGGTCCTGTAAGGAGGTATCGCAGCATGAATAATCTGTTTGTCAAGAAGGGCGATACCGTCGTCGTCCTGAACGGTGACGACAAGGGCGTGAAGGGCGAGGTCATCGCCGTTTCCCCTGATGAGGGCAAGGTCCTCGTCAAGGGCGCCAACATCATCCACAAGCACGTCAAGCCCCGCAGACAGGGCGAGACCGGCGGCATCGTTGATGCCGAGGGCGCTATCTACGCAGCCAAGGTCGCACTGTGGTGCCCCGACTGCAAGAAGGGCGTCCGCGTCCACATGACCATGGTGGACGACAAGAAGATCCGCACCTGCAAGTGCGGTCACAAGTTTGACTGAGGAGGAGAATGATCATGGCAGCAAGAATCAAGGAACTCTATAATGCAGAGATCGCTCCCGCCCTCATGAAGCAGTTCGATTACAAGAGCGTGATGCAGATCCCCAAGCTGGACAAGATCGTCATCAACGTCGGCGTCGGTGATGCCCGCGAGAACGCAAAGGCTATCGACTCCGTCATCAAGGAGATCGCCCAGATCACCGGTCAGAAGCCGGTGCCCACCACCGCCCGTAAGTCCGTCGCAAACTTCAAGGTCCGTCAGGGCATGAAGATCGGCGTCAAGGTCACCCTGCGCGGCGACCGTATGTACGAGTTCGTGGATCGTCTGTTCAACTTCGCTCTGCCCCGCGTGCGTGACTTCAAGGGTATCAACCCCAACGCCTTCGACGGCCGCGGCAACTACTCCCTCGGCCTGAAGGAGCAGCTGATCTTCCCCGAGATCGAGTACGATAAGATCGAAAAGATCCGCGGTATGGATATCTGCTTCGTCACCACCGCCAACACCGACGAGGAAGCCCGTGAGCTTCTCCGCCAGCTGGGCGCTCCCTTCGCAAAGAACTGATGGAGGTAACTGATAATGGCTAAGAAGTCTATGATCCTGAAGCAGCAGGCAGAGCCCAAGTTCTCTACCCGCGCTTACAACCGCTGCAAGATCTGCGGCCGTCCCCACGGTTACCTTCGCAAGTACGGCATCTGCCGTATCTGCTTCCGGAACCTTGCTTACAAGGGCGAGATCCCCGGTATCAAGAAGGCATCCTGGTAAGATGAACCCGCGGCTCGCGCCGCAAACACCACTCTGTCGGACAGGACAACGTCCTGCCTGACAGACATCCCGGTCCGCGAAGGAACGGGATCCCCCACCTATCGGTAGGAAATACCGTAATCCGCCTGTCCGCAGGAAGGGAACGGTATTTAACCCCCGGTATGCCGCCGCAGACTGCGGCAGCAAGATCATAATAACTTGCATCAGGAGGAAAGTTAAAATGCAAATGTCCGATGTTATTGCCGATATGCTCACAAGAATCAGAAACGCGAATACTGCCAAGCACGCGACTGTTGACATTCCGGCATCCAATATGAAGAAGGCTATCGCTGATATCCTCGTCGAGGAAGGCTACATCAAGAGCTACACCGTCGTCGATGACGGCAAGCAGGGCGCTATCCGCGTCACCCTGAAGTATCTCCCCGGCAAGCAGAAGGTCATCCGCGGTATCAAGCGTGTGTCCAAGCCCGGTCTGCGTATCTACGCAAGCTGCGAGGATATGCCCAAGGTGATGAACGGTCTGGGTATCGCCATCGTCTCCACCTCTAAGGGCATCATGACCGACAAGAAGGCTCGCTCCCTCAACGTGGGCGGCGAGGTTCTTGCCTTCGTCTGGTAATGGAACGGGAGGTACAGAATTATGTCGAGAATTGGTAGAAGTCCCATCACGATTCCTGTCGGCGTTTCCGTGAATGTTGAGAACGGCAATGTCGTGACCGTCAAGGGCCCCAAGGGTACCCTGACCAAGACCTTTAGCCCCGTTATGGAGATCAAGCAGGAGGGCGCAGTCCTTACGATCGCCCGCCCCAACGATCTCGCTGAGACCCGCGCTATCCACGGCCTCACCCGCGCCCTGCTGCAGGACATGGTCACCGGCGTCAACACCGGTTACCAGAAGGTCCTCATGATCATCGGCGTCGGCTACAAGGCTGTCAAGCAGGGCAAGGACCTGCAGCTGTTCCTCGGTCACTCCCTTATGCCCACTACCGGTCTGCCTCAGGATAAGTACATCCTGCACGACACCGACAGCGTGAAGTATGAGGTCCCCTCCGAGGACGAGATCAAGAAGGCCGGCATCGACAAGATGACCACCGAGAAGGTTTCCTCCTCCATGATCATCGTCGTCAAGGGCTGCGACAAGCAGGAAGTCGGCCAGGCCGCTGCCGTGATCCGCGGCAAGCGTCCCCCCGAGCCCTACCACGGCAAGGGTGTCCGTTATATTGACGAGACTGTCCGCCGTAAGGCCGGTAAGACCGGTAAGTAATTGAAAGGAGTGGAGTACAATGGTAACGAAGAAGGATTCCAATCAGGCCCGCCTGAAGAGACACATCCGTATCCGCGCCAAGGTGTCCGGTACTGCCGAGCGTCCCCGCCTGGCTGTTTACCGTTCCAACGCGAATATCAGTGCCCAGATCATCGACGATGAAAAGGGCGTTACCCTGGTCGCCGCTTCTACCTACGGCGCAGGCTACACCGAGAACGGCGGCAACAAGGCTGCTGCCCGTGAGATCGGTAAGAGAATCGCAGAGAAGGCTCTCGCAGCAGGTATCACCGAGGTCGTCTTTGACCGCGGCGGCTATCTGTACCACGGACGTGTATCGGAGTTGGCTGAGGGTGCCCGTGAGGGCGGCCTGAAGTTCTGATCCCGCAAGGGTCAGTCCGGTTTGTACACTGTTCAAACAAGTATTTGTTGAACAATTCAGTAAGGAGAAAACGTAAATGGCTAACAAGTTTAATCCGGGCGAGGCTGAGCTGAAGGAAACGCTCGTCGCCCTGAACCGTGTGTCCAAGACCGTCAAGGGTGGTCGTGTGGCCCGCTTCGCAGCCCTCATGGTTGTGGGCGACGAGCACGGACACGTCGGCGTGGGTCTTGGCAAGGCTGCCGAGGTTCCCGAGGCAATCCGTAAGGGCATCGAGGATGCCAAGAAGAATATGATCACCGTGTCCCTCAAGGGCACCACCATTCCCCACGAGGTGCTGGGTGTGTACGGCGCAGGCAAGGTCATGCTCAAGCCCGCTGCCCTCGGTACCGGTATCATCGCCGGCGGCAAGGTCCGTGCCGTGCTTGAGTGCGCCGGTATTTCCAACATCCGCGCCAAGTGCCTGCGGTCCGATAACCCCACCAACGTGGTGAAGGCCGTCATGGCCGGTCTGAAGGAACTGCGTACCGCTGAGGAAGTCGCTAAGATCCGCGACATCCCCGTGGACCAGGTCAAGGCTTGATAAGGAGGTCAGAATCATGAAAAAGGTTACGCTGAAGAAGAGTCTGATCGCCTGCAAGCCCAACCAGATCAAGACCGCTCAGTCTCTCGGTCTGCGCAAGATCGGTGACAGCATCGTCCATGAGGACAACGCCGTGCTGGCTGGTAAGGTCAAGGTTCTTGCTCACCTGGTCACGGTCGAGACCGTCAACGACTGAGTAAGGAGGAACGAACAATGAAACTGAATGAACTGAAACCCGCTGAGGGTTCTGCCAAGGCTGCCTGGAGAAAGGGCAGAGGCGCAGGCTCCGGCAACGGTAAGACGGCCGGCAAGGGCCACAAGGGTCAGAACGCCCGCTCCGGCGGCGGTGTCCGTCCCGGCTTCGAAGGCGGCCAGCTTCCTCTGTACAGAAAGCTGCCCAAGAGAGGCTTCCACAACAAGTTCGCAACTGAGTACGCTACGGTGAATATCTCCACCCTCGAGGCTTGCTTCAACGACGGTGAGACCGTCAATCTGGAGACTCTGCTCGAGAAGAAGATCATTCGCAAGGCATTCGACGGTCTGAAGGTCCTCGGTGACGGGGAACTGACCAAGAAGCTGACTGTGCAGGCCGCCAAGTTTACGGCAGCAGCAAAGGAGAAGATTACGGCAGTAGGTGGACAGGCAGAGGAGGTATAAAGGATGTTTCAGACACTGAAGAACGCATGGAAAATTCCCGAGCTTAAAAACAAGCTCCTGTTTACCCTGCTGATTATCGTCCTTTACCGTCTCGGCTCCGCTCTTTACCTGCCTTGGGTCGATCAGAACGCACTGAACTCCTGGTTCAACGCGCAGGGCGGCAACGCTCTCGGCTGGCTGAACCTTCTGTCCGGCGGCGCGCTCTCCAGAGCCACCCTGTTCGCCCTCTCCGTCTCCCCCTATATCACGGCATCCATCGTGATCCAGTTGCTCACGATCGCTATCCCGAAATTCGAGCAGTGGTCCAAGGAAGGCGAGAGCGGCCGTAAGAAGCTGTCCGCCATCACCCGCTGGGTCACCGTGGTCCTCGCACTGGTCACCGCTATCGGCTACACCATGTACATCGCAAACATGGGTATGCTGTCCCAGAGCAACTTCTTCGTCAAGCTCGTTCTGGTGTTCTGCTACTGCGCCGGTGCGGCGCTGATCATGTGGCTGGCTGAGCAGATCAACGAGTTCGGTATCGGAAACGGTATCTCCGTGATCCTGTTTGCCAACATCATTTCCCGCCTGCCTGCTATGGCCGGCAGCCTGTGGAGCCGTTGCTTCGGCAGCGGTGCCAACGAGCTTGGTTCCAAGCTCAGCGGCTGGTCTCTGTACGTGGTCGGCGGTCTGCTGTTCCTGCTCTTCATCGCCATCCTGCTTGTCTTCACCGTGCTGGTCGTCTGGTTCTCCAACTCCGAGCGCCGGATCCCCGTGCAGTACGCCAAGCGTGTGGTCGGCCGCAAGATGTACGGCGGTCAGTCCTCCACCCTGCCCATCAAGCTGGATATGGCCGGCGTCATGCCGATCATCTTCGCCAGCTCCATCGTTTCCATCCCCTCCACCATCGCGGGCTTCTTCCCGGGACGTGCATGGGCCGATTGGATCAACGATTACCTGGGCTACACCAGCTTCCCCTATATCGCTATCTACCTCATCCTGATCGTAGCCTTCGCCTACTTCTACATCATGATTTCCTTCAATCCTGTGGAAGTGGCCAACAACCTGCGGTCCAACGGCGGTGCCGTTCCCGGTATCCGTCCCGGCAGACCTACGGTGGACTACATCACCAAGATCCTCAACCGTATCACCCTGCTCGGCGCACTGTTCCTGATCGTCCTGTCCGGCGTTCCCATGATCGTCAACGCGATCTGGTACGCTATCGATGGTGTGGGCATTCAGGATCTGGCCTTCTCCGGCTCCTCCCTGCTGATCGTGGTCGGCGTGGCTCTGGAGACCTTCCGCGAGCTCGAGGCTCAGATGACCCTGCGCAACTACAAGGGCTTCCTTGATTGATCGCAACGGTGATCAGATGAGAAAAGCAAACAACATCACCCCATTCACCTATTCCGAATACTCCCTTTCATATTGAGAACAGGAGGCGAACTGACATGAAATTGATTCTGCTGGGCGCACCCGGTGCCGGTAAGGGCACGCAGAGCGCCAACATCTCCGAGAAGTACGGTATCCCCGCCATTGCGACCGGTGACATCCTCCGCGCCGCAATCAAGGACGGTACCGAGCTGGGCAAGGCGGCCAAGAGCTACATCGACGCCGGCAAGCTTGTTCCCGATGAGGTCGTGATCGGCATCATCAAGGAAAAGCTGTCCTCTGAATCCTGCAAGAACGGATTCATCCTGGACGGTTTCCCCCGCTCCATTCCTCAGGCCGAGGCGCTTGACGCCATGGGCGTGAAGATGGACTGCGTGCTGTCTCTCGAGGTGCCCGATGAGAAGATCATCGAGCGCATGAGCGGCCGCCGCGTCTGCCGCTGCGGGGCTTCCTACCATGTGGTTTACCTCCCTCCCAAGCAGGACGGAATCTGCGACAAGTGCGGTCAGGCGCTTTACATCAGAGATGATGACGCCGAGGCCACCGTGCGTAAGAGACTGGACACCTTCCACACTCAGACCGAGCCCCTGAAGACGTTCTACGCGCAGAAGGGCATTCTGGTCACCGTTGAGGGTCAGGAGGAGGTCGCCGATACGACCGCCGCCGTTCTCGGCGCGCTGGCCGCTGTCAAGTGCGACTGAGGTCCGCTCCGTACTGAGGTATTGAGCGAATGATCCGACTCAAGAACAGCGAGCAGATCAAGGCGATGATCGTCGCCGGGCGCATCACGGGTGAAGCACTGCTTCGGGCCCGTGATGCCGTCCGACCCGGCATCAGCACATGGGAGCTGGACCGCGTCGTGCGGGAGAGCATTGAGAACGCCGGCGCCAAGCCTACCTTTTTGGGGTACGGCGGCTTCCCCGGCAGCGCGTGCGTCAGCATAAACGACGAGGTCATCCACGGGATCCCTTCCAAGAAGCGGTTCCTCGAGGAGGGCGATATCGTCAAGATCGATGTCGGCGCGTCCATCGGAGGGTACACCGGTGACGCTGCGCGGACTATCCCCGTAGGGAAGGTCAGCGATGAGGCCATGCGCCTCATAGAGGTCACCCGTGAGAGCTTCTTCCGCGGGATCGCCGAGCTGAAGATCGGCAATCGCCTCGGCGATGTCGGTCACGCGATCGATGCTTACGTCGTGCAGAACGGCTACTCGACCGTCAAGCGTTACGTGGGTCATGGCGTAGGCCAGGAGCTGCATGAGTCGCCTGACGTGCCGAACTTCGGCACCCCCGGCCGCGGACCCCGCCTGTGTGCGGGCATGACGCTGGCCATCGAACCTATGGTCAATATCGGTAAAGAAGACGTCCGTGAGCTGTCCGACGGCTGGACGGTGAAAACCGCAGACCACAGCCTCTCGGCTCACTACGAGAATTCTGTGGCCCTGACAAGCGACGGCGTCATAAACCTGACCTTACTTGACCAGACGTTCTGATCTGTACGTTTTTCCACAACCTGCCGCAAACAAATTCCGAATGAAAGAGGAGTGATTATTCTGGCTAAAGATGATGTCGTCGAATTTGAAGGCGTAGTCGAAGAGGCCCTGCCGAACGCCACCTTCAAGGTGAAGCTGCCCAACGGTCATATCGTGACCGCTCACATCTCCGGCAAGCTCCGCCTCAACTATATCCGCATCCTGCCCGGCGACCATGTGACCGTTGAGGTCTCCCTGTACGACCTCGACAAGGGCCGCATCACCTGGCGGACTAAGTAACCCGTTGGCAGTGAAGCCTTTCCGGCTTCGGCCAATAACCCTTAACTACTGAGAAAGGTATGGTAATCACCGATGAAAGTGAAACCGTCCGTGAAGAAGATCTGCGAGAAGTGCAAGATCATCAAGAGAAAAGGCAAGATCATGGTCATCTGCGAGAACCCCAAGCACAAGCAGAGACAGGGTTGATCGCCATTCTCCCGAAAACACACAATGTTCCTGATGGAACACACTAAATCACACAGAGAGGTGAAAAAGAAATGGCTCGTATAGCTGGTGTTGATATTCCCAACAACAAGCGTGTTGAGATCGCTTTGACCTACATTTACGGAATCGGCCGCAAGAGTGCCAATGACATCCTGGCAGCTACCGGTATCAATCCCGATACCCGTGCCAAGGACCTGACTGAGGACGAGATCGCCAAGCTCCGTGATGAGATCGAAAAGTCCTATAACGTGGAGGGTGACCTTCGCCGCGAGGTTCAGATGAACATCAAGAACCTGGTCGAGATCAACTGCTACGCCGGTATCCGTCACAGAAAGGGCCTGCCGGTCAGAGGTCAGCGCACCAAGACCAACGCAAGAACAAGAAAAGGCCCCGCCAAGACGATTGCAAACAAGAAGAAGTAAAGGAGTGGCATAAAACATGGCTAAGAATGATAAGGCCGCGAAGGCTTCCAAGAAGCGCCGTGAGAGAAAGAATATTGAAAAGGGCACGGTGCACATTCAGGCTACCTTCAACAACACGATCGTGACCATCACCGACGTGAACGGTAATGCGATTTCCTGGGCTTCTGCAGGTGAGCTCGGCTTCAAGGGCTCCCGTAAGTCCACCCCGTTCGCAGCACAGTCCGCATCCGAGACCGCAGCCAAGATCGCTGTCGATCACGGCCTGAAGACTGTTGAAGTTTACGTGAAGGGTCCCGGCGCCGGCCGTGAGTCCGCAATCCGTGCTCTTGAGACCGTGGGTCTGCAGATCACCCTGATCCGCGACGTGACCCCCATCCCTCACAACGGATGCAGACCCCCCAAGCGCAGACGCGTCTAATTGATAGGAGGAGAAATTACTATGGCAAGATATACAGGCCCTGCGTGCAAGCTGTGCCGCAGAGAGGGCAAGAAGCTGTACCTGAAGGGTGACCGCTGCATTTCCGGTAAGTGCGCTCTGGAGCGCAGAACCTCCGCTCCCGGCCAGCACGGTGCTGATGCCAAGAAGATGAGAGAGTACGGCATGCAGATGAGAGAGAAGCAGACCACCAAGAGATACTACGGCGTGCTGGAGAAGCAGTTCAGAAACTACTACGAAGAGGCTGAGCGCAAGGAAGGCATGACCGGTGAGAATCTCCTGATTCTGCTCGAGCGGAGACTTGACAACGTCGTGTACCGTATGGGCATGGCTGAGTGCCGCCGTGACGCCCGTCAGCTCGTTCTGCACGGTCATTTCACCGTCAACGGTCAGAAGGTCAACGTTCCCTCCTTCATCGTTAAGCCCGGTGACGTGATTGCCGTCAAGGAGTCCAGCCGTTCCTCCGAGAAGTTCAAGACTCTGGCTGAGTCCGAGGGTGGTGTCCGCACGCCCAAGTGGATCGATTCCGATAAGAAGAACTTCACCGCAAAGGTCGTGGCTATGCCCGCCCGCGAGGACATCGACTTCGAGTTCAACGAGCAGCTCATCGTCGAGTTGTATTCCAAGTAATGTGATCTCCCATGGGAACCGGACGGGTCAGCCGTCAGAGTTCCTTGGGCATACTTGTGCGGCAGCTGCCGCATGAGAGCCAAGTTGTTCGGAAAGTTGTTTTCCCAAATAGCAGTAGGAGGTATTATTTGGAATGATTGAGATTGAAAAGCCCAATATTACGACTGTCAGCCTCAGTAACGACGGTACCCAGGGTACCTTCGTCGTAGAGCCTCTGGAACGGGGATACGGAATTACCCTCGGTAATTCCCTGCGCCGTGTTCTGCTCAGCTCGCTGCCCGGCTATGCCGTGACGAGCATCAAGATCGACGGCGTTCTGCATGAGTTCTCCACCGTGCCCGGTGTGGTCGAGGATGTGACCGAGATCGTTCTGAACATCAAGGGCATCGTTGCCGTGCTGCACGGCCAGGAGCCCAAGACCGTGGTGATCGATATGACCGGTGATCACGACATCACCGCCGGCGACATCAAGCAGGACTCCGATATCGAGATTCTCAACCCCGAGCATCACATCTGCACGCTGTCCGGCAATGAGCGGTTCTATATGGAACTGACCTTCGACAGCGGCCGCGGTTACGTGTCTCAGGAGCGCAACAAGCAGATCCACAACGATCCGCTCGGTATGGCTGTGTCTGCCCCCATCGGCACCATCTACACCGACTCGATCTATACCCCTGTTTACAAGGTGAGCTACAACGTGGAAAACACGCGTGTAGGCAACATCACCGACTACGACAAGCTGACATTGGAAGTGGTGACCAACGGTACCATTTCCGCGAAGGATGCGATTTCTCTCGGAGCCAAGATTCTCAACGAACATCTCAACTTGTTCGTGGATCTTTCTGAGGAAGCCATGAAGGCCGAGATCATGAAGGAGCCCGAAGGAGCCAAGAAGGAAAAGGTCCTTGAGATGACCATTGAGGAGCTTGACATGTCTGTCCGCAGCTTCAACTGCTTGAAGCGCGCAGGCATTGACACAGTAGAGGACCTGACAAACCGGACCGAGGAGGACATGATCAAGGTCCGTAACCTCGGTAAGAAGTCGCTGGAAGAAGTGATCCAGAAGCTGCACTCTCTCGGCCTTGATCTGAAGAAGGAAGAGGAGTGACACCCCCCTCTCCCGGCTCAAATCGGCTCGGGAGACGGCATCCGTAAATTTACAGAAGGAGGCAACGAAAATGCCCGGAACCAGAAAACTCGGCAGAACGACCGACCAGAGAAAAGCTATGCTTCGCGGTATGGTCACTCTGCTGCTTGAGAACGGTCAGGTCGTGACCACGGTCACGAGAGCCAAGGAGCTCCGTTCTATCGCAGATAAGATGATTACGCTCGGTAAGGAGAACACGCTGGCAAGCCGCCGCGCCGCTCTCGCTTACATCACCAAGGAGTCCGTTGTGACCAAGGTCTTTACGGAGTATGCGTCCCTGTACGCTGACCGCAAGGGCGGTTACACCCAGATCTTCAAGCTCGGCGCCCGCAGAGGCGACGGTGCTGAGACCGCTGTCATCAAGATGGTTGACTACGTCAAGCCTGAGGATGACAAGAAGGACAAGAAGGATTGATCCTGAAAAAGGCTGCTTCCAAACGGAAGCAGCCTTTTTCACGTAATTTGAACGTTAATTTCCGGATACCTCTATACAAACGAGGAAAACTGTGTTATAATATACAATAGGAAAATGGGCGGACTGCACAGTCCGCGGGTGAAAGGATATATATCATCATGATTCTCTGTGACTACCACTGCCATACTGCCTACTCGTTTGACGGCGCCGCCGATTCGTCGGCGGACTCCCTCTGCCGCCGGGCGCTGGAGATCGGACTTACCGACCTCTGCATCACCGACCACTGCGACGTCAACGGCGAGGCGGAGGGCATCTATACGCACTACGAAGCCGACGCGGCGTGGAACGACATGACCGCCGCGAAGGAAAAATATAAGGGCCGCCTCAACCTGACCCGCGGCATCGAGCTGGGCAACGCGACACAGTACCCGGAGGTCGCGGACGCGGTGCTGAAGGCACATCCCTATGAGTTCATCATCGGATCGCTGCACAACCTGAACGGCGTCCCGGATTTTTCCCTCCTTCGCATGGAATCCATGTCCGACCGGCACCTCAGTAACCTGTTTGACCGGGCAATGGACGAAACGGCTGAAATGCTGTCCTATCGGGTGCCCGATGGGTCGATCGGCATCACCACGCTGGGACACCTGACCTATATACACCGCTACGTCACACGGGCGGGCAAAAAATTCGACTTCAAGCCGCATTACGAGCGTATCGAACACGTTTACCGCCTGCTGATGGACAAGGGGATCGCCCTTGAACTGAACGTGTCCACCCTGTGGCGCGGTATGGGCATCGGGATGCCGACGCTGGAGCTGTTGAAATTCTATCATGACGTCGGCGGCCGTCTTGTGACGGTCGGGTCCGACGCGCACGCGCCCGAAAACCTCGGCCGCTGCATCCGGCAGGGCTACGCGCTGCTGAACGCAGCCGGCCTGCACGAGGTCACCGTCGTCCGCGACGGGCAGCCCGTACAGGTATCCATTGAGTAAGCAAAGGACAAAGGAGGAACGCACATGAAACTTGAGAATTTCAGTCTGCTGTACCCCGACGGCAAGACCCAGCAGGAGCATCTCGCGGGCGTCAACGTGCCGGACATTGATATGTACACCCTGCAGGAGCTGGGGATGCTGGAGGTCTTCAATCCCAAATCCCGTGAGTTGTCGGAGTTCTTCACGACGGACCCGGCTGTCATACGGTATCGTAACGAGACCTTTACGGATATGCTGAACAACCCGACGCTGACCGACACCCTGCGGAAGCTGGTGCCCGTCCTGCAGGACATCACCGAGCTGCGCCGTCTGGAGAACGACAACGCGGGTGAGGATACCGCCTCGTATCTGTCCTCCATGACCGAGATCGAGCTGTATATCACCTGCGTGGATATCCTGCACAAGGGGATGTTGGAGGTCAAGGACAATCTGCGCGGCACCGCGTTCAAGCGGTTGTGCGACTGCGTGCTGGAGTTGGCGGAATCCGACTACTACGCCGAGTTGAACAAGAAGCTGGCCGAGCTGACCCAGCGCGTGCGCGAGATCAAGTCGGTGACGATCGGCGTGAATCTGGACGCCCAGCTGCGCCCGGCGCAGGCCGGCGTGCTGTCGATCAACGCGCAGCCCTTCAAGTCCGGCGAGGTGCTGGATAAGATCCTGCGGCTGTCGTTCAAGGACGACGAGTATACCTGCATCGCCAACCTCGTGCCGTTCGGAAAGAAGCAGTCCGAGAATCAGAAGACCGCGCTGTCGCTGGCCTTCAACGCGGCGATCAACGACGTTTACCGCTCGTCCCTGCGCTCGTGGAAGAAGATCGTGCAGTCCTACGTGCTGGAAAACACGGATTTCCTGCTGGGGCTGATGCCCGAGATCGAGTACATCGTCAAGGGGACGCAGCTGCAGGAAACGCTGAAGGCGCGCGGATGCGAGCTTTGTGAGCCGGACCTGCGTCCGATGTCGGAGCGTGTATTCGTGGCCGAGGAATTGTACAACCCGGCTGTCGCACTCAAGCTGCCGGCCGGTGAGGTCATCGTGCCGAACGACGTGGCGTTCGATCCGACGCCGGAAAACGCGATGATATACGTGCTGACCGGCCCCAACCGCGGCGGTAAGTCCGTCATCACCTGCGCGATCGGTCTGTGTCAGGTCATGCTGCAGCTGGGTATGTTCCTGCCGGCCAAATCCTGCACGATCAGCCCTGCGGACGGCATCTACACGCACTTCCCGACCGGCGCCGATGACACAATCGACAAGGGCCGTCTCGGCGAGGAATGTGCCCGTCTCGGCGAGATATTTGACGTGGTGACGGCGGACAGTCTGGTGCTGCTGGACGAGTCCCTGTCCTCGACGGGCTCCTACGAGGCGTCGTATATAGCCGCCGAAGTGCTGGCAGGTCTCGCACAGGTCGGCTGCCGTTGCCTGTTCTCGACGCACCTGCATGAGCTGGCTGCCGAGATCGACCGGATCAACGAGCAGTCCGCGGCCGCAGGCGGCGTGCATATCGACACGCTGGTGGCAGGCATTGAGGGCGAAGGCCGCCGCTCGTTCCTGATCACCCGCGCGAAACCAGACGGCAAGTCCTACGCGCGTGATATCGCGCGCCGGTACGGGCTGACGTACGACAGTATTCTGGAGAAGATCAAGAGGTAAAGAGAACGCCGGGGCTCTGCCCCGGACCCTGCCAAAGGACTTCTTGAAAGAAGTCCTTTGGAATCCCAAGAACGTTTACAGAAGGGAAAGGGAATGGTATGAGTTATCTTGATTACGTTAATATAAAAATGGGCACGCGGAGCGATCCGCGGTTTTCCCACGGCAACGCGCTGCCGCTGACGTCCCGCCCGTTCGGTATGGCGCCGTTCTGTCTCCAGACAGACGCCTCGCGCGGGAATTGGTTCTTTGAGCCGGACAAGCCCTATACGGAGGGTGTGCGCCTCTCGCACCAGCCGTCCCCGTGGCTGGGGGATTACGGGTCGTTCCTGATGACCCCGCAGAACGATTGCATCCACGATCACGTCGGCGGGGCGTGGTCGTCCTACCGCATACAGGACGCCGTCATGCAGCCGGACTATCTGAAGGTCAAGCTGCTGCGTCCGGGCTGCACGTTTGAGGTGACGCCGACCGAGCGGTGCGGGTACATCCGCCTGACCTTCGACAACGACCGCCCGAGCGTGCTGACGATCTTCCCCACACGCGGAAATTACGCGTACCGCTTTGACGCGGAAAAGAATACGCTGTACGGCCTGACCGACGGTCACGCGGGGGATGCCTGCGCGGACTTCCGGATGTACTTTGCGCTGCGCTTCGGCGAAGGTCAGGTGGATTGGGACAAGTTCGTGACGCGCGGGGAAGGCGTGACTGCCTGCGCTCATATCGCGCTGACCGGGCGTCATATCGAGGCGAAGCTGGGACTTTCCTACATCAGCTATGACATGGCGGACGCGGCCATTGACCGCGAGATCGGGGCATGGTCGTTCGATGAGATACGTGAGGAAGCCGCCGCCGAATGGGAGGAGAAGCTGGGCCGCCTGATCTTCGAGACGGACAACGAGCGGCAGAAGCGGACGTTTTACTCCTGCCTCTGGCGGGTGTTCCTGTTCCCGCGCATTGCGTGGGAGGTGGACGAAAACGGTCAGCCGGTGCATCACGCACCCGTTGACGGCAAGCCGCGTCACGGCGTCCGTTACACGGACAACGGCTTCTGGGACACCTCACGCACGGTCTATCCGCTGTTCTCCCTGATCGCCCGCCGTGAGTTTTCCCTGATGCTGGAGGGCTTTGTCAACGAGTACAAGGAGAGCGGCTGGCTGCCGCGCTGGCTGTCGTTCGGCGAGCTCGGCTGTATGCCGTCCACGCTGATCGACTCCGTGATCGCGCAGGCGGCAGTCTCGGGCATCGGCACGAGAGAGGTGCTGTCCGACGCGCTTGACGGTATGCTGCACCATGCGAACAATGAGTGCGCCGACCGTCGCTTCGGGCGCAACGGGGCGCTGTCGTACATCAAATACGGGTACGTCCCGCGCAACGAGCAGCACGAGTCGGTCAACCTGACGCTGGACGCCGCCTACGGGGATTGGTGTATTGCCGAAGTGGCGAAGAAACTGGGC
Source organism: Clostridia bacterium (assembly GCA_024404505.1). GTDB lineage: Bacteria > Bacillota > Clostridia > Oscillospirales > CAG-272 > CAMEON01. Next base: position 39,735 of record JAKSPU010000010.1, read on the forward strand.
TGCGACGATCTGGTGGGACCGTACACGGCGCGTTCCAAGAATTACAAGAACATTTTCGATCCCGCGACCGGATTTATGCGCGGACGCGATACTGACGGCAAAATGGCGGATAACTTCGATCCGTTCGTCTGGGGCGGGGAGTACACCGAGGGCAGCGCATGGCAGTCGACGTTCTTCGTGCCGCACGACGTGGAGGGCCTCTGCGAGCTGTACGGCGGGAAGGACGCGTTCCTTCGCAAGCTGGACGAGCTGTTCGCCGCGCCGCCCGCGTACCGTGTGTTGGGCTACGGCGAAGAGATTCACGAGATGAGCGAGATGGCAGCGGCTGATTTCGGTCAGTGCGCGATCTCCAACCAGCCTTCGTTCCATTTCCCGTTCTTCTACGCGTATCTCGGGCAGCCCGAAAAGACCGCGTATTGGGTCAGGCGGCTGTGTGACGAGGCGTTCTCTCCGGAGGACGACGGCTTCCCCGGCGACGAGGACAACGGCACGATGGCAGCGTGGTACGTCTTCGCGATGATGGGACGGTACCCGCTGTGTCCCGGCAAGCCGTTCGTCTCCTTCCCCGGCGCCGCCGACGGGACGATAACGCGCCCGGGCGGGTCGCCGCTGGACGTAAAGTGAGTGCGGGGCGCTGCCCCGCACCCCGCTCAAGGACTTCTTGAAAGAAGTCCTTGAGAATCTCAAGAACTTTCAATCGTACATAGAAAAGGAGGCAGGATATGACGGTAAAGCCGATCGACAGCGATCTTCTCATGCACGAGACGCCGCTGGAGGAGATAAAGCTCGACGGGACCTCGGTCACGATATGGTTGGACGACGTGAACGGTAAAAGAAAAAGGCTGCTCTTTCGCCCGTATCAGGCGTTCCGCAGCACCTCGGAGGATTGCGCCGATTTCTCCTTTCTCGACGGACTTCACAACGGATTCCCGTGGAAGCGCTACGAGCGCCCCGTCTATGAGGTCATCGACTCGCCGTGGATCCGGGAATTGAGGCAGTCCCTTGCCGTTCCCGACGATGATTTCCTCGAAAAATCGCACCATTATGTGATCCATCTCGGCAAAAGCGTAGTCGAAATCGTTTCGTGGAACGTCGAAATCACCGACGCAAACGAAATCCATTGAAAAATCTCTTCATATTTCCCGGATAAAGTTCTTGGGCAAGAAGGAGTGAAGTTTGCCCGTGCAAGGCACGGGCAAACGAGGGGAGGACGCCCTTCTTTCAAGAAGGGCGTCCTCCCCTCCGTTCCCCCGTATCTCTTATACGGCAAATCCCCCGTCTACCCCGAGAATTTGTCCCGTGATGAAGGACGCGGCGGGGGAGGCGAAGAACAGCACCGCGTTCGCGACGTCGCGCGGGGTGCCGATGCGCCCGAGCGGCGTTTCGTCGCAGAGGGCACGCTTGGTGTCGTCGTCAAGAGCGGCGTTCATTTCGGTGTCGATAAGCCCCGGCTCCACGCAGTTGACCGTGATGCCGGAGGGACCCAGCTCCTTCGCCAGCGCCATCGTCAGGCCCCGGATGCCTGCTTTCGCGGCGGAATAGGCCGCCTCGCAGGACGCCCCGGTCTTGCCCCACATCGACCCGACGTTGACGATTCGTCCCGTCTGCTGACGTACCATATACGGGATGACCGCCCGAGAGAGGTAAAACGCGCCGGACAGGTCGGTGTCGATCACACGACGCCAATCCGCGTCCGTCATATCCTGCAAAAGGCCGATGTGCGACACGCCCGCGTTGTTGACCAGCACGTCGATGCCGCCCATGTACTCCGCGGCTTCCGCCACGGCCTTGTCGACCGCCGCGGACTTGGCTATATCAGCCTTGACGGCGTGTGTGCCCGTCAGGCGGCAGACCTTCTGTGCCTCTGCCGTGCGTGACCGGTACAGGAATACGACCTTGTGTCCTTCAGCCACGAATGCTTCCACACACGCCCGCCCGATGCCGCGCGAGCCGCCCGTGATCAGTACGTTCATACCGTTCTCCTCTTCCTTACGATTTCTTAAGGCATTACCGCCCAATGATGACGGTGCAGATGCGCCGTCAGAAATTTCGTCAGATGAAACAAAATTC
>JAKSPU010000100.1 GCA_024404505.1 Clostridia bacterium
CCCTTCTTTCAAGAAGGGCTTAAGCGGGGTCCGGGGCAGAGCCCCGCGCATCCCCAGTGCTCGGGGAAGAGCCCCGCAAACTTCCCTGCTTGAAGTTCCTTTTGTTTTTTCTGTTATCTATTGACCCGGCGCCCCGGTTATGCTATAATAAGAAGTGACATTTTCCAGCTTCCGACGCTCACTTACGAAAGGAAAGAGCCATGGTCAAAAAGAGAACCCACCGTCTCCGCGCGTTCCTGTCCGACGTCTCCCGGCCCCGGACGGCAGAGGACTACCGCCGCGTTCTCGCGCCCGCTCCCGGCGAGCAGCGGTCCGGCGCGCCGTGGCTGTGGCTGCGCCTGTTCCTGCTCAACGGCGCGATATTCGTTTTCAGCCTGCTGATCTTCCTCTTCTTCGGCGGACCGAGAGCCCACATCGTCCTGATCGGCGCCGCCCTTTTTGCACTGCCCTTCCTCGTGTTCGTGTACGAGGCCTGCCCCGGCTGCGGCTTCCCGCTCTGGGAGCTGCTCGTCCTCGCGCTGGCGGGCGGATCGACCGCCGGATCGCTCTGCTTTGTCTACGGGCTGTTTGACATAAAAAACGAGCTGCTTTCCACCCTCCCGGTCGGCTTTTTCGAGGAGCTTTTCAAGGCGCTGATCGCGGTGGCATGGCTGCTGATCCGTAAAAAGGAAACACCCGCGGACGGCCTGCTCGCCGGCAGCGCCGTCGGCTTCGGCTTCGGCTTCGTGGAATCCGTCTCCTATATCTATATCCCGCCGGAGGGATTCACCCTGTTCAATACCCCGGCACCGAGACTGCTCGCCGACTCGTTCATGCGCAGCCTGTACCAGCCGTTCGCGCATATCTTCTGGACAGCCCTGATCTGCTGTGCCTTCTGCGCGATCGAGCGGCAGACGTGGAAGCCCTCCCTGATCGCGGCTTTCCCGGCGTCGGTCATCCTCCACACCGTGTGGGACCTGACGGCACCCGACGCCCTGACCGGCGCCTTTCGGACCGCATGGCTCGGGTCCACCGTTTTCCATTGGGTCATCCTCGGCGTTGACTTCCTGCTCGCCGGCATCTTCTGGTATAAGGCGATCTCCGTCTGGCACACGGAACCCCGCCTGCCGGACCCGTGGACGGCCCCGGAGGAGGAAACGCCGACCCTGACCTTCAGACAGAAAAGACAACTCGTGCGGATGACGTCGATCCTCCTTCTTATCGTGATATGCGGCCTGTACGTGCTCCTGCATCAAGCGACGCACGACGTGACCGTCTCCTTCGGCACGGCGGACAGCTTTGTCACCGCCATGCAGGGCGGCATGACCGCACACCCGGACCTGACGAGACCGTACGATCCCTCGGTCGAAGACTACCGCGCCGTCTATTTACAGGGGAAAAAGGTTTCCGCCGATCAGCTGATCCCGATCGGGGATGGTGGGTACTTCCTGTACTGCTACAATCTGTACGAAGACCCGCCCTTCATGACGGATTTCAAGTACGCGAAGGACACCGTTGACTACGACGGCAGCCCCGATATCACGATCACGCGGTCGGAGCTTGTCACGGCGCCCGGGATGCGGCGCTACTTCTACTGGGCCCCCGACGCCCTGATCGAGGGGGAGGATTACATCCTGTATTTCCCGCTGAACAGGTCCGCGCTTCCCGACGAATATGAGGAGCTCACCGAGTTTGACTTCTATCTGTACGACGGCTCCGTATACGCGGACGTGCCCGAAGTTGCGGGCTTCCTGTACGGCACGTCCGACCGCGTTTTGTCTATCTGCGCGATCGCCGTTTTCAACGCGTGGTGGTGCCTCTGCGCCGTGCTTTGGACAGATGAACGGATCGCCGCCGCCCAAGCCCGCACGGCCGACGATACGGACGGCTCCTCCGGGCAGCCCTGACCTCTCATTTCAGCAAAGCAAGGTACGCCGCACTTTGTGCCTTTCCGCGCAAAGTGCCGAAAGGTATGGTGATTGATATGAAGTACCCCCTGCGGGAGAACCGCACCCCCGGTGCGATCCTTCTCAATATGCTCATCTCGTTCGTCAGCCTGTTCGTCAACGGCTTCGGCGTCTGGTTGACCATCCGCGCCGACTTCGGCGCGGCTCCGTGGGACGTGTTCAATCTCGGCCTGTCCGGCACGTTCGGAATACGGTACGGCACCGCCTCCATCATCGTATCCTGCACCATCCTGCTCATCGACATCCTGCTGCGCGAGCCGATCGGGCTGACCATGATCATCGACGCGGTGACCGTCGGCAAGACGGTCGACCTGTTCAACCTGCTGGACCTCATCCCGGTCCCCGAGACTATCGCCGGCAAGATCCTCATGCAGCTGGCCGGACTCGTGGTGCTGGCGTATACCTACTTCTTCTATATGTCCGCGGCTCTCGGCTGCGGACCGCGCGACACCCTGCTCGTCGGACTCAAGAAACGGCTGAAGCACATCCCGATCGGTATCGTCAGCGTGATGCTGCTGGCGACCGTCACGCTCGTCGGCTGGCTGCTCGGCGGTCCCGTCAACGTCGGGACGCTGATCTGTGCCTTCGGCTCCGGGCCTATCATGCAGCTCGCGTTCTTCACCGTCCGCTTCGACGCGACCAAGGTCAATCACCGGAATATCGTCGACTCCTGCCGGGTACTGTTCGGCCGGCGCCGGGATAACCGATAACTGCACCGTCATCATCTGAAAGGACCTTCATCATGAAAAAATCGCACGCGCTCATTCTGCTGGCCGTCCTGACGGCCTGCCTCGCCTCCCTCGCCGCCTGCTCGTCCGACCGCCCCCGGACCCCCGAAACCGATACCGCCGCTCCGGCGTCCGACCCCGCCTCGCCCGCGGCGACACCGACGGAAGCGCCGACCGAGGCCCCGACCGAGGCCCCGACCGAGGCCCCGACCGAGGCGGAAACGCTGTCCATGGAGGACAAGGCCGCCGCGCTGCGCGAGGCGCTGAACTCCGCGGAGGACAGCATGACACTTTCCGTCTTCGGCGGGTCGGAGGCCGATCCCGCGGCGTTCTCCTTCCTGACGGACGAGATCGACGCGCTGGAGAAAAAGGGCAAGATGGTCAGCTTCATCTTCGTCGACGTAGAGAGCGGCTGCGGCATGGCCTACAACTGCGGCAAGAAGTGGACGTCACAGTCCACGATCAAGGCGCCCTACCTGACCTCGGTGCTGATCGACGATCCCGACGTGCTGGCGCGGGAGCGGGCGCTGTACAAGGCCGTCATCACGGTCTCCGACAACGACGCCTACGAGGAGCTGCGGGACCGCTACGGCGATAAGCCCTTCAAGACGTTCTGCACGGCGTCCGGCGTCCCGCTCCGGCACGCGAAGGACCTGTACCCCCGCAGCATCACGGTCCGTGACATGGCCAAGCTGTGGACGAATATGTACGTCTTCCTGAATACGACCGAGCATACGCAGTACGTGTCGTGGTTCACGGGGACCGCGTTCTCCTGCATCTATCAGGGGCTCGGTGACAAGTACAAGGTGCAGACCAAGGCCGGATGGGAGAGCGGCACCGACGAGGACAGCCCCTACGGCACCCCTGCCCCCCGCTTCGTGGACGGCGATCCGGAGAACGACGAGACCGCGACCAACGACACGGGCGTCATTTACGCCGGGGATCACCCGTACATCCTGGCGCTGTTCACCAACCTGCAATCCGATCCCGCGTCCCTGATCCCGCTCGTGCAGGCGATCGACGAGGCGCACACCGCCCTGACCGAATGATCCATGAAGGACAATACCGAGCTTTTTGAGACCGTTTCCGTACCGCGCGCGGTGCGGACGATGGCGATCCCCACGGTCATGGGTCAGCTCATCGTGCTGATCTACAACATGGCCGACACCTTCTTCATCGGGCAGACGAACAACCATTACATGGTGGCGGCGGCCTCGCTGATCCTCCCCGTGTTCAACATCACGCTGTCGCTGGCCGGTCTTGCCGGCATCGGCGGCGGCGCGCTGGTCTCCCGCCTGCTCGGGCAGAAGAGGCCGGACGAGGCGCGGCGCGTGTACAGCTTCAGCATCTGGCTGTGCGTTGCGATCTCGGCGCTGTTCTCGCTGGGCGTCCTCCTTTTCATGGACCCCCTCATGCGCCTTCTGGGCGCGAGTCAGGATACCCTCGGGTATGCCCGCGACTACGCCCTGTGCGTCATCGTGTTCGGCGCCGTCCCCACGGTGCTGTCCGGCACGCTGGCGGCGTTCCTCAGGGCCGTGGGCGAATCCCGCAAGGCCGGCTTCGGCGTGACCATGGGCGGCGTCATCAACATCGGGCTGGACCCTCTCCTCATGTTCGTGCTGTTCCCCGCAGGCCGGGAGGTCGTCGGCGCGGGCGTTGCGACCTGTCTTTCCAACTGCATCTCCTGCGTGTACTTCATTCTGGTGATCGCGCGGCTGCAGGACCGCAGCGTGCTGCGGCTCTGCTCTCCGCTCAGGCTGCCGGAGGCAAAAAGCGTCGGCGGCATCTTCGCGGTGGGGCTCCCGTCCTGCGTGGCGACGCTGCTTTTCGACCTCGACTACATCGTCATCGACAAGCTGATGACGGCCTACGGGGACGCGGCGCTGGCGGCGGTCGGCATCGTCCTCAAGGCCGAGCGGCTCCCGCTGAACGTGGGCGTCGGGCTGTGTCAGGCGATGGTGCCGATCACGGCGTACAACTACTCCGCCGGGAACTACAAGCGCATGAACGACGTCCGGCGGTTCGTCCTCCTCCTCGGTCTTCTGACCGCCGGCGTCAGCATCGCGCTGTACGAGACGCTGGCAGGTCCGATCATGCGTATGTTCATCGACAACGCGGAAACGGTCTCGCTGGGTACGGATTTCCTGCGGATCCGCTGCCTTGCGACGCCGCTGATGTTCCTGTCGTTCTTCCACGTCAACCTGTTCAACAGCTTCGGCAAGGGCGGGTACGCGATGTTCCTCGGCACGTTCCGCTGGGCCGCGCTCAATATCCCCATGCTGTTCCTTCTGAACGCGTGGATCGGGATGTACGGCCTCGTCTGGACACAGGCCATCGCGGACGGCATCAACGTCGTGCTGTCCTTCGCGGTCTACAAGCTCTTTGAGAAAAAATCGGGACTTGCGGACAGGCTGCGGGGATTCTGACGCCGTTTCAGGCCCGCGGACGGCGCAAAATGCCCGTGTCAAGCGGCGCTTGAGACGGTCCCCCTGCCCCTTCCCCGCAGGAACGCCGGGCAAACGCCGACATATATGAAAAATCCAATGATTTCCACGGAGGTCCCGCCATGAATAATCCGTTATCCGCGCGTCCCCGCTTCCTCGTGACCGGCTTCGACCCGTTCGGCGGGGAGACCGTCAACCCGTCATACGAGACCGTCCGGCGTCTGGACGGCGGGCGGCTCGGCGTCGACCTGTACGGGCTGGAGGTCCCGACCTGCTTCCGCACGGGCGCGGACGTCCTGCTCCGCGGGATCGACCGCGTGCGGCCCGACTTCGTGCTGTGCATGGGTCAGGCGGGCGGACGGGACAGGATATGTCTTGAAAAGGCCGCGCTGAATCTGCGCGCCGCCTCTATCCCCGACAACGCCGGGTACAGGCCGGTCGGGGAGTCTGTGATCCCGGGCGCACCCGACGCGTATCTCAACGACCTTGACCTCTGGGGCCTCGCCGGGCGGCTGAACGCGGAGGAAAACGTCTTTGGGGTCAGCTGCTTCGCCGGGACGTTCGTCTGCAACGAGCTGTACTTTACGCTGCTGCACCGCGTCCGCACGGCCGGAGACTGCCGCGGGCTGTTCGTCCACGTCCCGTTCCTGCCGTCGCAGGTCAAGGACGACCGCACGCCGTCCATGACGCAGGAGGCCATCCTGTCCGGCACCGAGCGCCTGATCCGGGCGCTGGCCGATACCCTGTATTGACCGCACACCATACCGACATTTTGAAAGGAGACACACCGTGATCGAGAATCAGAGCATCGTGCTGACCGGAGCCAGCTCCGGCATCGGGCTGGAGGTACTCAAGCTGTTGCGGGAGGGGAAGGGAAACCGCATCCTCGCCGTCGCGCGCCATACCGACAAGCTGGAGGGCATGGGGGAGAACGTCATTCCCATGTCCTGTGACATCGGCTCCAAAGAGGGCGTCGAAGCCGTCTTTGCCCGCGCCGAGGAGCTGTTCGGAAAGATCGACGTCTTCTACGCGAACGCGGGCTTTGCCTACATCGAGGATTATAACTATACGGATTGGGACCGCGTGAACAGGCTGATCCAAACCAACACGCTCTCCCCGATCTACACCTACGCGCGCTACCTCCGGCACCTCGACGGCCGCCCGGGCCGTCTGGCGATCACGGTCAGCGCCATCGGCGAGATGGCCATGCCCGGATACGCCGTCTACTCCGCCTCCAAGTTCGCCGTCCACGGCTTCCAGCAGGCCGTCCGGCTGGAAAAGCCGGACAACCTGACGCTGACCTGCGTCTACCCCGTGGCGACCGACACCAACTTCTTCAAGGCCGGCGGCGGAGACGGCGAGGGCTTCAGGCGCCCGTTCCCCGTGCAGAAAACAGCCGTCGTGGCCAAAAAGGCGGTCAGGGGCATCGAAAAGCGAAAAAAGAAGGTGTCCCCGTGCTTCCTGTTCGGCCTGTCCCGCGTGCTGATGACGGTCTGCCCGCCCGTCCGGACGCTTTATTGGAGGATCGAATTGAAAAAGCACCGGCATAACCTTGAACTGATGCAGAAGCAGGCAGACGCCGAAGCGGAAAAGGAGGTCAAAGCATGAGTGAGCCGACGTATACGGAGGAACGCGTGACGGAGATCGTGGACGCCCAGCGGGAGTATTTCCTGACCGGCGCGACGCTTGACGTCAGGTTCCGCAAGGAACAGCTGAAGAAGCTGAAAAACATGGTTGAAAAGTACGAGGACCGCATCATCGCGGCGCTGTGCGAGGATCTCGGCCGCAGCCCGACCGAGGCGTACCTGTGCGACGTCGGCATGATGATCCTCGAGATCAACGAAACGATCCGCGGCCTGTCCCGCTGGGCGCGCCCCGAGCGGCATTTCAGCGGGCTGCAATGCTTTCCGAGCGTCAGCACCAAGGTCTATAAAATGCCCTACGGCGTGACGCTGATCCTGAGTCCGTTCAATTTCCCGATCCTGCTCTGCCTCGGCGTGCTGATCGCGGCGATCGCGGGCGGCAACACAGCGGTGCTGAAGGTCAGCTCCAAGTCACGGGCGTGCAGCGCGCTGACCGCCGAGATGATCGCCGCGACCTTCCCGCCCGAGTACGTGACGGTGGTGGAGGGCGGCCACGACGTGGCCGATATGTGCCTTGCCCAACGCTTTGACAAGATATTCTATACCGGCTCCCCGAAGGTCGCGCGGCACGTGCTGTCCGAGGCGGCCCGGAACCTGACGCCCTGCGCGCTGGAGCTGGGCGGGGAGACCGGCAACTGGGCCGTCGTCCGCGCCGACGCCGATCTTGAGGACGCCGCCCGCAAGATCGTGTTCTTCAAGCTGCTCAACGCCGGGCAGATCTGCATCAACGTCAATCAGATCGGCGTGGCCGCCGAGGTCGCCGACCGGTTCGTGGATATTCTGAAAGCGGAATTTGCCCGTCAGATCGGGAAGAACGCCCTTGAGAACGACGAGTACCCCAAGCTGATCAACGCCGCGGCTTACCGCAAGTGCCGGGACGAGGCCGAGCTGTACCGGGACCGCATCGTCTGCGGCGGATACGGCGATGAGGACACCTGCAAGTACGCGCCGACGATCATCTACCCGGTGGACGTGAACGAGCCGATCGTGCAGCACGAGCTGTTCAGCCCGCTGCTCCCCGTCGTGACGTTTCCTGACGCCGGGGTCGACGCGCTGTTTGACACCATGAGCCGCCGTGAGAAGCCGCTGGCCATGTACGTCTTCACGAAGGACTTGAAGTGGGCAAACCGCGTCATGCGGACCATGCAGTACGGCGGCGGGTGCATCAACGAGGTGTGCTACCACATGATCGTCAAGGGCGTGCCGTTCAACGGCACGGGACACTCCGGCATGGGCGCCTACCACGGAGAGTGGGGCTTCCGTGAATTCACGCATCCCCAGACCGTGCTGACCGGCAAGACGTTCCTGAATCTCCCCCTGCGCCTGCACCCCTACGGCGGCAAAAAGAACGCGTACAAAATGAAGCTGATCCGGACGTTTGAAAAGTAAACCGGGCACCGTCCCCATGAAAGGAGGGCTTCTGTTCCCGCAGAAGCCTTGATCTATGCACATGAATCAACCGTCTCCGCGTCGGGCCGTCGGCACGACGCGTGATATGACTGTCGGCAGCCCGTACCGACATATCCTTGCCTTTGCGCTGCCCGTCTTTCTCAGTCAGGTCTTCCAGCAGCTGTACAACACCGCCGATACCTTCATCGTGGGCCGTTACCTCGGGACCGAGGCGCTGGCGGCGGTATCGTCCTCCGGCACGCTGATCTTCATGCTGGTCAGCTTCTTCAACGGCACCTCCATGGGCGCCGGTATCGTCATCTCGCGGTACTTCGGAGCCGGGGAGAACGGCAAAGTATCCAAGGCGATCCATACCGATATCGCGTTCGGCCTTGTCAGCGGCGCGCTGCTGACCGCCGTCGGGGTCATCCTGACGCCGACCTTCCTCGTATGGATGAAAACGGATCCCGACGTGCTTCCGCAGGCGATCGAGTATTTCCGGTACTACTTCTTCGGCGGGCTGGCGCTGATCATGTACAACACCTGCTGCGGCATCATGAACGCCGTGGGCGACAGCCGGCGGCCGCTGTACTATCTCATCTTCTCTTCCCTGCTGAACATCTTCCTCGACTGGCTGTTCGTGGCGGTCTTTCATTGGGGGGTGTGGTCGGCGGCGATCGCGACCGTCATCTCACAGATGGCGAGCGTCGTGCTGTGCATGATCCACCTGTGCAGGAAAGGCGAGGTCTACACGTTCGAGCTGAAAAATCTGCGCTTTGACGGCGCGATGCTCGCGGAGATCATCCGGTTCGGTCTGCCGTCCGGCGTGCAGAATTCCGTCATCGCCTTTGCCAACGTCACCGTGCAGACGTATATCAACTCCTTCGGCAAGTACGCGACGGCTGCCTACGGGACGCACGCCAAGATCGAGGGCTTCGGCTTTTTGCCGATCAACAGCTTCACCATGGCGCTGACGACGTTCATCAGCCAGAACCTCGGCGCCCGGCAGTATGACCGCGCCAGGAAGGGTGCGCGCTTCGGCATCCTCGCGGGCGTGATCATGGCGGAGGTCATCGGCATCTGCATTTACCTCGCCGCGCCGACGCTGATCGGGCTGTTCGACAAGAATCCCGAGGTCATCCGGCTGGGCGTGAAGCAGGCCCGGACGGTCACGCTGTTCTACTGTCTGCTGGCCTTCTCGCACTGCGTGGCGGCGGTCTGCCGCGGCGCGGGCAAGCCGTTCGTGCCGATGCTCGTCATGCTGTCGGTCTGGTGCGTCCTGCGGATCATTTACATCATCCTCGTGATGAAGTACGTCGGAGAGATCGGGTACATCTATTGGGCCTATCCCCTCACGTGGACCATCAGCTCCGTGATCTACCTCATCTACTACTACACCTCCGATTGGGTACACGGGTTTGACAGGAAGGTCATATAGTGCCCGGAGAACGCCGGGGCGCTGCCCCGGGCCCCGAGGACGCGTTTGTGGGGCTCTGCCCCACGCCCCGCTTAAGCCCTTCTTGAAAGAAGGGCTTAAGGATCCCAAGAACTTTTATGAAAAAGATTTTGCCAAGGTTAAGTTTACGCTGAATGAGCTTGGTGGGTGCGTTCGTGGGCGCTGACGTTCCCGAAAACGCCTACGCGGGGGCCCCTTACCCCGCTCGGGATCGGGCAGATGGCATCTGC
>JAKSPU010000101.1 GCA_024404505.1 Clostridia bacterium
TTCTTTCAAGAAGGGCTTAAGCGGGGTCCGGGGCAGAGCCCCGGCGTTCCCCGGGGCGCGGGGCAGAGCCCCGCAAACGCTCCCCCGGGGCGTGGGGCAGAGCCCCGCAATCCTTTTATTCTATTGAAATTACATTATAATCCTCCGCTTCGACAGCGGCCTTCAGCACCTCGTCGGGAACGGCTTTGCTCAGCCTTACGACCGCGATTCCCTTCTCGTGGCTGGCGGACGCACTTTGTACACCGTCAAGCGCCTCCAGCGCCTCCCTCACGTGCGCCTCGCAATGGGTACACATCATGCCGTCGATCCGGATGGTCCGTACCGTTTGAGGCTGCGCAGTCAGAGCGTTGATGCTGTTGACGACCTCTGTCAGGGCGTCCTCCGGGACCGGATGGCGGATAGGGCGCGCTTGCCTTGCTGCGTCCGTGCGGAACAGGTTGAGACGGAGCGCGTTGGTTACGACACATACGCTCGATAAACTCATGGCGGCCGCGGCTATCATCGGGTTCAGCGTCAGACCGAGCAGACCTGTCCAGCAGCCCGCCGCGAGCGGGATGCAGACCGCGTTGTAGAAGAACGCCCAGAACAGATTTTCTCTGATATTGGTCAGCGTCGCGCGGGACAGCCTGACCGCCGTCAGTACGTCGGTCAAACGGTTGTTCACCAGCACCACGTCGGCTGCGTCGATCGCAACGTCCGTCCCCGCTCCGATGGCCATCCCCATATCTGCGGTGGTCAGCGCGGGTGCGTCGTTGATGCCGTCACCGACCATGACGACCTTCCCGAGCGCCTTCAGACGGTTGATCACCGCCTCCTTGCCGTCCGGCAGGACGCCGGCGACCGTGTGTGTGATGCCGGCCTGCCGGCTGACGGCGGCAGCTGTACGTCGGTTGTCACCCGTCAACATGACCACCCGGATACCCATCTGCCGCAGCTCGCGGACAGCCTCGGCGCTCTCCTCCTTGACGGTGTCGGCGGCTGCGATGATCCCGAGGTATCGTCCTCTCTTGGCAAATACGAGCGGTGTGCAGCCGCTGTCCGCAAGTGCCTGCGCCTCGGCGGATACCGCACCGTCTCCGCCAAGGATCGGCCCGATGAAGGAAAGCGAGCCGCCGTATACGGTCTCCCCGTTCAGGACGGCGGACAGCCCGCTGCCGGGCAGTGCGCGGAAATCCGTGACCGGACAGGGAGCGATCCCGCGCCTCTCGGCCTCACGCAGCACAGCCCCGGCAAGCGGATGCTCGCTCAACGCCTCGACCGAGCAGGCAGCCGTCAAAAGCTCTTCTTCCGATATGCCGGCCGCGGGACGCAGGCTGATGACGCCGGGCTGTCCCCTCGTGATCGTCCCGGTCTTATCCAGCACGACGATCTGCACCTTGCCCGTCTCCTCCAGCGAGGCGGCGGTCTTGAACAGCACGCCGTGCTTTGCACCGACACCGTTCCCGACCATGATGGCCACGGGCGTCGCCAGACCGAGCGCACAGGGACAACTGATGACCAGCACGGAGATTGCTCTCGCCAACGCAAAGTCGAACGGGCGGCCTATGAGCAGCCATACGATCAGCGTGATCACGGCGATGCCCGTCACAGCGGGAACGAAGAAGCCGGATACACGGTCGGCGAGCTTGGCGATCGGGGCCTTGGTCGCCGCGGCGTCGCTGACCATTCGGATGATCTGCGACAGCGTCGTATCCTCCCCCACGCGGCTCGCGCGGCAGCGGATGAAGCCGTTTTGGTTGACAGTGGCGGCAGATACGCTGTCACCGGACGTTTTGTCTACGGGCAGGCTCTCTCCCGTCAGCGCGGACTCGTCGACCGCGGAATCTCCTTCGACGACGGTGCCGTCCGCGGGGATCCGCTCGCCGGGACGGACGAGGAACAGGTCCCCCACGCGGACCTCGCCGATCGGGATCGTCACTTCCTTGCCGTCACGCAGTACGTTGGCGGTTTCCGGCGCGAGTTTCATCAGGGAACGGAGCGCGTTCGTCGTTCTGCCCTTGCTTTTGGCTTCCAACATCTTGCCGACGGTGATCAGCACAAGGATCATGGCGGCAGACTCAAAATAAAACTCATGCAGCCATTCCGCGGCTGCCGCACTTCCTTCCGTGACCTGTGCGTCCGCCATCATGAACAGGGCGTATACGCTCCAGACGAACGAGGCAGACGAGCCGAGCGCCACCAGCGTGTCCATGTTCGGCGCCCCGTGCAAGATGCTTCTGAAGCCGGAAATGAAAAACTTTTTGTTGATGATCAGTACAACGGCTGAAAGCAACAGTTGGATAAGTCCGACGGCAACGGGATCCCGCTCAAGGAACGCGGGCAGCGGCCAGCCCCACATGGCGTGTCCCATGGAAACGTACATGAGAACAAGCAGGAAGCTGAGGCTGACGAGCAGGCGCTTTTTCAAGGCGGGCGTTTCTCGGTCCTCAAAGGGATCCTTGTCTGCGGCGGAATCGACGGACACAGCCTGTCCCTTGACGGACGCGCCGTATCCCGCGTCTCTGACCGCCCGGATGACGGCCTCGTCACTTGCGGTGCCTTCAACGCCCATGGAATTGGTCAGCAGGCTGACCGCGCAGGCTGTGACGCCGTCCACGGCGGAGACAGCCTTCTCTATCCGTGCAGAGCAGGCGGCGCAGCTCATGCCGGTGATGGCGTATTGCTTCATATCTGATCTGTGATCCTCCCTTCTGCGGCTGCGGGAGCAGTTGTATGCGGGTCGTTCTATATCATGTTTTCACTGTTTCCCTTATATTATACTCCCTGTCTGCCGGAAAGTCAAGCAATAATGAGCGGAGTATTGACATCTTGCGCGTTTCATGGTATACTATTCCCGTAAAAAGTGACCGCGGGTGAATGAATAAAGAAATTTCTGTTTATAAGAAAGGACAGCCTAACATGAAGCTTTTGTTTATCGGCAACAGCCACACCTTTTTCAACGATATGCCGCATACGGTCGGCGAGCTTTACCGGCTCACGGGCATGGACAGCCCTGACGTCGTCCAGCTGACGCATGGCGGAATGTCCCTTGAGTGGCACGCGGGGCAGCCGCAGGTCTGGTTCAACATCAAGTACGGTCACTATGACAAGATCGTGCTTCAGGACGTGGCGCATCCGTTCTACGGCCTTGATCCGCTCATGAAGGGTGCCGGCAGCATCATCGGACGCATGGACCGCTCCGTATCCCAGCCCTGCCTGTACATGACGTGGGCCAGCCTCGCGCATCCGGAGGCACAGACTGACATGATCGACGCGTATACGAAGGCCGGTGAGGCACTTGACGCGCTTGTCGCGCCCGTCGGGCGGGTGTGGGAAAAGATCCGCTACGGACATCCGGAGATCAACCTGTTCTGGCAGGACGGCGAACACGCCGGACCGCTCGGGTCTTATCTGGCCGCCTGCGTGATCTTCTGCACGCTGACCGGGACAACCTCCCTCTCCCCCGATCTCTCCGATCCGTTCTACGATCCGCTCGACCGGAGCGCCTGCGGCGTGATCCACGACGCGGTCACGGAGATACTCGGGAAGGCATAATACAAAAGCGCGCTGACCCAATGGTCAGCGCGCTTTTGCGTCACAGAAACCGTTTATACGCCTCGAAGTACCGCTCGCCGAGTGTGCGGCAGGCGGCGGACGTAAAGTGCATACCGTCCGGCTTGCAGGGCAGCCCCGCAGCCGACACGAGGGCACAATCCGCGGTACTGTGCGCGGCCTCTTGCAATGCGCGGTTGACGTCGTCGGCATACGGAGAATCGGGATCGTCACGAACGAAGTCTCCGAGCGTTCCGATCAGGAACGGAAGCCGCGGACAGCCGAGGTCTGCCCGAAGCGACGAGATCACGCGGGAAAGGCGTCCGGCGTAGGCCTCTGCGTCATCGGGGCTGCCGCAATCGTTCTCCCCCTGATGCCACAGGATACCGGACAGGACGGACGAGCGCATGGCGAGCCGGGCCTGCGCGACGGCGTTATCGTACAGGATCTGTCCGGGCAGCCATTGCGAAAGAGACGATCCGCCCTCGGCGCACATGATAAGGCCGATCTCATCGCCCGTATGCCGCTGCAGAGCGTCCGCGAAGCTCGCGCCGGGGCCTATCCCGGCACGGACGCATCCGGGAGGCGCTACGACCGGGCGGTCCGTGCTGATCGGCTCCCGCATGAAGCGGAACAGGCCGTTCCGCAGCATAAAACAGGAGGTATTCACGATCTCCGGGACCTCGCCCAACTCTCCCCGTCCCGCCATATTCGATTGTCCGATCAACAGAAACGATCTCATGCCGCCGACCTCCCGTTTGTTTATCGCCTTCATTATATACGCTTTGTTCCGCTTTGTCAAGCGTATAAATTTCGCGGACTCTATTGCTTTTTCCGTCCGCGCGTGGTACAATGTGTTCAGATGACATTCTGCCTTGCGAAAGGAGTTTTCCATGTCCTCTTTCACTTCATTCGCGGACGTGCGTCCGATCGTCGACAGGAACGATCGGTTCACTTTCCGCGCCCGCTGGATCCAGAATCCGCTCTTTTACCGGCTCGGCTTCCGTGAAAACCGTCCGGCGACACGCGATCCTTCTCTCGGCTCCGAGCTTCATAATATCCATACCCTGTACCGCAGAGAGGTGCCGCTGCGCGGTCGGGTCGCATCCGCGATCCTGCGGATCACGGCAGACGACACCGTGCGGCTGTATCTCAACGGTGAATTGGCCGTGACGGGTCCGGCGCAAAGCTGGCCCTGCCATTACTACTACCAGATCTATGACGTCACGGAAGCCCTCAACCGCTGTCCCGGATTTCTTGTGCTGTCCGCTCACGTCTATTACTTCGGCGAGTACGGCTTTTCCTACGTTTCCGCCGACAACATGGAAGGTCTCCTGCTTCAGCTGGATATCCGGTACGAGGACGGCTCCCGTGAACGCGTCGTCACGGACTCGTCGTGGAAGTACCTGACCTGTCAGGCGTGGCGCGGTGAGCGGCTGTACGGGTATTCAACGCAGTTCTCCGAGGAGATCACACAGGCGCTGATCCCCGCCGGGTGGCGTCTGCCCGGCTTTGACGACAGCGCGTGGGACAACGCGGTCGTGCGCGGTGTTCCCTGCCCGATGGCGTATGAGCTGTTCCCGCAGCCGACGCCGCCGCTCTCTCTCGGAACAGCGTACCCGGAAAATGTCAGCGTACTGCCGGACGGTGCGGTCCTGCTGGATTTCGGGCGGGAGATCGTAGGCTGCACGCAGATCCTTTGCACGGGAAATGAAGGGCCGATCCGCGTCAGGCACGGAGAGGAGCTGCTGCCGGACGGCCACGTCCGATATACGATCCGGGCCAACTGCGTCTACGAGGACGTCATCCTGCCCGACGGGCGGTACGAGGCGGTCGGGCTGTTTGACTATAAGGGCTTCCGGTGGGTCGAGATCGCCGCACCGTTTGTCTACACGGACGGGTGTGTGCGCGTCATGACGATGAATTACCCGTTCCGGCAGTCAGGCTTCATGGATTGCTCTGACCGCAGCTTTACGGATATCTGGCGCATCTGCCGGAACGGGGTCGAGGTCGGCACGCAGGACACCTATTTCGATTGTCCCACGCGCGAAAAGGGCGGTTTCATCGGGGACGCGTACATCACAGCCTTCTCGCATCTCCTGCTCACGGGTGACGCGCGCATCCTCCGAAAATTCCTGCTCGACATCTCCGCAAGCCTGCGGATGGACAGCGAGCAGACCGACGTGGTCCCCTCCTACATCACGGGCGGGCTGACAGATTACGCGCTGCTGATCCCGTCGCTTATCCGGCGGTATTACCTCCAAACGGGCGACACGGATACCGTGACGTCGCTGCTCCCGGTGCTTGACGCGCTGGACGAGAATATGCGGCGCTTTGAGGACGCGGACGGTCTTCTGACCGCCCCGGCAAGCCGTCTCAACGGCGGTGAGAAAACGACGCTGATCGATTGGCCGCAGAATCTGCGCGGCGATTATGACTTTGCAGCGGCTGAGGGCTCTGCCTCCTCGGTGCTGAACCACCTGTATTACGGTTTTCTCCGCGCGTCCGCAGCACTGTACGAATTATGCGGAGAAACGGAAACCGCTGACAAGGACAGGCAGCGTGCCGGACGGCTGGCGGCAGTCATGAGCCGCCGGATGTACGATCCTGCGCGCAGGCTGTTCACCGACTGCCCCGGCAGTGAAAGCTGCACGCTGCACGGCAACGCGCCCGCGCTGTGCTACGGCGTACCGTTCCCGGACGGAATCGACGCAGCCGTGACACTCATCAAGGAACGCGGACTCCGCTGCGGCGTCTACTTTGCCTACTACGTCCTTCGCAGCCTGTACCGTGCGGGGCGCTGCGAGGACGCGTGGACGCTGATGAACAACGACGGTGAATACGGCTGGAAGGCTATGCTGCGGGCCGGCGCGACGACCTGTATGGAGGTCTGGTCGCCGGAGCAGAAGTGGAACACGAGCCTGTGCCATCCGTGGAGCTCAAGCCCCGTCATCTTCTGGGCGGAAGAGGTTTGCGGTCTGACCGCAGGAGCGCCTGGATGGGAGATACTGTCCTTCGCGCCGCGCATCCCCACGCCGCTTGCGTCCGGCAGTGTCACCGTGCCGATCCCTGCCGTCGACGGACGGAAGCCGGAGGTGATCTCGCTGCGGTTTGAACGGTCGGCAGATCAGATTTCATTCGCGCTCACCCTGCCGCGCCGGATGACCGTGCGGGTGTCGTTCCTTACGGATGCCGTCCTGATCGACGGTAAACAGACCGGGCTGCCCCGCGGTATGCGGGACGGGCTGACGGTCTTTGAAAGCGAGATCGACCTCGAAGCCGGAACACATACGTTTCTCACTTGAAACCTCTTGACATGACATTTAACATACAGAGAGGGAGCGGCGATGCCGCTCCCTCTCTCTATACCCTTATCCTGCTTGGATGTATCTAAAAAGACAGGTGCCCATGACGGCTCCCACCTGTCTCTTTCGGCGTAAACTCAACCTTGGCCAATTATCCTTCTTGAAAGTTCTTGCAGATTCTTAAGGGCTTCTTTCAAGAAGCCCTTAAGCGGGGTTCGGGGCAGAGCCCCGGAACGTCCCCTTCAAGTATATGCCCTCAGCGTCGGCTGGTCGAACTTCAGGAGGGTGCAGTCGATCTCATAGAGGTCGTAGATGCCGCGGGACAGAAAGTACTCGACGATGACGTCAGCCTTGCTGCTGCGGGACAACGTATAGCCGGCTGTGCGGAGCAGAGCCAGCGCTTCCTCGAGCGAGAGCTTCAAGGCGATTGCAAAGCACAGCACCGTCGTCTTGCTCGGCCGGTAGGACGCGTCGTTGAGGATCTTGTACCACGTCTGCTTGGAGACGCAGGCACTCTTGTAGCACTCCACGTCCGTCATCCCCTTGGCGTCGATCAGCTTCTGGAGCTTGAGTGAGAAGCCGGCGTCCATCTTTTTCAGAAGCTCCTCGAGCGCCGGGATCGTCTCCGCCTTTGGTGCATCGGACGGGAGCGCCGGCTCGGACATAGCCGGCATCGCGCTGTCGGCGTCCTCCCTGTACGGGCGCTGAGAAGGCGCGTAACACGCGGTCTTGCCGAAGGACGGCTTGTAAACGGGCTTCTTTTCCGCAAGTATCACGTCTTCACACGGACTCGGAGCGGATTTTGCGGCCATGACTGCGCCGCCCCTCGCGGCAGCGATCCTCCGCTTTTCGACAGCACTCTTCCTGTCCGCGCGATTGCCTTCGGGCTTTTCCTTCACGGCAGGAATGATCAGGCGGTCGTCGATATACTCGCTGACCTGCTCAAGCAAGCCTTCAGTCACAGGATCGTCCTCGTCCACCGTACCCGGTAAGACCAGATACAGATCGGCCTCGTTGTCGTTCAACCAATTGGTGAAGTCATCGCAGAAATAGGGAAGCAATAATTCGATCGGGCAGCCGGGAAGGTGCGGGTCCGGCATCGGGAACACGATCGACGCCGCCCCCAGCTCAAGCGACACGTCAAGTGCGTGTATGCAGCAGGCAAGCACGTCATCCACCTCCTGCAAAGAGCCGATGGTCACGTCCGGGAGGGCGGCATGGACGACGTACCGGCACGGCAGCTTGAAGCCCGCGGTAGGCACTGCCTCCCCGGCCGGGATCCCGTTATACGTGTGGATTGCACCGATAAGGCCGGGTCCTGCCATGCGGTGGATAAGAACGTCGATATCGTCGTCGGGATATAACGACGGATTGGTCGGATTCACGATGACATCACATTCGATGCGCGTCACGTCGTGTCGTATGATATGCAGCGGCATTGGATGCTCCTTTCAATGATACGTCAACCCGCGGCGATCAGCACGCCGGTCACAGCGGCCATGATCAGCTTGGGGCGCATGGAGGCGGCCCGCAGCCCCTCCGAGGGATCAATATACTCATTGCGGAGGTCTTTCACGGTATCCGTCTTCTCTCAGGCACTTTTCGGTTTTATTTTACCACAAATGCAGAGATTTTACAAGTATTCCGACGGAAAAATCGCTGCGGGTATTGATTTCGATACGGAATTGATATATAATGGGATCGGCATTTACGAACGATCATCCGAAAGGGAGTGTGAATGATATGTATGATTTTTCCCTTGTAGGCCGTTTCATGGAGGACGTGATGCGTGTGCAGCACGGTGTCCCCGGATGCGACGTCATGGTCACGCGCGGTCACGAGCTTCTGTACCGCCACACCTGCGGCGTATCCGACTATGAGAGCAAAAAGCCCGTGGCAGGAAATGAGCTTTACTATATGTACTCCTGCACGAAGCCGCTGACCGTGACCTGCGGTCTGCGGTTGTGGGAGGAAGGTCTTCTGGATCTGGACGCGCCCGTCGCCGATTATCTGCCGGCTTTCCGGGACGTGTTCCTACTGAAAGGCGGGCAGCGTGTCCCGCCGGTGAACCCGCCGACCGTCCGGCATCTCTTCACGATGAGCGCCGGGCTTGACTATGCCGGGGGCGGCGAGGCGGAAGCCGAGCTTCTGGAGAAGTCACAGCACACGGCGGGGACGGTGGAGATCGTCAACACCTACGCGTCACGTCCCTTGTGCTTTGAGCCGGGGCATGAATTCCTATATTCCAACTGTCACGACGTGCTGGCGGCCGTGATCGAGGTGGTGTCCGGCATGAAGTTTGCGGACTACATGGCGAAGGTGATCTTCGATCCGCTCGGGATGTCCGACTCGACGTTCGACGAGACGGACGCGGTCCGTGCGCGTCTCGCGGCGCAGTACGTCAGCGACCCGCAGGGTCGCGTGACGCCCACAGATCTCAATAACTGGTTCATCGTGACTCCTAACTACCAGAGCGGCGGTGCGGGGCTGATCACGTCGACGGCGGACTACGCGAAGTTCGCGGACGCACTCGCCTGCGGCGGCATGGGGTACAACGGATATCGTCTGCTGAAGCCGGAGACGGTTGTCATGCTGCACACGGAGCAGCTGCACACCTTTGTGATGAACAACAATTTCAGCTGCGCCGCCGGTCCCGGCTATGGGTACGGTCTGGGTGTCCGGACGCGCATAGAACAGGTAAACGGTGCGCGCAGTCCGATCGGTGAGTTCGGCTGGGACGGAGCCGCCGGTGCCTACGTCATGATGGACGACCTCAATCAGCTTTCGATCGCGTTCTCCATGCACGTCCTCAGCTGGCCGTTCTGCATCGGATACGACCACGGGACGATCAGGGATATGGTGTATGATGTATTGGGGTTATGATTCATATGAGGACGATTGCAGGACTCTGCCCAGCACATTCTGAAGGGCAAGCCCTTCAGACGCTTAAGCCCTTCTTGAAAGAAGGGCTTAAGGCATCACCGCACAATGCACGGCT
>JAKSPU010000102.1 GCA_024404505.1 Clostridia bacterium
TCTTGAGATTCTCAAGGACTTCTTTCAAGAAGTCCTTGAGCGGGGTGTGGGGCAGAGCCCCGCACGTTCCCCCATGCCTTCATATCAACCATTCACGCGTCGGGAAGACCGACTCGAACAGCGCAAGCGTTTCGCGCTGGGTATCGTCCAGATAGGTGAGCGCTGTCTCGCGGATCGCCTCGGGAACGCCGTAATACGCCTCCGCGACGGCACAGGTGACGTCCGCTATCGTGTCGCTGTCACCGCCGATGGATGTCGCACCTCGCAGGGCGCTCTCAAAGTCCGTCGACTCAAAGAATGCCTCTAAAGCCTGCGGAACACTTCCCTGACAGCTGACCTCAAAACGATATGTATCGCGGATCCCGTCCAGCGTGAAGCCGATCGGATAGTAATGCTCCGTGACGTACGCGCGGATCTCCTCCATGTCGTGTCCGACACGGGCCATGTATACCGCGGACGCCACAGCCTCGGCCCCCTTGATCCCCTCCGGATGGTTGTGCGTCACCTCCGTCACCGCGCGCGCCATGGACAAAGCCTCGTCCATAGACCGGGCCGCATATCCGCAGGCACTCACGCGCATGGCGGCTCCGTTGCCCCAGCTTCCGTACGGCTTGGGATCAGGCGCCATCAGCCACCGCGAGAACGTCCCTCCGTAGCCGGCAAACGGGTACTGCCGGCCCCACGCGCGCATTTCCCTGACAGCCTCCTCGCCCAGCAGTCTGTAGTCCCCGCAGCAATCCAGAACATCACGCGCGACAGCCAGCGACATCACACTGTCGTCCGTCGGACTGCAGGCCGACGTGAAAAGCTCAAAGTCCTTCGATTTGTGGTTGTGGAATTCAAACCTCGATCCGACGATGTCCCCGATCAATGCTCCGATCATGTTCCGCTCCTCCTTTTCCCCGCACGGCGGGATGCTTTTATGATACCATTATATCACATATTCTGTACAAAAAACCGTACAAGCAGCAAATTTCCGAAAAATTCTTGCACATCCGCGCTGATTGTGCTATACTGTACGCAGAAAACGGAACGGAGGACATGGAAATGGAGATCCGGGAGATCCGACACCGGGACGAACAGTACGCGAACTACCGTATCCCGGGAATGCTGATGACAAGATCCGGGGTGCTGCTCGTCTTCTTCGAGGCACGGCGCGCGTCCGGAGATTGGTCCATGATGGACATCCAGATGCAGCGCTCCTTTGACGGAGGTCGCTCGTTCCTCCCGCCCGTCATTCTGGCGCAAGGGTCCGAGGCGCATCCGACGGTCAATAACCCCGTCATGGCCGAGGACGCACAGGGGCGTCTCCACTTTTTGTACTGCGAGGACTATACGATAAACGGCGGACGCATCCTGCACCGCGTCAGCACGGACGACGGCGCGACGTGGTCCGTCCCCGAGGACGTCACGGCGTCAGCCGATCCCGAATTCCACAACGCGCTGGCGCTCGGACCGGGACACGGGATCTGTACGCCGGACGGCACGCTGCTCTTCCCCGTCTGGATGGTGCCGAAATCGGCGGGAGCCGAGCCCACGGCACACGGACCGAGCGTCGTTTCCGTGCTGTACAGCCGGGACGACGGTTCGTCTTGGCAGTTCGGTGAGCTGCTGCCGGTCTGCGAGGGCATGAACGATCCGGGCGAGACCGAGCTTACTCTTACGGAGGACGGTACGATCCTTCTGAACTGCCGGCTGGGCTGGGGCGCCTTCTGCCGCGGTCAGGCGTACAGCCGGACCGGGTACGACGGCTGGCAGGACGTCAGGCTCGTCCGCGAGCTGACCGACCCCTGCTGCTTCGGGTCCGTCGTATCGGGCCGCTGCCCCGACGGCGTTTTCCGGCTGTTCTACTGCGGCTGCCGCTCGACGGAGGACCGCGTGAACGTCACGGTCCGGGTCAGCGAGGACGACGGGCGGACGTGGAACGCCGGCAGGACGGTCGACGCGCTGCGGGGCGGTTACGTCGAATCCGCGCTGTCCCCGGACGGAGGGACGCTGTACGTGCTGTACGAGGACAGGTACGGAGAGGCTGATTATCTGGCGGTCACGGACATCATGGAATTGATTTAACTTTTTATGTTTTATTTAAATTTCTTTGCCCGACCTATTGACAATGATTGCTTTTCGTGTTATACGTGTTACATAAAGTTTCAGGATGTGGAAGTCCTTCTGTAATCATACGTCGAAAGGATACGCTGAACATGAAAAGGAATATGTAAGTAAGGAGAAGGGCCGTCGGCAGGCGGCCCTTCTCCTTGCGTCCTCATCCCGGAGATACCGCGCCTGCGGGCGCGGGGGGAGGAACGACGACCTTACGCCCCGCGGCTGCGCCGCTCCCTTCTCCCTGCACCCTCATCCTGCGGGATGCGGGGTCGCGGTGAAATCAAAAAGGTGGGCGCCCATGACGGCACCCACCAATCTCGTTCGGCGTAAACCGAACTTCTGTTTATTTTATTTTGCCCATAAAGTTCTTGGGATCCTTAAGCCCTTCTTTCAAGAAGGGCTTAAGCGGGGCGTGGGGCAGAGCCCCACACGCGTCCCCGGGGCGCGGGGGCAGAGCCCTGCAAGCGCGTCCCCGGGGCGTGGGGCAGAGCCCCACACGCGTCCCCGGGGCAGGGCCCCGGAAAACAAGCACACGTTAATTCGTCCTGTACCCCATATCGATCAGCACCTGCAGCGGGACGTAGAAGAGATTCGGCACCGTTCCCTTTCCGGCCTTGACGTTGACGTCGTAGTCCGCGTGATTGGTCAGCCAGAAGGCGGTGCCCTCCGCGAACGGATGGACCTGCCCGGAGGCGTCGGTCCAGACGGAGGTGCCGCTGACGATGCGCTCACCGTTTTCAAAGGTAAAGGTGCGGGTCGTCTCGTCGTAGCTGCCGTAGCGGTTGGCGCGGACAAACAGACGGTCGGACGCCTCCGCAAAGGTCATGAGCCCGGCGGCTTTGACCACGGCAGGCGCGATGTCGGAATTCCTGATCTCGTACTTCTCGTTGATCTGCGTGCCGTCATAGTACCGCCCGCGGCGCACGTCGTGCGCACCGACGTCCTCCGGCAGCCCCAGCTCCGCAAGGATCTCACGGCGGACCTCATCCGGCGCGTACAGCCATACGGGGACGTTCTGGGGCGAATGCCCGGTCACGGCACCCGGCAGGACGGTCCCGTTTGCGATCGTGCCGTCCGACAGCCCTTGCAGCACCTCGCTGCGGTTCTCCGGCAGGTAGAAGCCGCCGGAATCGTGGTCCGGGCAGGCGACGACGATGGTGTCCCCGCGCAGCATCGCCCAATCCACGCAGTACCCGAATACCTCGTCGAACGCGAGGTATTCGCCGACCGCCTCGCGCACGAGGCGGGTCTCGGCGGCGTTGTCGATGGCCCCGCCCTCGATCACGAGACAGAAGCCGTCCGGATCGTTGATATTGACCGAAAGCAGCTCCAGCGCAGCCTTGGCCATGTCCATGAGCGTCAGGTCACCCTCCACCGCGTCGCAGTCATAGGGGACGTGCAGCGCCTGATAGTCCGTCATCGGGTCAACGTCACAGTAGTACAAGGGGTGCGGCGTGTGGAAATCGGACCACAGACGCGTGACTTTGCGGTCGTAGACCGCCGCGTTCATCGCCGCGAGGCTGTCCGCGACGAAATAGCCGTGCCTGGCGGCCCTGTCGTCGTGCAGTACCTTGCCGTAGGTGTTGATATAGCCGCCGTCGCTGCCGTACGCCAGCAGAACGTCGATCCCGGAGTTGAGCATCTGCAGGGATACGTCAAGCTGGTAGGCACAGCCGTCCTGATCCGCGCGCTTGAGGCTGTGCGCCGCCGCGTCGCTCGGGGTGGCGTCGACCAGACATTTTGTCGTCACAAAGCCCGTGGACTTGCCCTCAAGCCGGCACAGCTCCAGAAGGTTGGCGCGGGGCCGCATGGCAGGGTCCACGCCGACCATCAGGTAGTTGGTCTTGCAGCCGCAGAGCAGGGCCGTCCCGGCGGCGGCCGAGTCGGTCGCGTATCCGTTGTAATCCGCCGCCATCGACGTGTCGGCGGTGGCGATCATGAACTCGTCAAGATACAGGCCGGTCACGGTGCGTCCGGTGATGGCATCTGTCGTGACGGGCGTCTTCTGCCCGTACACGCCGGTGCCGAAGCTGCTTTTCAGCGCGTTGGCAAGGTCGTAGGTGCCGAATCCGGCACCGTCCGGGATCATGAAAATAATATTTTTGATCGTATTGCCCGGTTCGTCCGGCTCGTCCGTAGGTTCGGTCCCGGGCTCGGTCTGAGGGTCTGTGACCGGCTCTGTTACCGGATCTGTGTCAGGCTCGGTCAGAGGCTCGGTCGCGGAATCGGCCGCGGGAACGGTCGACGGATCCGTCACCGGATCGGTGTCAGGCGCGGTCACGGGGTCCGTCCGGGGCTCGGTCGGAGTCCCGGTGTAAGCGGACGGAGCCCCCGTCGGGGGCTCCGTGCCGGGCGTGGTATCGGCTCCGGACGCCGCGCCGCCCTGCCCCGTCCCCTTGCAGGATACGGAGCAAAGCAGCAGCAGCGAAAGAAACAGGCAGGCAAGACGCCGGAACGTCACGTTATTCATAGCGATCCCCTTCCGGACGTTCGTCGTCCTATCAGTTCTCATAGATCAGTTCTTTCTTTTCCACGCGCAGCCGAGCAGGGCGATCAGCGACAGCACGGTCACGGACGCGCCGCCGAGAACGGACTTGCAGCCCTCATCGGCAGGCTCGGTGACGGGATTTGTCGCGGGTGCGTCGGTAGCGGGCGCGTCGGTCGGTGCCTCCGTAAGAGCCTCGGTCGGTGCCTCGGTCTCCACGGAAGGCGTGGTGATCTGCGCGTTCTCGGTAGTGGAAACGTACGAATACTTGAAGCGCTGGCCGGGAGCGACGTCACCGGAGACGTAGAAGTCCATGATGTCGCCGCTGAAGGTCGTGTAGACCCACTTGCCGTTTGTCTCGGTGCCGTGGTCAGCCTCGTCGTGGACGTTGTCCGTCCATGCGAAGTTGATCGTGAAGTCGTAGCCGGACAGACCCAGCGCGGACTTCGGGACCTTGACGGTCATGGTCTTGCCGTCGACGACGTACTCGCAGTCGGCGACCTTCTCGGACGCGTAGCTGTTGCCGACGAACTTCTCCAGCACGACGGTCTTCTCGCTCGCGGCAGACTTGTTGATGACGAAGTCGAAGGTGTTCCAGCCTTGATTGTTCTGGTCACAGTCGATGTAGAGATTCATCCACAGGTTGTCGGTGTAGGGGGTGATGTCATCCATGCACTCGACGTAGAACCAGACGTACTCATTGTCGCGGGCGACGCGCGCACCGGCGATGTCGTTGCGGCCGGAATGCTCGGTGTAATAGTTGGTGCCGTAGCCCTTGCAGTCACGGTCGCCGGTGTTGCCGGTGTAGGCGGCGTAGTACGGACCGAAATCATTCCACTGGGCGGCGCCGGCGGTCATGTCGATCGTACCGGCAGGCGTGGGGGCGGGGATGGGGCGTGCGCCCTTGAACTTACGGACGTAGTTGACCAGCTCATAGTAATAGTTGTCGGCCAGATCGCCCTTCGTAGGCTCGATGTCGCGGGAGAACTCGTCGTTGCACTCGTCGGGCAGACCGTTCTCGATACCCTGCCACTCGTCGTAGCGTCCGGCGATCCACTCGTTCCAGCCGGTCACGAACACGACCTTGGGGTCGATCTGCAGCGCGTAGTCGAACTGCTCGGCGAAGTTGTAGCCGTACAGCTTGCCATCCGGCTCGTTGATGTGGGAGAGATCGGAGGTATAGGAGCGTCCGGCGATATGCTCGCCGTTCATGGGGGCAAGCTGATGCTTCACGTAATCGTGGTTCATCGCCACGCCGACCGTGATCTGCTCAACGATCTTGTTCTTGTTGTCCGAGCGGTTGGCGTAATAGTACGCCTGCGGGTACATGGACAGCCAGCCC
The DNA here is from genome assembly GCA_024404505.1 of Clostridia bacterium. Classification (GTDB taxonomy): domain Bacteria; phylum Bacillota; class Clostridia; order Oscillospirales; family CAG-272; genus CAMEON01. The sequence goes on from JAKSPU010000102.1 coordinate 5,931, forward strand.
CAATGGCCGTAATTGGAGGAGGTGGCGCTTGCGCTGTTGATGTAGCCCGGCTCGTTGTTGCGGAAGGTGAAGTAGTTGGCGATCTCCTTGTCCTGCAGATCGGCCCGGTTTAGGCCGCCCTGCCATGCCATCAGCATGGGCTTGCCGTCCCAATAGAACCACAGGGGATGATACTTCTCTTCATAGAAAATGTCCTTGTACAGCATCCGGAGCTGGGTGCTGGCGTCGCTGCTCGGGGAGAAGGGGAGCATGAAGGAGACCTTGGGGGTCTTCATGCCGTCATTCATCGCCTTGGTCCACGTCTCGAAGACCACGTCGTAAGCGGACTTCCACGTAAAGGTGCCGTTGGTGTTATCGGTGAAGATGACGTCCACACCGGCGTTGGTCAGAAGCTCGCCCTGACGGCGGATGACCCACTCGTCATAGCCGCGGTAGTAGCCGTAGATCGGCTCGTTCCAGAAGTTGGCGCCGGCGTTGGGCCACGCGGGATTGTCATAGTCGTTGATGGCGTCGGGATGCTCCTCGAGGAACTTCTGGATATTCAGCGGATCGACGGTGTCGCTGCCCTGCGTGCAGTGCCACGTCCAGTAGAACATGGCGAGCGTCTTGTCGTCCTTGGGGTCGCCGACGTCGGCGTTGGTGAGGGACGTTCGTCCGAGCGCGTCGGTGAACACCCACGTGTCGGGCATGACCTCGTGCGTATAGATGCGGGAATCGGCGGGGATCACGTATTCGTCCGGCGCCTTATTGTCACCGGTGAAGATCTGGCTTTCCTGACAGGGGAGGAAGGGCTCGTCCGGCTTCTCGACGAAGCGGATGGTCATTTCGATCTCCTTCTTGTTCTCGCCGCCGTCCTGATACATGAAGCCCTTGGTAACGGCGTTGTCCTTGCAGCACCACGCGCCGACCTGTCCTGTGATGTCGTAGATGACGAACAGGTACTCGCCCGCGGGCAGCGGGTCGAACTCGACCCAGTTGGTGGCGTTGTCCTTGCACTCAACGAAGCGGGAGGCGAGCGGCTCGGCCTTCATGGTCTCGTCGACGGACTTGTTCCATGTGAAGACACCCATCATACAGGTGCTTCCGACGGTCGTCCACGTGGGCATGGCGATGCCGAAGCCGGTGAACTCACCGTTGACATGGACACGCTGCGCGACGGTCTTGCCTTGAATGGCGTCATGGCCGTTGCCGCTGTACGCCTTGACGTTGGTATCGGCGGAAACGGTGAAGGTCAGGGTCGCGGCGATCATGACGACGGTCAGCAGACACGAGAGTATGCGGATCATGGTTTTTTTCATGTTCATTTTTCTCCTTTGAATTGCTTGATCAGTTCGGTGAGCAGATCGAGGTAGAACGTGCCGTAGATCTGCGAGGGCTCGATATCCTTGGATACCTCCGCGGAGGGCTGCTCGCCGGTCGTCCACTCGTTCCACGAGACGACGATGGCAAAGCGGGCTCCGAGATCCATGGCACGCTGGAACTGGCGGCGCAGCGTCGCGCCGTTCTCACGTCCGTAGGCAGGGATCCAGCCGGGATCGCCCTCATTGCTTCCCTGCTGACGGGAGGCGGCGGTGCAGGTGACGGCCTCGACCTCGCGGCCGTTGACGCAGTAGGTCTGCGTGCCTCTCTCCTCCCAGCTCCAGTAGGTCGGGGACGCCATCGTTCTCTGGTTGAACAGACCGCCCTGCTGACCGACGTACCCCGTCATCCAGCGGATCGTGAAGCGGTCGTCCTTCCACGCGGGCCTCGAGCCGTACTGCGTCGGCGTCGCGCCGTAGCAGATGATCAGCGGCTTGCCCTCGTAGAAGAAGAACAGATCCGGGTACTTTTCCACGTAGTCACGGTAAACCTGATCCACCTTCTTCTGGTGGTTTCCGTTGTTCACGTTTTCCTGTCCGGCATGGCCGGGACCCATGAGGAAGCAGATCTTCGGGGCGCCCTCGATCTGCGACCAGACCTCGAACAGAAGGTCTGTCCCCTCCTCTATGGTGCGGAAGTCCTGCCTGCTTGCGGCCATCGTGGCGGGATCGTAGCAGGTGTTGTTCGACCAGTCCACGAACACGAAATCGACGCCGGCGTCGCGCAGCCAGATGCCGTGCCGGTAGATCACGTCCGTGTCATAGGAGGTATACGGGCCGAGCAGCGGGAGGTCCCACGTGTGGCCCTTGCCCCATTGACGTCCCTTCCAGAACCACGTCGTGTAGGCGATGCCGACCATGCGCTCGGACGGATCGACCTTTTCATACTTGCCGACGCCGGTCTGATCACATTCGACGGGCTCCGTGCTGAACACGTTGTCCTCGTACAGCTGATACCGATCTGTCATGGCTTTCTTCCTCTCTTCGGTGATATCCGCCGGATCGGCGGCGATAAGCAGCAGATCGTCCGTCCTGTCGACGGCGTATCCGAGCATCGCGGCGAAACGGTCGGCGCAGATCCTGATATGTCCGTTCCCGCGGATGACCGTCGGGAACGAGTACGTGTCCTCTCCGACCGTGACGCTGTCGGCGCGCAGGTCGAAGGTGACGGTCAGCCGCTCCCTCCGGGCGGTCACGCGGGTGTCGGTATCCTCCGTGACCGTGAAGCCGAGCAGCGTGCAGAGAGCGGCGGCATCGGCGTAGACGGCGCCCGCCTCAACGGCGGTCGGCACGGCCATGCGGGTCATGACAAGGTCACGGAAGGCGTAATCCTTGTCGGTCATGAGCGCGGCCACGCCGTCTGCGGGCTTGCAGAGCGTGCCGCCCTCCGTGACGTCGGGCGGATCCCCGGCGGGGAAGTTGATCTCAAAGGTCTCGGGCTCGGTCTCCGGCTCGGTCGCGGGCTCCGTTTCCGGGTCGGATGCCGGAAGCGTGTCCGTATCCGGCACGGTCTCCGCGCCCGTACTGCTTCCTTCTGTCGGCGCTGCCGTTTCCTGTCCGGCCGGGCCGGGCGCAGGCGTGCAGGACACGATCGGCAGGAGAAGCAGCAGCGCCGCAAGGCAGAGAGCCGGGACTCGCAGAGGTTTGATGTTTCGATTCATCAGGAGTCCTCCTTTTTCTTTTTTCCGCAGGCAAGCGCCGCTGCGGCGGTCAGGACAGCCGCTCCGACCCCCGTGATGGACGCGCAGCCGCCGTTATCCGCGTCGGTCGCACCTTCCGTGGGCACCTCCGTGCCGGCTTCGGGAGACGTGACGGGCTCGGTCGCGGGCTCGGTCTCCGGCTCCGTCGGGGCATCGGTCACGGGTTCCGTTTCGGGGACGATCGGTCCCGTGAAGCTGTCGCGGGTGTGGACGACGGGGGCAAAGCTGACGAGGGCCTCGCTCAGCCCGCGCCCGACGGCGATCTCCTCGTACGGAGGCATGGGATCGTCGCTGATATGCTCGTCGTTGTTCTCGTAGGTAACGCCGGCCTGCTCCGGGCCGACCGCTCTCATCGGACGACGGCCCTCGTCGATGCGCTCCTCGGCGTTGCCGCTCGTCTTTTTTGGCTCCCAGAACGAGCAGCCCGTGATCAGGATGCCGGTGTTCTGGGCGTTGAACATCTGGAAGTCAAACTTGTAATTCGAGTTCCACACGTTGCGGAAGTTATTGTAGAACAGGCAGTTTTTCAGCGTGCAGTTCCTGTTTTCGGTCGTGACCTGCTCGTGCGTGACCTGATTCTCCATCGTGGTCTGCATCATCAGCACGGACTGGCCCTCGTTCTCCGCGAAGATGCAGTTCTCGAGGGTGAGGTTGTCGTCTCCGCGCTCGAAGTCGAAGCCGCAGCCGTCGGGCTGACCGTTGTTGCGGCAGCCGTTGAACTGGCTGTTCCGGATGCATCCGTTGCGGCAGTTGGAGAACAGCGCCTGCGTCGTACCGGCGGACATGGTGTA
>JAKSPU010000103.1 GCA_024404505.1 Clostridia bacterium
CCGAGCGCGGGACGCGCGAGGCGTCCCCTTCTCCCTGCACCCTCATCCTGCGGGATGCAGGGGCGCGGTGAAATCAAAAAGGCGGGCGCCCATGACGGCACCCACCTATCTAGTTCGGCGTAAACTCACCCCGGTCAATCTTTGACCCTGTATAAAAGTTCTTGGGATCCTTAAGGGCTTCTTTCAAGAAGCCCTTAAGCGGGGTCCGGGGCAGAGCCCCGGCGCGTCCACGGGGTCCGGGGCTAAGCCCCGGCGCGTCTCTAATACCATCAGGGATTCAGCGCGGCGTTCAGCTTTTCGCCAAGCAGGACGCGGACGGCGTGGAGGTAGTCGTCGTCGGTGGTGTAGGTGATCATGCTCGTCGTCACCATAGCGACCATCTCGTCGGCGGCGTCCTTACCCAGCGCATCCTCCAGCATACACAGCATCTGGTAGTCCTCGATGCCCTCGCGGATGCCCTCAAAGCGGATGGTGGAGATAGGCTCGTCCTGACGGAAGCCGTAGCCGGGATACAGAAGGATGCCGTCACCGTAGGCAGTACCTGTCCACGGGTCCTTCGTTCCCCAATAGTTGACTTTGTACATATCCACAGCCCAATACAGAAGGCCCGTGATGTCGAACTCCTTGCACTGCCACAGGCTGACGATCGTCTCGACACCGTCACTCTTGATCTGCCAGTTCGCGTACGGCTCGACCGGATCGATGCAGATATACGCCCACAGCTCCCAGCCGTCGGCAGTATACTTCTTCATGCGGTCGGCGAATACACCGTACTTTTTGTCCTGCTCCTCGGTCTGCAGGAACAGCGCACCGGAATAGAAGGTCAACGCGCGATCCGTGAACGCCGAATACTTCGGGCAGAAGATCTTCGTGGCCCCCGCCATGTAACCGATGGCGTCCATGACGCCGGACTTCACATCTGTGATATTGTGCGAAGCGGTCAGATTGGGGTCCGTGTAGAAAGGAGCGACCATCCGGAACTTCGGGAAGACCGTGCCGAAATCAACGGCGGTCTGCTCGACCAGTTCCAGCTGCTCCTTGGTCGCAGGCTCGTCGACCTTGTATACGAAGAATTTGTGCAGCTGGTCGGGGTCCGTCTCCTCCACCTCCAGCATGACGTTCGGGTCGTTCACACGAATGGTGTTGACGCGCGGATCACGGACGTAGGGCAGTCCGCGCGAGGAGGACGCGCCGTACGGCAGATCCATAGCACAGACACGGTTCTCCAGCATGAAATCATACATATTCTTGTACAGCACGTCCGACGACGTGGGCCAATCAGCCGGATAAGCCTTGGTCAGATAGTCGCCCCAGATGGCGAACGCGGTCCGCATCTCCGTCTCGTCCGACAGAGCGAAGCCCCAGACGACGACGGCGGCCGCGGCGCAGCGGATCTCCTTTCCCGTACTGTCATCGTACACCCGGATCACCGAACGGTACGTCCCCGCCGGAGTGTCCTTCGCGGTCCTCAGCTTGATCACGAACGCCTGCGACTGTCCGGCTCTGACCTCCACGCCCGCCTTCTGCGGGACGAGCGCGTCAGGCAGCATGACCTTCTCAATGTTGTGATAGTACTCGTAGAATACCTCGGGGGCCAGCGTGTTCCCTGCCCCGTCGGTGAACGGATCCGCCTCGATCCGCAGGGTCATATCGCGGTCGGGGGAAACGAAGAATTGGATATCCTCGATGGTGTTCCCTGCCATATAGGCGGTATATCCGCGGCGCTCGGTGTCCCTAACCGTCGCCTGACCGACCTTCTCGGTGATGTGGTCAAACCACGACAGCAGCCCCTCCTCCTCGTCCGGAGCGGTCATCACGACGTCCCGGAGGGGGTCCTCGTCGGAAAGACCGTCCGGCGTGTGCAGGCAGTATTCGGCGTGACCGGCAGCGGTCAGCGCCGTGTTGAGATCGTCTGTGACCGTCACGCCGGATACGTACAGGATCTCGCCGCCCTTTGCGCCCGTATAGGAGAGCGTGATCTTTTTGAGCACGCCTCCGGCGGTCCCGGTCGCGCGGAGATCGTAGACAATGCCCTGCCAGCTCTTGGAATTCGGCTTCACCGTACCGCCGACGCCGAGGCTGATATTCCGGCCCTTGCCTGTCGTGGCTGAGGTCAGATTCAGACGGGTGGACTTGAACTTTTCAACGCGGAAGGAGACGGCAACGTACCGTCCTTCCCCGGAAAGGACCGCGCCCTGCGCGCCGGCAAATGCGGCGAGGTCAACGGTGACGGCGGGCGCACCTGCCCCGGCGGTCACCTTCAGCACGCTTCCGCGTTCCGCGTCCTCCGCAAGTTCTATTTCTGCCGTTTTGGCTGACACGAACTTTTCGACCGGCGTATCTCCGTCAAAGGTGATCGCTGCGTCCATCACGGGCGGCTCCGTCACGGGCTCGGTCACGGGTTCGGTCGCGGGCTCCGTATCGGAGGCGGTATCCGGCCCGGTGCCGGGATCCGGGGGTGTCGTCGGCTCGCTGTCATCGGTCGGTGCGGCTGAGTCGGCTGCGGACGCCTCGCCGGATGCGGCTGACTCCGTATCCGTCCCGGTGTCACCGGTCGAGCGGTCATCGCCGGAGCAGGCGGTCAGCGTCATAAGCAGGATCAGTACAAAAATCAATACGGGAAGAATTCGTTTCATCGTCCGGCCTCCGATGTGATCGCATCCGCCATCACGCGGGCGGCGAGCGCCGTCCCGGCGGCGTTCGGATGGCTCCCGTCGGGATGGTAAAGGTCTTCGGTATCCTTCCGGTCGCGGAAGGCGGTGCCTACGTCGGCAAGGAGCGCGCCGCCGCGCCGGGCGGCCTCCGCGTACGCCTCGTGCAGGCGGGCGTACATTTCCTCATAGGTCATGCCGGACGACATCAGCTTCTCGCTGCCGTCGCGGTAGGCCCACGTCGCGTAAAAGACGGGGACCGCTCCCCTCGTGCGGATCAGCGCGCACAGCGCGTCCGCGCTTCTGAAGAACGCCTCCGGCGTTTCGGCGGGAGCCTTGGACTGCTCCTGCATGATGACATAATCCCACTTCTCGTCCCGGAGGGCGGTCAGCGTCCGGCGGCCCATATCGGTCTCCGGGTTGAGCTGCTCCGCAAGGTGTGCGCCGCCGCGTGTATGGGCGGTGACCTCCGCGCCCAGAAGGGACGCCAGCACGGAGGGCAGGTCATTGAAGAAGGTATAGCTGTTGCCCAGCATCAGTATCCGCATGGTGATAGGTCCCCTTACTGTCAAGATTGACTGTTTACGACCTTTTCGTACTTTTCATTCAGCTTCTGCAGCTGCTTTTCCATGTTCCGGGTCTGTTTCTTGTAGGCGGAGGCGGCGGTGTTGCGCTTGCTGCTGACCATGGCGCGCATATTGGCGAGGAAGTTGCCGGCAGCCTCGGTATAGATCTGCGCGATCTCGAAGGACACGCTGTCGTAGATGAGATCGAGCATGATCTTGGACTCGGGGTTGTTGAGGTAACGGTAGGACAGCGCCGTGTTGTAGTACGCGTCCACGACGGTCTTGTAGGATTCCGAGCCGAGGCACTCCAACACCGCGCCCATCATTTCCTTTTTGGATTCCGGCAGCGTGGAGGGCAGCATGAACGCGGAGACCTGATCCTGCACGCAGGTGCGGTAATCTTTCTGCTCCTTGTTCAGCTTGGGGATCGGCAGGATGCCGTAATCATCCTTGAAGTCGCGCAGGGAGACCTCGATCTTGGTGATCATGGTATCGACCATGAACGCGAGGCTGTTGCCGAAGTCCTCGATGATATAGTTATCGTAGGTGGAATCTATCGTGAAGACGTAGGAATCGGGGCCGTAGAACAGGGCCAGCACCTTATCCACCGCCTCCGTGATGCGCTCGACGTCGGCGTTGTAGATGAAGTATCCCGTCTCGTCCTTGTCCAGCACGGTCGACTTGGTGCTGATCCAGTAGCAGTCGGAGCTGGTCGCGTATCCGGAAGCAAAGCCGAAGAAGTCCTTCTCGTCGATCTTGCCGTTGCCGTTGAGATCCTGATACATACCGTTGATCAGTGAAGTCTTGAAATCAAGCGTCCAATCCCCGTTCTGCACGGCGTTGAAGGGATCGTCGATCTGTCGGTCCGTCATGACGTTCTTGTTGTACAGCGTGACGTACATATAGCGGAACAGCGTCAGTGCGGCGGAGCCGGACGCCATGAACTGGTGGCCGTCGCCCCACGAAGCCATCTCGTTATAGCCCTGCGACCAATAATGCTTGGAGAGATCGAGGTACTCAAACGACGTAAGGTCGAGGTACTCGCCCTCCACGGCCCTCGTGACCGCCACGTAGGACGGGAGCGTGCAGAATTGGAACTCGTCAGTGCCCGTCATGACCAGATTGTGGATCTTATTGGACACGTAGAAGGAGTCGTTGCCGCCGTCGGCCACGATATCCAACTTGACGCCGAGGCGGGTCTCCACGACCTCGTTGCGCTCGTACACGGCGTCGTTGATCAGCTCGTTGTTACGGCCCTCGGTATACAGCTCGTCCTTGGCGCCGACCTGACCGGAGCCGAGGAAGGCGACTCTTTCGTCATTGTAATTCAACTCGGGCAGCTCGTCGACAAAGGCCATATCGACGGTCTCGGCCTCTGTGCCGGCCCCGGTGGGGACGTCGGACTGCTCACCGTCGCCGCCGTTGTCGGCGCAGGATACGCACGAGAGCAGGAACAGGGATGCGAGCAGGATGCAGAGAAAGCGTTTCATAATGTCTCCTCCTGATATGTGATGACCATATAAATGGATATATCTGATTTATTGTAACAGAAATACGGCCCCTTGTCAAGAAAAAAAGCGGCGTATGCCGCGATTTTTCACATTTTCTCTTTACAATGCCGTTCCCGTCAACCTGCGTAGACGCGGTACGCTTATCCGCGCCCGCAGGCGCGGTCCCCGGGGATGAGGATGCAAGGAGAAGGGCCGCCCGCAGGCGGCCCTTCTCCTTGCTTATATAATAAAGATTCCCCCTGCCCGCCGGGCGGGGGGTCAGGGGGGGCGAAAAAGGTCAGTCTGAACTTCCGGCGATGCGGAGGCGCCCGGCTTTCACTTTTCCGTTGAAATCCTGATATTGCCCGACGACGTCGACACCTCTATCGGGCAGGCGCCGTCGCCGCAGACGTACTTGTCGCCGTTCTTGCTCATCGGGATGTCGTACGATATATCGCCGGACGACGTGTCCGCTTTGAGCGTGAAACCGAGTTCTGACGGAAGGATCAGCTTGACCCGTCCCGACGACGTATCGACCGAAATTCCGGCCGCCTCGTCCGCCGTCAGCGTCACGTCGCCGGACGTGACGGAGACAACGGTAAGTCCGACGTCCTGTCCGATGACCGTCACGTCACCGGACGACGAGCCGACGTCCATCCGGTCGGTCTTCTCCGCGTTCACCGTGATCTCGCCGCTGGTCGTGTTGATCTCCGCCAAACCGACGGTGCCGACGTCCACGCCGATTTTGCCGGACGAGGCGGACAGCTTGAGGGTATCGACCGGGCTGTCCGTGCGGACGAAAATGCTGCCGGAGGACGTGGACACGTCCATCGTGTTGTCGCAGACCGCCCTCGTGCTGACGGCTCCGGAGGACGCTGACATCTCCATATAGGTAAATCGGCAGTTCTCGTCCACGTCCACGCTGCCCGAGGACGTGCCGACTTGCAGCGTCTCGCCGCAGATGCCGGACAGGCGCACGTCGGCGGAGGAGCAGGTGACGTGCACCTTGTCAGGCGTCATGGTGCCCGGCAGGGTCACGGTCAGATCCTTGCCCTTGACCGTCCACGGCTTGTACGCGACGGCGGCGTACCGGATATATAGCACGCCCTCGTCCACGCGGTAGCGCAGACGGTACTCGTCGGGCAGCTCGTTCTCTCCGGTCTCGGATATGGAGATCGTCCCGCCCTCGGCGGCGGTCACGTTGACGCTGCCCGCGACCCAGTCGATCACGACGTGCGTGATGCCTGCCACGGTCTCCTCGGACAGCTCCGCGCCGCCGACCTTGTACAGATCGGGGTCGGGGTAGGTATAGCCGTTATCTCCGCACCCGGACAGGCACAGAAGCAGCAGGCAGGCGGACAGGAGCAGCCAAAGCAGTTTTTTCATAGCATAAAACCTCACTTTCCGGTATGCCGCGCGGCGCGTATGGCGCCGATCACGGTGCAGATCAGTCCCGCGCCGCCGAGTGAGAGCAGCGCGAGCCATTTGATATTGCCGTCCGCCGTGTAGGGTCCCCATTCGGAAAGCCGGAACTCGGGCAGGATAAAGGCGTAACCGAGCAGACGGCTGATCAGCGGCTCCGCAAAGAATACCATCAGCCCCGAGAGAAGGAGGCTGACGCCGGTCTTCAGGCACGCGCCCGGCAGGTACCGGATCGCGGCGAACATCGCCCACGCGTACAGCAGCAGCGGCGCGGTGATGGCGAACGCGTCACGCGCGTAGAGCGGGTTGTCCGACCGCACCCCGCAGGCGGCGAGCAGCAGGACGAGCAGCAGCGTCCAAGCACTCATCCAGACAAGCGCCTTGTTCCGTCCGACAAAGGTCAGCGGCTGCTCGCGGAACACATGGCTGCGGAGAACGAAGGGCAAAAAGCACACGGACAGCCCGAGCACTGTGCCGAAGGCTGCGATGAAGAACCACTTCCCTCCCGTATAGAGACAGCAGACGCCGAGCAGGACGAGAAGGCTCGCGGTGAAGCCGACCGCCGTCCAGAGCCCGCGGTCACGCGGGAGGAGCATAGGCAGCACGGTCACCGAGGCGGTCAGCAGCAGCGCCGACAGCACGATGAAGAACCAGCTGAGTCCGTGTCCGACCGCCAGATTGACGATCAGGCAGATCAGCACGGGGACCGCGAGGATCGAGGCGGTCACGATGCCGGCCGTGGCGCTCTTGCGCCTGAAGACCTTTTTCTGCCGCTCGATGATCCCGTCTGTCTCCTGCCGCAGTACGTCTCCCGCCGCGTCGGGCGCGCGGAGACTGTCCAGCATGGCGGCACAGTCCGGGCAGGCCGTGATATGTCCGTCGATCAGCGTCCGGCTGGCGGAGCTGCACACGCCGTCCTGATACAACGGAAGCAGATCCTGCACGATCTCACAGGTATTCTTATCCATCAATTCCATCTATCACTTCATCCTTTCCTGTATCTTGAGTCGGGCCCGGTGATAGGTGACGCGCGCCCACGTTTCGGTCTTGCCGAATACGTCGCCGATCTGCGCGAAGGACAGTTCTCCAAACACGCGGAGGCTGAACACCTCCTTGTACGGCTCCTCCATCGTATGCAGGATCCTGTGGATACGCATCGACGCGTCCTTGTCGGCGGCCTCGGCGGGCGGGTCGTCGTCCGCGACCGACTCGCCGAGCGCGCTTTCCTGCTCGTCGGGGTCGATCGGTGCCTGACGTCCTCTGCGGCGCATCTCGTCGGCAAACCGGTTTTTGGCGATGGCACAGAGCCACGTCAGCTCCTCCGAGCGGCCCATGAAGCCGGCCGTCTCTCCCTTTTCCCGGATGGCGGTCAGTGCGCGGAAAAAGGTATCGGCCGTGATCTCCTCCGCCAGCGACGCGTCCCGGGTAAGCGTCAGGCAGTAGGAGTATACCTGCATATAACAGGCCTTGTACATTGCCTCAAAATCCATGCACCGATCACCTCCTTTCCCGATACACAGGTTAGACGTTTGTCAAGGCATTTCGTTACAGGAAAAAACATTTTTCTTGGCTTTTTTCTGAAACCGATTGGTCAGCTCCGGGGGCCGAGGGAGAACCATCTCAAACGCCGAAGTTTTTTCCCCCTCCCCCGAGGGAAGGCAACAGTCACCTCTCCTTAATCTGTGTCCCCCCCACTCCTTGGCTGCCGTCGCCTCCTGTAACAATAATCTTTCTTCATAAGGGCGATGCCGCAGCCAAGGAAGGGTGAGGATGGGGTATTGTTACGCAAAAAGTTTCAGAGATTGTTTTCCGGGGAAGGGGCAGGGAGAACTTCGGCGTTTGAGATGGTCTCCCTGCCCCTTCCCCGCAGAAACCGCTGGTTTAATAACGCTTCATAAAAGCCGCGGCTCTCAGAGACCGCGGCTTTATATTCTGCGTTAACTGAACAGCTTATCCAGCTGCTCGTTATACTTGGCGAGCGATTTCTCGACGCTCGACTGCCATCTCTTGGTCATGGAGGCGGCGCGGCTGCCCTTTTCCGTCACGATCTCACGGAGCGTCAGTTCGACGCTGAAGATGAAGCGGCAAGTGCTGCAGAAGTCGAAATCGATGGTATCGAAGATCAGGTCCAGCATCTCCTTGGACTCGGGGTCCTGCATGAAGCGCAGGGACAGGACGGAATCGTAGTAGGCGGGCTTGATCATGAGATTGCTGTGGTAGGCGAGCGCCTCCAGCACGGCGCCGCACATCTCCCGGCGCGCCTCGTCCTTGACGCCGGACGAGATGCCGAAGCAGGACACCTGATCCTGTACGTAGGAATGGTACGCGGGCTGCGCCTTGTCGAACTTGGGCAGCGGGACAAGCCCGTAGGACATGGGCGTGAGGTCCTCGATCTTGGACTCCATGTCGTAGAACAGGCAGGTCACCATCATGGCGCGGCCGTCCGTGAAGTGGCGGATGATATTGTCGGTCTTGGTGACCCAGTCCTCAGCCGCACCCTGATAGATCCACGAGTCGGCGTTGTAGTACAGCAGCTGGACCTTGTCGGCCAGATCGGAGATAGGGCCGAGGGCGTCGGCGTTATAGATGAGGGCGCGGGTATCCGTATCCTTGGTGATGAGATGGATATCGGACGTAACGAAGTACGGGTCGATCGAACTGGCGCTGCCGGACACGAAGCCGAAGAAGTCGCCGCGGCTTTTCTTGCCGTCGCCGTCCTTGTCCTGATACTGTCCCTCGATGATGGACATCTGGTAGTCCAGCGTCCAATCGCCCGCCTTGGCCGTTTCGTATAGGTCGGGGATATGGCGGTCATCCATCAGCTGGCGGTTGTAGAGGTTAAGGAAAACGAAGCGGAACATGGAGATGGCGAGCGGACCGCTCGCGAGGAACTGATACTCCTGATCTGTAAAGGTCGCGATGTCGTTGTACCCCTGCGTCCAATAGAGCTTGGAGGTATCAATGGTGCCTACGCGGTTCAGGTCGATGTATTTGCCCTCCATCGCGGGGGTGACGGAGCGGTAGGTGCCGTTGACCACGACGTCGAACTCGCCGGAGCCGGCGGTGATGTCGCGGTTGACCTGATCGGAAAGGTAGGCGTCGTCCTGCGGGATCAGATCGAACGTGACGTGAAGCTGATGCTGCACGATGTCATTGCGCTCGTAGACGGTCGCGCTGATCAGACCGGCCTCGAGGCCGTCGCTGTGCAGCTCGTCGCGCCGGCCGTCGTTGTCGGCGTAGATGATATGCACGGCCTCGTCGTTGTAGTTGAGATCGTCGGGAAGATCGCAGGTCAGGCGCGGGTCCTGCGTTTCGGGTTCGGTAACGACGGACACGCCGGATCCGTCTCCGGTCTCTGATCCGTCATCGGGGTCACCGCACGCGCTCAGCGCGGGCAGGATAAGCAGAGAAGCCAGCAGCAGGCAAAGCAGTTTTTTCATGATCGAACCTCCCGTATAAGGTTAAGGCATTACCGCACAATGATGACGGTGCAGATGCGCCGTCAGAAATTTCG
>JAKSPU010000104.1 GCA_024404505.1 Clostridia bacterium
TGAACAGCACGATGAACGGCACGAAGCACAGCACCATCAGCGTCAGCATATAGTTGAGGCACAGCATGGCCGCCAGCACGCCGATGATCACCATGCAGTTCTTGAGCAGATTCACGAGGATGTTCGTGAACAGCATGGAAAGACCTGCGGTATCGTTCGTGACGCGGGTCACGAGCTTGCCCACGGGGATCTTGTGCAGCTGGTTGTGGGAAAGGCTCTCGATATGTACGAACAGATCCTCGCGGATCGCGGAGATGATCTTCTGACCCGTCTTCTGCAGCACGATGGCCTGGATGTAGGTGCAGATCATGGACACGATCAGGATGGACGCGTACACGCCGACAAGCACCCAGAGACGGTTCAGCTCGAAGCCGGGGACCTTGATCAGGTCCTGGATCGCGCCGATCAGCAGCGGGGAAACGATGTCGTACGCAATGGAGAACAGCATCACGATGAACACGACGAGGAAGCTCTTCCAGTGCGGCTTCGCGTAGCGCAGAAGGCGCCGGAAGATCTCTCCGTCCTTCATATTGCGCTCAAAGCCCATGGATTCCTTCTTGTCCTTGACCAGCACGAAGGCGACGATCATGACGACCGAGAACACGCCGATCACGGCGCCCACAATCAGTAAAGGAAGATACTCACGCATCAGACCGCACCTCCTTCCACGGGGAAGCGCTTCTCGGGGATATGGCGCTCCTCCTGATCGTCCAGCTTCTGGAGATCGACCATGGTCCTGTACGCGGGACAGGTATCGTACAGCTCGGCGTGCGTGCCGACCGCCGTGACCTCGCCGTCGTCGATCAGGATGATCTTGTCCATGTCCTTGATCGTCGAGATGCGGTGCGCGATCAGCAGCGTGGTCTTGCCCGCGCGGACGCGGCGCAGGTTGTCGAGGATGGTCTCCTCGGTCTTGACGTCGACGGCGGAAACGGAGTCGTCGAGGATCAGGATCGGTGCGTCCTTCATCAGGGCGCGGGCGATGGAGATGCGCTGCTTCTGACCGCCGGAGACGGTCACGCCGCGCTCGCCGAGCATGGTAGCGTAGCCCTCGGCGAACTCGCGGATGTTGCCGTCCACGTCGGACATACGCGCGGCCTCATAGACCAGCTCGCTGTCCTTTTTGTCGCTCGCGAAGGCGATGTTGGACTCGATCGTGTCGGAGAACAGGAAGTTGTCCTGAGGGACGTACGCGGCGTACTGCCGCACCGAGCGGATGGGCATCCCGTTGACGTCCCGGCCGTCGAGGAAGATCGTGCCGTCCGGCACGTTGTAGGTGCGGAGCAGCAGGTCGACGACGGTCGTCTTGCCCGCGCCCGTCTTGCCGATGATGCCGACGCGCTCGCCGGCGTTGATGTGGAACGAAACGTCCTTCAGCACGTCGTAGTCGCCGCCGGGGTAGCGGAAGGTCAGGTGGCGGAACTCGATGTCGCCCTTGATCGGCTCCGGCTCGGTGACGTCGCCGCGGTCGACCACGTCGATCCCGGCGTCCAGAAGCTGGCCGATGCGGTTGAGCGACGCTTTACCGCGCGAACGCATCTCAATCAGCTCGGAGATGGCCATGATGGGCCAGACGATGGACGTGAAGTAACCGATGAACTCCACCAGCTGACCGGCCGTGAACACCTCCTTATACACGAGGTATCCGCCGTAGCCGAGGATGACGCAGATGACGGACTCCATGAACAGCGTGACCACGATGTGCAGTATCGTGGACAGCTTGACGTAGTCCACGTTGGTGTCCTCGTTCTGCTTGTTCAGCTTGCGGAAGCGCATCAGCTCGACGGTCTCCTTGACGAAGGCCTTGACGACGGCGATGCCGGAGAAGTTCTCCTGCGAGAAATCGGACAGATCGGAGAACGCCTCCTGACGCTTGTCCCACCGCAGCTCGAGATAATGTCCGACGATGGCCGAGATGACCAGCAGGAACACCATCGGGATCAGCGAGAACAGTGTCAGCAAGGGATTCATGATGAACATCTTGATCATGGACATCCCGCCGAGGAACAGCGCGTCCGCGACCATCAGGATGCCGGAGCCGAAGCAGTCCTGCACGGTCTCGAGGTCGTTCGTAAAGAGCGCCATCAGGTCGCCGACCTTATTGACGGAGTAGTACTGCTGCGAGAGGTCCTTGCAGTGGTCGAACATCCGGCTGCGGAGGTCCGTCTCGACGTGGATGCCCGCGCCGAAGAAGCAGAGACGCCACAGGAAGCGCCCGATGACCATGCAGACGATGATGAAGATCATCGGGAAGCAGATGCGGTCGAGCAGAAAGTCCATGTCGAAGGGGACGACCGTGCCGTCGGCGTCAATGATCGGGACGCCGCTCATGCCGTCGATGATCATGCGGTACATCTCCGGCACCTTGAGCTGGGCGTAGTCGACCATGACCAGCGCCAGCACGCCGAGCAGCAGAAGGTATGCGTACCGTAAGTAGTAGCGGTTGATGTGTTTTCCGAATATCAAGTCATATCACTCCTTTCGGCCTTCGCGGAGCGGATCACGATCTCACAGCCGGATCCGTCCACAGGCGCGTAGTCATGCAGGATCTCTCCCACACCGTCGCAGACGATGCGTCCGCCCGCGGGCGAGCGGATGCTCGTGACGTCACCCCTGATCTCGGCCTGCACCGTGCTGTTCTCGAACGAGAAGTCGCAGCCGACCGTTTCGCAGTCCAGCATCAGAAGGTTCTTGACGTAGCACAGCGGCTGCGTGCCGATGATCTTGCACCGGATCAGCGTCAGATCCTCGGCGTACCAGCCGAGGTACTCGCCCTTGATCACGCTGTCCCGCACCGTGACGCGGCGGGCGTGCCAGAAGGCGTCCTTGGTGTCAAGGTAGGAATTCGTGATCACGGCGTCGTGGACGTATTGGAAGGAGTACTTGCCCTTCATGGTCAGCCCGTCGATATTGAGGCGCTCGCAGCGCATGAACGGGTACTCCGAGACGAGCGAGCAGTCCTTCACGGTCAGGTCGCGGCAGGACCAGCCGAACTCCGCGGAGTTGACCGCGCAGTCGGTCAGGCGGACGCGGTCACATTCCCGCAGCGCCTTGATGCCGCCGAGCGAGCAGCGCGTGATCTCCAGATCGTGGTCGTACCACAGCGCGGCGCGGCAGGCATCCGTCATGGTGCTGTCGGAGAGGATGCCGCCGTGGGTGTGCCACAGCGGATAACGAAGCAGGAAGCGGCAGCCGGACACGCGGATGTCGGTGCATTCCTTGAGCGCGGACTCACCGTCGGCGGGACCCTCGAAGGAGCAGCCGCGCACGTCCGCGTGAGACGCTTGGTACAGGGCGCGTTCCGCGTCCTGCGTCAGATTTTCATACAGGATTCTTTCGCTCATGAGCTTACACCTCTTTTAATTTCGGTAAAACTCTCGTATTGTCAGTTGTCCCCGGCGGTCCGGATCCAGACGGGACTCGTCCAGCCGAAGCGGCCGTCCTCCAGCTCCACGCGCAGGTAGTAGTGATCCTCGGGGCCTTCGACCTTGTAGTCGAAGAACAGCTTTTCGGACGTCCTACGGAAGCGGGCGTAGTCGCGGCAGTTCTTGACCACGGTCACGGACGCGACGGGCGCGTCCGCCTTCACGGAGAACCGGATCACGCGGTCCTCATCGGGCGCGAGGGTGAACGTCTCGCCCATCCAATGCCCGTTGACGCGGAAGTCGATCTCCATGCGCCCGCCCATGAAGGCGTAGCAGCGCTTGGCTTTGAGGGCCGAGAACAGGGAAGGGAGCGTGTTCTCCTCGGCCCAGACGCCGGTCAGCCCCGGGAATTTCCGGGGGTACGCGTCGTCCGTGATGAGGCCGTTGCGGCAGCCGTGGTCGTCCGACCCGGCGATCACGCCCATATGCGCGCCCCGCCGGAGCGCGTCCTGCCAGAAGCCGCCGGCGCACATCTCCGTGTAATCGAACGCGGGATTGTCCCAATACTCGCACGCGTCGCCGCGCGAGTAGATCTCAAGGAACGGCGGCAGGAGGTCGAGCGGTATGGTCGACAGATCCGCGCCGGAGGACAGCGAGTAGGTGTCGTGCGGCACGACGAACAGGTCGCCGCGC
Organism: Clostridia bacterium; assembly: GCA_024404505.1. Classification (GTDB taxonomy): domain Bacteria; phylum Bacillota; class Clostridia; order Oscillospirales; family CAG-272; genus CAMEON01. Next base: position 4,059 of record JAKSPU010000104.1, read on the forward strand.
GCCAGCACCCCGCGCAGTTCGTCCTCGGTGATCTCGCCGTCCCGCACACCGCGGATCATCTCCCCGTCGTGCGTGCCGTAGTAGATCACCATGTTGTTGTAGAACGGGTACGAGTCCCGCTCATAGGCGAGGATCGCCGTGAAGCGCCCGGGCTCGTCGTACTCCTTGACCTTCTCCCGGATCAGGTCCCACTTGGAGGGACTCCCCTCCCGGAGGCAGGGCCTGCCGACGCCGCCGTGGTCGTGGTCGGAGACCGCTCCGAAATCAAGACGCGCGTTGTCGCGGAGATTGCGGAAGTAGCTGTCGATGTCGGGCTGCCCGTCCGATAGATTCGTGTGCCCGTGCATCTCGCCCACGAACGCCTTGAGCGTCGGCGGCGCGGGGCGGAAGCCGTTCTCCGCGGCACGGATGCGCGCCCATTTCCCGGCGGGATCGCCCGCCCCCTCGTATACGGTATCGGTGAACGCCCGGCAGCGCCCCGGCGTATCTATGCTTTTTGCTTTTCTTTTATCGGGATGATTCATATCAGTACCTCGTTTCCGTCAGCGGAAGACTTCGCTCATGGTCACGGACCCGCCGCGCAGACCGTTCCCGGCCTGTCCGTAGGCGTTGTCGCCCTGCACGCAGATCGTCCCGTCCTTGTAGAGGTAGGCAGAGAAGCCGAACCCGACGGCGACGGAGACAACGTCCTGCGCGACCCGCTTGGGCGTGCCGCCGTTCACGGCGCCGCCGATGCTGTTCTGCGTGTTCAGACCGTAGACGTACGCGTCGCCGTTCTTGCAGAGGATCACCATGTCGTCGATGAACAGGTACGCCTGATCGACGCCGTCCATGACCTTGACCGCGGTCGGATCGTTGCCGCTGCCCTGCTGGAAGCTGCTCCACGGACGCCATCCGGCGTAGTACAGCGTGCCCGTCTCCGTGACGAAGGCGCACTGATGCTGCCCGGAGGCGCAGAACGCGACGTTCTTCATCATGAGCGTCGGCTCGGTCAGGATATCCGGCGCACCGTCGACCAGCTTCTCCCAGCGATTGTCGCCGAGGCCGTAGAGATGCCCGTCCGTCCTGATCAGCGTCGTGCAGCGGCGGCCCGCACTGACGGCGGTCACGCCGGTCGCGACCTTCACGAAGGAGGTCGTGTACTCTCCGCACCCCGTGCCGAGCTGCTTGTAGTTGTTGTGCCCGACGCCGTACATGACGTTGTTCGTGTCTACGATGACAAGGTGGTCGTTGCCGACCGCGACGTCCTTGACCTTGATGTTCTTGTCGATCTTAGAGAGGCGGTTGTCGTTGGTCGTGCCGTTCCGCCCGAGCTGACCGTAACTGTTGATGCCGACGGTATAGAGGATGCCGTCCTTGGTCAGTATCGCGGTCGTGAAGTTGGTCTCACCGCCGTTGTAGGTCGTGCTGGTGGTCGTCGCGACCTTGGCGACGTTGTGCATGACGAGCGTCGGGACGGTGATATACGGCTGGTCGGAGTCGAGCCCGAGGACGCCGTACCGGTTGTCGCCCCACGCGTACAGATCACCGTTTTTGTCAAGGTAGAAGAGGTACGTCGCGCCCGCGATGAGCTGCCCGCCGACGCCGGCGGTCGGATCGCTGTTCAGAAGGCGCGCGATGACCGTTACCGTGCCGGAGCAATCCGCGGTGAAGGAGGCGGTGACGTCGCCGCCGTCCCCGTCCACGCGGACGCTGTCGCCGGTGACGGGAGTCCAGACGACCGCCGCGACGGTGTATCCTTCCTTCGCCTTCGCGCGGACCGTGAAGGTGAAGGGATCCTTACCGAACCCGATGACCTCACCGGCCTCCTGCAGCACGCCGTCACAGGTGACCTCGGCGCGTGCGTCGTCATAGGAGATCGTGATCTGCCGTCTGGTCATGTTCAGGATCTCTGCCTCGGAATAGCCGAAGTCGGCGTAAAGCTGCCGCAGAACGACGGGCTGCCGGTTGGCAATGAAGGAGCGGATGCGGGTGACGGCAGCGTTCCACGTGCCGACAGACGCGCCCTCGCGGGCCCACCTCTTCTCCTGAAGCGGCATCAGCTCATTGCGCTCGCTCTCGTAGCGGTCGAACAGCGCGTTCAGCCGATCCGGGGTCAGGTACTCGTTGGTCATCTCATAGAACCGGCAGACGAAGCGGTCCTTGAAGTCCTTGTTGGCCAGCAGATACTTCATCATATCACCGCAGACCGAGCCGCCCCAGCAGACGCCGAAGAAGTCGGCGTACTCCGTCGTGCCGTCACTCCACGAAAGACCCATATCGAGGTCGAGCAGCGTGAAGTGCCACTTGGTGTCCATGCCGGAGGGATCCTCCGGGTTACGGTTGCGCCAGATCTTGATGTTGTTGTTCGGGAAGTCGGTCGCAACGTAGAAGATGCGGACCGCGTACATATCGATGAACGAGTCGATGTCCATCAGGCTGCAGACGTACTCGTAGTTGGCGGGGTCGGCAAGGCTGTGACTCCGCATGAAGTCGATCATCTCGTTGAACGGCTTCTGATCGCCCTCGATGCCGGAGGACAGCACGTAGGGCGCGTTGGCGTTGGTATGCACCTGACTGTAATCGCTCTCGATGACCGCCACGTTCTCCTTGTCCACGCCGTAGTGGGATTCCACGTACTCGGGGCTGTACCGCTCCCGCAGGTTGTAGACGCCCCAGAACTCCCCGTTGAAGAACACGAGCGCGGTCTCGGTGGCCATATAGTCGACGGTCAGGCCGTCCGCCGACTCCTGCATATAGGCGTCGCGGATGTAGGAGTTGGCGCAGTCGTTGCCGGAATTGCGGAGCAGGAGACGGGAGAACGAGGTGATCGCCTCGCCGTTGATATTGTGCGCGCGGCCGCCGAACAGATCGTAGTTCAGGTCGGACTGCATCCCGCTCTCCTGATTCAAAGCGCCCTTGTAGTAGATGCGCAGGGACTTCATGCCCCAGCCGGAGGAGCCGTTGCCGGATACGGCCAGCTCGACGTTGGAGCTGCCGACGCGCTTGCCGGCGTGGTCGAACACCTCCATGACCGCCAGCCCGCGGGGGCGCGTGTCGGTGATGACGCCGGTCGGACAGTAGTTGCTGTAAAAGCCGGTGGGACCGATCATCTCGCGGGTCGGGATGGACATGGAGACGATGGTCACGTTATTCAGCGTCAGCGAATCATCGATGAAGTAGGTGTTGGTGAAGACGGCCGTCTCATGCTCGCCGTCCACGGCGTAGGCGCGGACGACGTGAGCGCCGGGCAGCGCGTCCGCGAGCGGGCGGGCGCCGCCGTTCATGTTGGCCCATGCCTGGGTGGTCGGTCCGATGGGGAGCGCGGACGTGTCGTCCAGCAGGATGACGCCCGTGTACATCTGCCGCGTCGTGCTGGTGCGGGGATCGGAGCCGTCAAGCGTGTAGTAGATGAAGTGTCCGAGCGGCGCGTGCAGCTCGAGCAGCAGCGGATCGTCGTAAACGCCGGCGGGGAAGGAGAAGCGGACCTCCTCAAGCCGGGAATGTACCTCGGAGCAGGTCACGCCGCGGGAGTACCGCGGACGCATATCCAGAAGGTCGGCGGAGGTCATCTCGGTGAGGTTCCGGGTGTGGTATCCGCTGTACGTCGTGGGCGCGGTGCGGACGGCGATACGGTTCTTGGAGAGATTGTCGACCGCGAACACGGAGAACTTGTACGACTCGGAGGCGGCAAAGACGGACACCGCCCCTTCAACGGCCAGCGGATCGTCCGACGCTGCCGGAGACAGCCCGGCGGGCGCGAGGATCAGATTGACCTCCTTGTTGTCGATATACACGTCCCATTCCGCGTCAAAGCAGTCGACGGTCATGACCGCGCCCGACTCGTCGTATCCCGCGGGGGAATTCGCGCGGACGAGGTAGTACCCCTCCGCCTTGATGACGGCATCGTCCGGGAAGCAGAAGCACGCGTAAGGCTTGGCGCCGTCGGACTTATAGAACAGGGAAGCACCCTTCAGGGACACCGCGTGCGGGGTCGTGTTGTACAGCTGGACAAACCCGTTGGGGATCGCGGCGTCGGTGTTGTTCTTTCCGGTCCCGTAGACCATTGAGATGACCACGCCGTCGTAGGGCGACGGATCGACGGGGAGCGGCTCGGACGGAGCGGTCTCCGGCTCCATGGTCAGCACCGGGGACTGCGTTTCCGCCGCCCCGGGCGTATCGGTCCCCGGCTCCGGAGAGGACTCGGGGAAGGACGTCCCCGACGTGTCGTCATCGGGTCCTCCGGACGGTCGTTCGCATCCGGAAAGCAGGAAGCAGAGGAGAAGGGAAGCGGTCAGTATCAGAACGGCAGCCGCTGCCGGCAGCAGCGGGCGCCTGTTAAACTCCGGTATCTTCATAACATACCTCATTTCTCAGAAAATGCACAAAATCAGCCATTATCTAATCTACACCATTATACCGCAGAAACGCGGTTTTGTCAATGTGTATTTGCCAATTCACATAAAAATGTTATTTTTTTGTGAATTTGTCATTTAATATTGACAAAGTATGAATAAAAGATTATAATATCCCCGTACGGTCAGACGGCGCAGTCCGGCGGCCGAATTCGGATAAGGAGAATAAACATCATGGCTTTTTGCAGAAACTGCGGAGCTGAGCTGGAAGACGGCGTCAAGTTCTGCACGAATTGCGGCGCTCCCGTGGCCGCCGAAGAAGCCCCCAAGAACGGGGAAACCAAGACCGAGCAACCCACGAAGGCAGCTCCCGCCGGCGAGAAGAGCGGTTGGGAGAAGTTCTGCGACACCCCCGGTATCACCGATGAGATCGACGAGAAGGATGCCAAGGACAACGTCGGCATGGGCGTCCTCGCGTACCTCTTCTGGCTGTGCCTGATCCCCAAGTTTGCGAGAAAGGACTCGAAATTCTGCCAATACCATGCAACGCAGGGCATGTTCCTCGCGATCATCGAGACTGCGCTCATGGTCATTTCCATCATCTTTAACATTCTCCCCCGCATCCCCTTCCTCACCGGTCTGATCGGCTTCATCATCTGGATCGCCGAGCTTGGCTGCACCTTCTTTGCCGTGGTCGGCATCATCAATGTCGTACAGGGCAAGGCAAGAGAGCTGCCCATCATCGGCAAGTACAATTTCCTCAACAAGAAGTAATTTTCTCCGAATATCATAGGCCGGATGCCGCATGACCTGCGGCACCCGGCTTTTTTGATCCCGGAAACCCGGGGCCTACATCCCGACCCCCTCCCGTGCGCGGGGCAGAGGAAGACCGGCGATCTGCCGCAGAAGGCCGGGCATTGTCGCATCGCCGGATATTCAGCTGAACCTTTTTCCCCCACCCCCCTGACCCCCCGCCCGGCGGGCGGGGGGAATATCTTATTTTATAGCAGGGAGAAGGGAGCGGCGCAGCCGCTCCCTTCTCCCTGCACCCTCATCCTGCGGGAGGCGGGAGACGCGGCACGCCTTCCCCGCGCTCGAAGGCGCGGGGGCAGAGGAAGATCGGCGATCTGCCGCAGAACCGGGTATTGTCGCATCGCCGGATATTCAGTTGAACCTTTTTCCCCCACCCCCCTGACCCCCCGCCCGGCGGGCGGGGGGAAATCTTTATTATG
>JAKSPU010000105.1 GCA_024404505.1 Clostridia bacterium
AGGTACTCGATCATGCGGGCGATGCTGTCCTTCTTGTTGTCGTAGCCGTTCAGGAAGCCGGAGTTGACCATCTCACCGTCGCCGGTGTAGGCAGCCTCCTCAATGTTGCCGCCCTTGATGACCTCGATGATGTCGATGCCGAACTTCTTGGCGAAGTCGTAGTCGCGCTCGTCGTGGGCGGGGACGGCCATGATCGCGCCGGTGCCGTAGCCCATCATGACGTAGTCGGCGATGTAGATCGGGATCTCCTTGCCGCTGACGGGATTGATGCCCATGACGCCGTCGAGGCGGACGCCGGTCTTGTCCTTGACGAGCTGGGTGCGCTCGAACTCGGTCTTCTTCTGGCACTCCGCCTGATAGGCGCGGACCTCGTCCATATTGGCGATGCGGTCAGCCATCTTCTCCAGCATGGGATGCTCGGGCGCGATGACCATGAAGGTCACGCCGAACAGCGTGTCGGGGCGGGTGGTGTAGATGCGGAGCTTCTCGTCGGTGCCGGTGACGCCGAAGTTGACGAACGCACCGGTGGATTTGCCGATCCAGTTGACCTGCTGCTGGCGGACGTTGGGCAGGTAGTCGACCTTATCGAGTCCCTCGAGCAGCTTCTCGGCGTACTCGGTGATGCGGAGGTACCAGACGTCCTTGGACTTCTGGATGATGTCGCTGTGGCAGATATCGCACTTGCCGCCCTGCGAGTCCTCATTGGACAGCACGACCTTGCAGTGCGGGCAGTAGTTGACGAGGGCGGTGTCACGGAAGGCGAGGCCGTTCTCGAACATCCGCAGGAAGATATACTGCGTCCAGCGGTAGTAATCCTCGTCGGTCGTGTCGATGGTGCGGGACCAGTCGAAGGAGAAGCCGACGCGCTTGAGCTGACTCGTGAACTTCATGATGTTGCGGTCGGTCAGCGTGCGGGGATGGATACCGGTCTTGATGGCGCTGTTCTCGGTCGGCAGACCGAAGGCGTCAAAGCCGATGGGGAACAGGACGTTATAGCCCTGCATCCGTCTCTTGCGGCTGACGACCTCAAGGCCGGAATACGCCTTGATGTGTCCGACGTGCATACCGGCGCCGGACGGGTAGGGGAACTCGACGAGGCCGAAGAACTTGGGCTTATCGGAGCCGTCCTGTGCCTCGAAAACGCGGGCCTCCTCCCATTTCTGCTGCCACTTGGCTTCAATGTTCAGAAAATCGTACTTCATGGTAACTGTCCTTTCTGTTTTGCTTCGGATTTGAGGACCCGGTGCGGGGGTAAAAAAAGAAACACCCCGCCTCCGGTCATTCAGAGGCGGGATGACGCATCCCGTGGTACCACTCTGCTTGATGCCGGAAAGGCTGTCACGCCTTCCCTGACATCCGCTCGTTGCCGGTCCCGCAAGGGACCGACCTTTCTCCCGGTAACGGTGGGTGCCGTCCTTCCCTACTTGTCCGTAGGGCGCTGAGATGCGCCGCGGTTTCGGTAAGCCGCTCGGGGGCCAGATGTACGGGTCGTCTCCTGCCGCATCGCACCGACCTGCGGCTCTCTGATAGGATCCGACGGGACAATTCCCCGTCCCTGCGTTTATTACATACTCATATATTATAATACGCGTTTCGGGGTTTGTCAAGCGGTTTTGAGGAATTTTTTCACGGATAAAAGTGTAGGTGCGGGTTTCCGGCTGACAGATTCAGCATCTGCGGGTGCAGTGAGAAGGGAGCGGAGCAGCCGCTCCCTTCTCACTGCACCCTCATCCTGCGGGGACGCGGGAGACGCGGCACTCGTCTCCGCGCCCGCAGGCGCGTTTCTCCGGGATGAGGAGACCGGGGAGAGGGGGCGCCGCAGCGCCCCCTCTCCCCGGTAAAAGTATTCTGATTCCCCCCTCCCGCGCACGGGAGGGGGGCGGGAGTAGGCCCCCGAGCGCGGTACGCGCGAGGCGCCTTCCTCCGCGCTGACGAGTGCAGCAAACTCTCCCGCACCGGTCCCGCGCGTCCGGCATAGAATAGCGTGAATCACCGTATAAAAAGGAGGCTCTACTATGGAAAACCAGCAAACAGACCCCGTGAGCGGAAACGGCGGGATCCGCTTCATCGACAACGGCGGACGCACCGCCGAAAACACCGCGCGCAGCAAGCCGTCCCTGCCAGACGTCCGCCCCGCCCCGCGCTGCGCCGCATACGACGATGAGTACGCTCCCGGGGCCGGCACCGGCTCCGGAAGCCCGGGACAACCCGGTGAAAACGGCGGATCAGGAACCGGGTCCGGCGGCACGGGGATCACTCCGGGCGGCGACAGCGGCAAAGCCGGCGGCACAGCCGGCGGCACAGCCGGAGACGATCCCGGCAGCATTACCGGAGACAACGACGGGAACGGCGTTCCCGGTCAGACGGAGGAGAGCGGCATGACAGGCTCCGGCACCCTCATATTTCAAGTCACGACGGCGCAGGGCGCCGTCCCGCTCGAGGGCGCACAGGTGACGATCTACGACTATGTGCCGGACAGCATCCCCAACCTGTCCGGCGACCCTTTCATGGTCATGTTCTCCGGTATTGACGGAAAGACCGCTCCCTTGACGCTCCCCGCCCCCGCGAGGGTCTATTCTCTGGAGCTCCCCGCCCCCGACGAGCCGCTGCCCTATTCGCTCTACAACGCCACAGTGGAGCTGGACGGCTACTACACACAGAATTTCTCCATGATCCCCGTGTTCGACGGCATCACCTCCATCCAGCGGCTGGATCTGATCCCGCTGCCGGTATCTGCCCGCGGCGATCGTTTGCAGGAGGCCGGGTCCGTCATCACGGAGGGTATCAATCCCGATCTGCGCCGCTGAATCGCCGACAGCCGAAAGGAGTCAACTATGCCCACAGGAACACCCATTATCCCCGAAACGATCACGGTCCATCTGGGGGAGCCTGACCGGCCTGCGCCCAACGTGACCGTCCCCTTCGTGGATTACGTTGCCAACGTCGCCTCCAGCGAAATCTACCCGACGTGGCCCGAGGAGGCGATCCGGGCCAATATGCTCGCGCAGATCAGCTTTGCGCTCAACCGCGTCTACACCGAGTTCTACCGCTCGCGCGGCTACGACTTCGACATCACCAACTCCACGCGCTACGACCAGTATTTTGTCAACGGGCGCGAGGTTTTCGGGAACATTCAGGAGCTGGCAAACGAGCTTTTCAACAGCTACATCCGCCGTGCCGGCAGCGTTGAGCCGCTGTTCGCGCAGTACTGCAACGGCACCACGGTCACCTGCTCCGGGCTGTCCCAATGGGGCTCGGTCGGCTTGGCACAGGCCGGGTACACGCCCTACGAGATCCTTTCCAACTACTATGGGAACGATCTTGAATTGGTCCGCAACGTGCCGGTCGGGGAGATCACGGACTCCGCGCCCTCCCCTGCCCTGCGGCTCGGCTCCGCGAACAATCAGGTCCGCATCCTGCAGCTGCGGCTCAACCGCATTTCCGACAACTACCCCAACATCCCCAAGATCCCCCGCACGGACGGCATCTTTACCGCCGACACGGAAAACGCTGTCATCGCGTTCCAGCGGACCTTCAATCTGACGCCCGACGGGGTCGTCGGCCATGCGACGTGGTACGCGGTGGAGCGCATCTACGCGGCTGTCAAGCGCTTGAACAGCTTGAATTCCGAGGGCATCAAGTACAACGAGGTCAGCAACGCCTATCCCGGCGTGCTGCGGATCGGTGACGCGAACATAGGCGTCGCGCTGCTGCAATACTACATTGACTTCCTGTCGACGTACTACGACACGATCCCGTCGCTGACGGTGGACGGTATCTTCGGGGAAAACACGCGCAAAGCGGTGCTTGCGGTGCAGAACACGTTCGGTCTGGTCGTGGACGGTCTTGTCGGCCCTCAGACGTGGCAGGCGATACAGGACGCCTACTTCGGCATCATCCGCTCGATCCCGGTGGTCTTCCGGGAGGGCAGCATCGTGCCGTATCAGGGGACGATCCTCCGGGAGGGCTCGGAGTCCGTCGAGGTTACGATCCTCCAGCAATATCTCAACTTCATCTCGCGCTATATCCGCGAGATCCCGTCGGTCACACCGACAGGATACTTCGGCTCCCGCACGCGCGCCGCCGTCGAGGCGTATCAGCGCCTCCGGGGCCTGCCTCCTGACGGCATCGTGAACGCGATCGTCTGGGGCGGCATCGCTGACCTGTACAGTGATCTGTATATCGGGAACAGGTAAACCGGGGACGCGTTTCCAGGGCTCTGCCCCGGACCCCGCTTAAGGGCTTCTTGAAAGAAGCCCTTAAGAATCTGCAAGAACTTTTATACAGGGTAAGAAATAACCGAGGTTTGGTTTACGCCGAACGAGATTGGTGGGTGCCGTCGTGGGCGGCAATGTTCGCAGAAACGCCTACGCTGAGCTCCGCAGGATGAGGGCGCAGGGAGAAGGGAGCGGCATCGCCGCTCCCTTCTCCCTGCTATTACGCCCTCCCCGAGAGCAGTATGGATATTTCAGTTATACCCCGGGACGCGTCAGTCGTTGTTCTCGAACATCGACACCTGCGCGTCGGGCTGCAGCTGCTTGCGGTGACGCTCCAGAAGAGCGGCGATGCGCTTCTCCGGCTTGAGCAGGTCGGCGATGGAGGTATCATGGTTCAGCGTGTCGATCAGGTAAGCGACGTACTTGCACATATTGACCTCCATGTGCCACGGCTTGGTGTAGATCTCCGGGTTGTGGTAGGTCAGATTGGTGGTGAAGATCTTGTCGATCAGGCCGTCGGCATACGCCTTGTCGAAGGCGGCGAAGCCGTCGGTGAACAAACCGAACGTAGCGAAGTTGAAGACGCGGCGGGCGCCGTAGTCTTCCTTCAGGTGCTTGGCGACCTCGAGCAGCGAGCCGCCGGAGGAAATCATATCGTCGACGATGATGGCATCCTTGCCCTCAAGCGAATCACCGAGGTACTTATGCTCCAGAATGGGGTTCTTGCCGTTGACCACGCGGGAGTAGTCGCGGCGCTTGTAGAACATACCGATATCCACGGACAGCGCCTCGGAGTAGCCCATGCAGCGGCCCATAGCACCTTCATCGGGGGAGATCATGACCACGTGGTCGCGGTCGAAGACCACGTCCGGCACGGCCCTGACCATAGCCTTGAGCATCTGGTAGTTGGGGATGACGTTGTCGAAGCCGGAAAGCGGGATGGCGTTTGCCACGCGGGGGTCATGCGCGTCGAATGTCAGGATGTTGGTAACACCCATGCTGACCAGCTCCTTCAGCATGATGGCGCAGTCGAGAGACTCGCGGGAGGTACGCTTATGCTGACGGCCCTCGTACAGCATCGGCATGATCACGGTGATGCGTCTTGCCTTGCCGCCGATGGCGGCGATGATGCGCTTGAGATCGGCATAGTGGTCGTCGGGGCTCATGCGCTGGGGCTCGCCGAACATTTTATAGGTGATGCTGTGGTTGAACATATCGCACACGATATACACGTCCTGTCCGCGCATGGACTCGGTGATCATGGCCTTGCCTTCGCCGGAACCGAAGCGGGGGCAGCTGGTATGCACGAGGTAGGTGTCCTCGGCTCCGTGGCGGCGCCACTCGCGCAGGTAGGTGTCGACCTGCTCCACAAACTTCTCACAGCCTCTCATGCCGATGACACTCAGGTCAGCATACAATGCATCTTTCATATCTATGTTCCCTTTCTGATACTTTCATTTTTGACCTTATTCCCGACAGCAGCCCCCGGTCTGCGAGACTGCCAATTTTTGGTTTATTCCCTGAAAGTCAAAAGCCCTCCTGCGGCTCCCGGAACGGGGAAGCCGCAGAAGGTCTTGCCGTATTAAAGGAGTGCGCAGAAACGGCCGTAGGCATCGTCCCACGCGGCGCGCTCGTTGGTCGGTGCGTAGTGCTTCAGCTCGAAGGAGTCTGCCACGACCTGACGTGCCTCGGCAAGAGAGCCGATCTCACCGGCTGCCATGCACTGCATCATCAGGTTGCCGATGGCGGTCGCCTCCTCGGGACCGGCATGGACAGCCAGACCGCAGGCGTCAGCGGTCATCTGGGACAGGAACTTATCCTTGGTGCCGCCGCCGACCACGTTGATCGCGGTCGCCTTCTTGCCGCGGAGCATCTGGATGCCCTCCACGGTATAGCGGTACTTGAGCGCGAGAGACTCGTAGATGCAGCGGACGACCTCGCCGACCGTCTCCGGGACGTGCTGGCCGGTCTTGCGGCAGAACTCGCGGATCTTCTCGGGCATATTGCCGGGCGTGTTGAAGGAGGCGTCGTCGGGGTTGATGAGGCTCTGGAAGGGCTTGGCCTTCTTGGCCTCCTCCTCCATGAAGGCATAGGAGTAGTCCTTGCCCTCGCGCTTCCACTGACGGCGGGATTCCTGAATGATCCACAGACCCATGATGTTCTTGAGGAAGCGGATGGTGCCCTTGGCGCCGCCCTCGTTGGTGAAGTTGGCGATGCGGGTCTCGTCGTTGATCAGAGGCTGGGGCAGCTCCATGCCCATCAGCGACCACGTGCCGGAGCTGATGTAGATGAAGTCCTCACCCTGAGCGGGCACGGCGATGACGGCGGAAGCGGTATCGTGAGAGGCGACAGTATAGACGTGGATATTGTTCTTGCCGACCTCCTCGTTGATCTGGGGCAGAAGCGTGCCGAGATCGGTGCCGGGCTGCACGATGGGCGCAAAGAGGCTCTTCTTGATGCCGAGCTTCTTGGTCAGGTCAAAGGCGAAGCTGCGCTTGGCGGCGTCAAGGATCATGCCGGTGGAGGCGATGGTATACTCGGTGGCCATCTTGCCGGTCAGGAAGTAGTTGAGCAGGTCGGGGATCCACAGCATCTTGCCGGCGCGCTTGAGCATGGAGGGATCGTCCTTCATCTCGGCAGCCAGCTGGTTCAGCGTGTTGAAGTCGATCGCCTGAATACCGGTGACGTTGTAGACCTCTTCGGCGGACAGCTTGTCGGCGTACCAATCGGTGATGCCGACCGTGCGGGTGTCGCGGTAGTGGGTCGGGTTCGCCATCAGGCGTCCGTTCCTGTCAAGCAGACCGTAGTCCACGCCCCAGGTATCGATACCGATGGAGGAGACGTTGTCGCCGTCGATCACGGTCTTGGTGATCGAGTTCTTGATCTCGAAGAAAATGCGAAGGATATCCCATGTGAATCGTCCGTTGACGAACACGGGATCGTTGGAGAAGCGATGGTTCTCTCTCAGCGTGATTTTCTTGCCGTCGAAGGAACCGACGATGCCGCGGCCGCTGGACGCGCCGAGGTCGATCGCCAACATTTTCAGGTCTGCCATAACTAACCTCCGTATGTATATGATGTGATAAAAAAAGACGGAAAGCAGTATGTATCGTCCCGTTTTCGGCAGGAAATACATACTGCGTTTATTATACCACATTGCCGTCTTTTTTGTATGAACAAATTGTTAATATATTGGATCATCGGCCCGGCTCGGCGGGCTGCAGTTCGCCTGCCGAGCCGGGCGGCGCTTGATCCCATAACGCCACAAAAAGGACGCAAGGCCCTTTTACCTGAACAGCGGCCTCATCTGCTCTCCGCGCATGGCCAAAGTCAGCGCATCCGGCACGAGGGAAAAGTCCGCCACGAGCGAGTGCGGCTTTTTCACGGGATCGTCCTGCAAGAGCGGCGTGAAAAACACGTTTTTGCGTGTCAGCAGCGTACTCATATTGCCGAGGTTGGCCGACATGGCGTCGTTGGAGGCCAGCGTGATGAGCAGCGGCCTGTCCGAGCGCAGATGCGCCTTGGCGGCCATAGTCACCGGCGTATCGGTGATGCCGCACGCGAGCTTGGCCAGCGTATTGCCGGTGCAGGGACAGACCACGAGCGCGTCAAGCGGTGTGCGGGGCCCCAGCGGCTCGGCCTCCGGGATGGTATGGAGGACCTCATGCCCGCAGATCCCGCAGACCTGCTCCAGCAGATCCGCCGCCGTACCGAAGCGGGTGTCCGTCTGCCGGACGATGCTGCTCATGATCGGCACGACGTCATACTGCCCGCGCAGGATCCGCAGCACCTCCAGCGCGCGGGACAGCGTGCAGAACGAGCCGCACATGGCAAATCCGATCACGTTCACAGCGCGGGCACCTCCTTCCCTTCCGCCGGAGCAGGGACGCTCCCGGCTCCCTTCCCGATCAGCGACAGCACAGTCTCAGCTACAATCTTCCCCGCCGTCCGCGGCGCGTAGCGGCCCGGCAGCGACGGCGCGCGGATCACCCGCATACAGGAGGGCCCGCCGACGCCGCCCGGATACGAGGCAAGGTCGATGAGCCGCGTGTCCGGGTCGATCACGTCCAGAAGACCAGCGTCAAACAGCGGAGCGGGAACGGTGTTGTAGATCACGTCGTACCCGCGGAAGAGCGCCGTCAGGGCTTCCCTGCCCCGCGACAGATCCAGCACCCCGCAGCCGTCTCCTTCCGCCGCGGCGCGGCTTTCCGCGCGGCGGGCGCAGACCGTCACCCGGACGCCGAGCGCGATGAGTAAGCGGGACAGGTACTGCCCGATGCGCCCGTAGCCGATGACAGCCGCACGGCTGCCGATCAGGGCGGTGTCGGTGACCTCCATGGCGGTCATGATCGCCCCCTCTGCCGTGAGACGCGCGTTGCGGAGCAGCAGCGGCTCCAGCGTATAGTAATCCGTGACTCTATCAGTTCCCAGCCGGACGCACAGGCTGTCGGCTAAAGCGTCAGGCAGACAACCGCCCAGCACACGCACACCGGGAAGGCGGGAGGCAGCCTCCTCTACGTCGGAAAACGGGACGCGCGCTTCCGGATCGAGCGGGCAGAACACCGTTCCGCCGTCCCGTGACACGGGCAGCGGCAAAAGCAGGATACACCCTGCCCCGCGCGGCACGGATGACAGGACGAAATCGTCGGCGGCGGATAAGGATCGCAGCAGACGGACCCCGGCAGGCAGTCCGACAGCGCCGGACAGACCGACCGCCGCGACGCGGCATCCCGCGGCGCAAAGGGATCTGATCACGGTGATCTGACGGGCGTCCCCGCCGACAGCGATGACAGCCTGTGCCGCGGTCTCATCGGCTTTTTCGACAACGGCGGGATGCTTTCCCGCGTCCGGCGGATCGGCAGAAGGACCGGCGCGAAGCACACGGTCCTCGGGAAGCGGATTCTGTATCATAGTATGTCTGACTCCTTTCCATTTATGAACGGTAGGAAAAACCATCCATGGACAGGATATGCGGTCAGGGGGCGGAATGTGTCGAAGGAATGAGATGCAGTGTTCCCTCATCTCGTTCCTTCGACACGCAGCACCGCCGAAACTCACAAATCTTTCTGCCCCCGCCCCGTGCGCGGGAGGGGGAGATTCTAAAACCTTTTACCGAGGAGAGGGGGCGCTG
>JAKSPU010000106.1 GCA_024404505.1 Clostridia bacterium
TAAGCCCTTCTTGAAAGAAGGGCTTAAGAATCCCAAGAACTTTCAAAAAAAGAATTGACAGAGGTTCGGTTTACGCTGAACGAGATTGGTGGGTGCCGTTATGGGCGCCCACCTTTTTTGTAAACGTCCACGCGGGGACCCCTGACCCCGCTCGGGATCGGGCAGATGGCATCTGCCCGATCCGTGCAAAGCCAACGAGAACGGGGACACGTTTCCGTCCCTCGCATCCCGCAGGATGAGGGTGCAGGGAGGCGGGGGAAAAAGGTCAGTCAGAACTTTCGGCGATGTGGAAACGCCCGGCTCCTTATCAAAACCATTTCATTGAAGTTCTTACGAAGAGAGGGGGCGCGGGGGAGGGGAACGCTTCTTTCAAGAAGCGTTCCCCTCCCCCGCATATTAACACACTTAATGGATCCTCGTACCCTCGGGGACTCTGTCGTCCACGAAGATGACCTGGCAGCCGCAGGCGTTGTTGGTAGCGGCGAGGAGCATACCGTTGGAGGTGACGCCGGTGATACGGGCGGGCGTGAGGTTGGCGACGACGATGATCTTCTTGCCGACCAACTCCTCCGGCTTGTAGTCGTGCTTGATGGAGGACACGATCACGCGCTCGCCGATGCCGTCGTTCAGCGTCAGCTTGTAGCAGTTGTTGGACTTGCGGATCTCCTGGCATTTGACGATCTTGCAGACGCGCATATCCACGCGGCGGAAGTCGTCGATGCTGACCTCGTCGGTCAGGACAGGCTCAACGGGATCGGGATCGCCGTACACCTTCTCCGGCTCGGCCTCTCCGGCTTCGGCTGCGGCAGCCTCGTCGGCGGCAGCCTTGTCGGCGTTCTTCTCGGCATCGGTCTGCGGCGTTGAGAAATCAAGCAGCCCTACGTAGCGGGCAGGGTCGATCGCAAAGAGGAACAGGTACAGACGGGGGCCCTTCTCCTTGTCGATCAGCAGCTTGTAGACGGTCTTGAAGAAACTGCCCTGCAGGCCCTTGATCTCCTTCTCCGGCAGCGTCTCACCGTAGACCTGCTTCGGGATCGCGTACAGCGCGGCGTTCAGCTCGTCCAGCGTGTAGCCGCCGGCGGCCAGATAGTCGTGCAGACGGGCGATCTCGTCCTTCTCTGCGGCTGTCAGGGTGTCGTAGACCTCAAAGTTGCGGGTCGTGCGCAGACGGTTGACCTGCTCCGGCGCACACTGCTCCAGCCAATACTTGGCGCGGTCGAGACGGTCGCGGAACTGCGCCTCGGTGTAAGGCGTGCCGATCTTGGCAAACACGGTCTCCAGCATGGCGGGGTTGAAGTCTACGATCGAACCGAGCTGGACCAAAAGGCCCATCGGAACCGTCTTGACCTCGCGGCCCTTGATCAGGCAGTTGTCCATGACGGACGCGGTATAGTCGGACGCATTGCCGGCGCGGTACTCCTCCAGCATCTTGTCAAACTCGAAGTACTGGCGCAGGATGCCGTCGTCGAAGCAGAAGTCGAACGCCTTGGTCGGCTCGGTCTTGGAGTACAGCCACAGGATGACCTCCGGCTCGTACAGCTTGAGCATGGCGTCGGGCGTCAGATTGAGGCCGGAGGAGCCGGACATTTTGCCGGTCAGGCCCTTGATGCCGATGAACTCATACCCCTGGAACACGGGCGCGTCGTAGTCGTAGACCAGCTTGGAGATCTTGCGGGACGTCTGGTAGGAGCCGGTGGGGGAGGCGTGGTCCTTGCCGCCCGGCTCAAAGTCGACCTGCTCGTACTTCCAGCGCATTGCCCAGTCGATCTTCCAGCCGAGCTTGCAGTTGGTGTCGGTATCGAAATCGAACGTCCCCTTGTGACCGCAGGCGCACTCGTACTGCGCGAAACGGTTGTTTTCGTCGATGGAAAGGATCTTCGTGGAATCCTTGCCGCAGCACGGGCAGAAGATGGACACGGGGAAATACGCCTCGCGCTCGCCCTCGGCTGCGTCCTGCGTCCGCATGGAATCGAGGATATCGAAGATCTCGAAGCGCTTCTCCAGTGCCTTCTTGATCTCGGAGCGGTAAGCGCCGCTGCGGTACAGCGCGGCCTGATGGCGGTAGTCCATCCGGATGCCGAACTTCTCGATGGAGGCCCGGAACTCACGCTCGAAATACTCGGCGTAGGTAGGCGCGTCCGTATCGAAGGGGTTGCGGACGTCGACGTAGGGCTTGCCGATGCAGTCCTGCAGGTCCTCGGTGCCGGGCAGAGCCGCGACGTTGGCGGGGACCTTTCTCATGCGGTCGTACTCATCCCACGAGAGGAGGAGTCTGGCCTTTCTGCCCTTTCTCTCAAGGGCCTTGGCCACGAACAGGGACGTGGCGATATCACGGAAGTTGCCGATATGGCCGGAGCCGGAGGGGGAATAACCGGCGGCGCAGGTATAGACCTCCTTGTCCGGGTTCTTGGCGATCACTTGTTCTGCAATCTCATCTGACCAATGCATAGTTGTGCTCCTTTGTTCGGCTTCTGCGGGTCCCGCAGGCCGGAATATCAATAATCTTTTATATTATAGCATAGAAATGCGCTGGAATCAAGAGGGTTTTCAAATTTTCCGGGCATTTACGCAAGCCGCCGTCAGTCTGCCAAACTGTCAACGGAGGGAGCCGGGGCGCATATACTGTCGTGACGTCCCGTACAGAAAGGCAGGTCACAAGCATGAAAATCATCCTGATACGCTCCCCCGCCCTGCTCGCCCCGATCCTGCGCCGCATCTGCGGCATCAAAAAGCCGCGCAAGGGACGCTGACAGGGTTCCCGGCTGAGGCAGAGAGAGGCGCCCGCCGGCAGCGTTGCTGCCGGCGGGCGCCTCCTTATATCGGGGTCAATGGAGCATCAGACGATCATGCATCGGCGTTGTTCCCGTCGATCACAAGATGGGACAGCTCCTTGAAGAGCTTGTCGGCCTTATCGTCGTCGTGGAACGTCATCTTGACAGGCTTGCGCAGGTCAAGGCTGAAAATGCCCAGCAGGGACTTGCCGTCCACCACGTAGCGGCCGGACTCAAGGTCCACGTCACCATCGTAGGCGACCAGCGTGTTCACGAGGCTGTACACGTCGTTGATCTCATTGAGCTTGATGTAAACGGATTTCATAGGTACCTCCCTTTCTGCTGCCGGCTCCCCCGGCGGCGCTGCCGTTGACTCGCTTCGGGGTCGTTCCCCTCGGCACGGCTGTTTCATTCCTTTTTTACGAGTACATTATATCACGTTTACCCGCAATATGCAATATATAGACTGCATGAAGTTTTCATAAAAGTATTGAGGCTTTTGCACAAAATGACGGTAAGCGTTTTATGCAATATGCACGTTGACTTTTCGGCACATTTCCGCCCCCGGTCGGCTTCTTCCCGCCCGGGCCGCCTGTGGAACGATTTCCCACAGCCTGTGGAAAAAACTGCGGAAAGAAACGGCCTGTCCCGCCTTTTTCAAGGCGGGACAGGCCGTTTTCCCATTTTACCGGTGTTCGTCCGTATGTCGCGTATTGTGGAAAAGTGCGGGGGGCTGCGGAAAGCCCGGTCAATGTAGCCGGACCGTGAGACCGAATTCGCTGTCGCTGCACGTGACGTGGACACGATCGACCGTAAAGGGCCGTTCACCCGTCTGAGATGGTCCCCTGCCCCCTCCCCGCAGTAACGCCGGGGTAAACACCACTTTTATGAAGAACCAAAAAATCTTACAGGATGCGAATCCTCCGGCAGAAGCTGCCGGAGGACTCGGACTGTCTTGTATCACAGCGAGCAGATCAGCCGCTCGAGGATCTGGTACCCATCCGCCGCGGACCGCTTGAGGGACAGGTCCGCCTCCTGCACTGCCACGGCAGCCGTCCGGAGCAGGGACGGATCGCGGTCCCTGCCGGCACGCAGGTACAGACCGACCTGATACTCGTGCATCCGGAGAGCAGACGAAATCTCGGCGGTGGTCTTGCCCGAGTCGGCCAGCGTGCGGGCCGTCGTCATGCCCACGACCACGCGGGACACCTCGGACAATATATACAGCGGCTCCACGCGGCGGAGCTTCAGGTCCCGGAGGATCGACAGTGCGTCGCTCCGGCGGCGCTCCATGATCGCGTTGGTGAACGCGAAGGCGTCGTACTCCATATTGGGGATGGCGCAGGCGCGGACGTCGTCGGCCGTTGCCGCCGTGCCGCCGTGCGACAGCACCCAGAACGACACCTTGTCGATCTCCGAGGCCAGCGTGAACATATTGCGCCCGCAGAAGGAGACCGTGAATTGGCAGGTATCGGGGTCCGCCTGTACGCCGTTGTGCTGGTAGTGCTTCTGCACCCAGCCGTACAGCTTCTGCGGCGTGTTCTTCTCAAACCACACCGGCCTGATAAGCTGTGAGAGATCGGAAAGGATCTGCGACGGACGCTTGGGGAGCGTACCCGCGTCCAGCGCGTCGGCTCCGACCGACAGGATGACGAGGCAGTACGGGTACTGCGGCAGGTCGCCGAGCACGCCGAACAGATCGTCCTGCTCCGCCGCCCGCATGGTGTTGAAGTTCAGGCCCGTGACCGTGATGATCTTGCGGTCCGCGCCCATCGGCGGGGCGGTCAGCGCGTCCAGCAGGCCGGACGCGGTGAAATCAAGGCCGTCCATACGGATGTCGTTGAAGCAGGACATCGGGTCGTCCGGCGGGCAGACCGACTCGCGCGCCAGCCGCAGCGTCGTGGTCTTCATGTAGTCCTCCTCGCCGAAGAACAGGAAGCCGCCGGACACGTCCGTTTTGAGCAGCTTGCGGAAGTCGGCGTCCTTGAGCGGGACCAGCGGAGCCGCGGGAGCGGCCTCCTTTTTCGGTTTTCCGGCTGCCATGGATCATTTTCCTCCTTTGGGCTTGCGTTTGGCTGTTGAAGACGGGGCGCGGGCAGATTTGGCGGTGCCGCGGGCTTTTGCAGGCACAGACTTACCGGAGCCTTTCCCGGACGCGCGTGCCGCCGGGCCTGATCTGACGTTCTTCCCTGCCGGGCGGATCTGATTGTTCCGGGACCCGTTTCCGTCTCCGGCGGGTCGGACGAGACATTCCGGGCCGTACCCGATCAGGTCCTCGCGGCCCGCCTTAGTCAGTGCCTCGCGGACAAGGTCGGCGTTCTGCGGGCGGTTGAACTGCAAAAGCGCCCGCTGGAGCTGCTTTTCGTGGTAGTCGGTGGCGACGTAGACCTTTTTCATGGTCAGTGGGTCGATGCCCGTGTAGAACATGACCGTGGACGCCGTGCCGGGCGTCGGGTAGTAGTCCTGCACCTGCTCGGGCGCGTAGTGATCGCGCTTGAGGCAGACGGCCAGCTCGATGGCGTCGTTCAACGTCGAGCCGGGATGGCTGGACATCAGGTACGGGACAAGGTACTGCTCCTTGCCGCAGGCGGCGGACAGTTCGAAATACTTCTTACGGAACTTCTCATAAACCTCGAACGGCGGCTTGCCGAGGCACTCCAGCACGTGGTCGGAGCAATGCTCCGGCGCGACCTTGAGCTGGCCGGACACGTGGTCCTTCACCAGCTTGCGGAAGAAGCTGTCGTCCGGATCGGCGAGCAGGTAGTCGAAGCGGATGCCGGACCGGATGAACACCCGCTTGATGCCGGGCAGGGCCTCGACCCGCTTCAACAGCTCGATATACTCGCTGTGGTCGGCGATCAGGTTGGGGCAGGGCTTGGGAGCGAGGCATTTGCGGTTGGTGCAGACGCCCTTTTCCAGCTGCTTTTTGCATGCCGGATAGCGGAAATTTGCGGTCGGGCCGCCGACGTCGTGGATATAGCCCTTGAAGTCGGGCATCTGTGTGATGAGCTTTGCCTCCTCCACCACGGACTCGATGCTGCGGGAGCGCACCGTCCGTCCCTGATGGAAGGCGAGCGCGCAGAAATTGCAGGCACCGAAGCAGCCGCGGTTATGCGTCAGGGAGAAGCGGACCTCCTCGATGGCGGGCACACCGCCGTCCTTGGCGTACATGGGATGCCACGTGCGGGCGTAGGGGAGCGCGTAGACCTTGTCCAGCTCCTCGCGCTCCAGCGGAGGCATGGGGGGATTCTGGACGAGCAGTTTGTTGTCGTACAGCTCGCAGATCGCCTTGCCGGAGATGGCGTCCTGATTCTTATACTGCACGCCGAAGGCCTCGGCGTACTTCCGCTTATCCGTTTTCAGCTCGTTGTAGTCGAAGGTCGCGGCGACCTCATAATGCACGGCGTCCTTTTCCTCCGGCTTGCAGAGGTAGACGGTCCCGCGGACGTCGCGGATCTTGCGGACGGGCACGCCCTTATCCAACAGGAAGGCGATGCGCCGCAGGATATTTTCGCCCATGCCGTAGGTCAGCAGGTCAGCGCGGCTGTCCACCAGAATGGACCGGCGGACCTTATCGTCCCAATAGTCGTAGTGGGCGAAGCGGCGCAGCGACGCCTCAAGGCCGCCGAGGATGATCGGCACGTCGCCGTAGGCCTCGCGGATGCGGTTGCAGTACACGATCGTCGCGCGGTCGGGGCGCTTGCCCATGACTCCGCCGGCGGAATAGTAGTCGTAGGAGCGCTTCCTGCGGGCGGCGGTGTAGTGCGCGACCATGGAATCTATGTTGCCCGCCGTGACGAGGAAGCCGAGGCGGGGACGTCCGAAGGTCTTGAAGGCCTCGGCACTTGTGTAGTCCGGCTGGGACAGAATGGCGACGCGGAAGCCCTCCGCCTCCAGCACGCGCGATATGATGGCAACGCCAAAGGACGGGTGATCGACGTAGGCGTCGCCCGTCACGTAGACGAAATCGGGACGGTCCCAGCCGCGCTCCTCCATCGTTGCCCTGTCGACGGGCAGGAACGCGGAAGCGGGCAATACGGGAATACCGGTACTTTTTTCAGGCATGGCAATATCTCCTTTGCGGGAAACGGGAGACGCGTCTCCCGAAAAAGACTTTCATATTATTTATTGTACCATATCGCGCCGCATTTTGCAAGGGGGTTTATGAGAAAAGAAAATGATGCGCGCGGGGCTGCGAAGCAGACGAGCCGTCCCGTCCTCCCGTTCCCCGGGTCTGCACGGACGCGGCAGATGCCATCTGCCGCGTAGGCGTCTCAAAAAAGGCGGGCGCCCATAAGAGCACCCACCTGTCTTGTTAAGCGTAAACTTAACCTCGTTTATTTATTACCCTGTATTAAAGTTCTTGGGATTCTCAAGGACTTCTTTCAAGAAGTCCTTGAGCGGGGTGTGGGGCAGAGCCCCATACGCGTCCTCAGGGGTGTGGGGCAGCGCCCCACGGACGCTCCTATTATTTAAGCGCGTAGATAACAGTCTCCTGCTTGGAGGGATCACCGGCCAGCAGGAAGGAGCCGGCGACGTTGACGAGCTTGTTGGTGATGCTGCCGAGCTTCTCGCCGGTCTGGTTGTAGACGCTGACCGTGGTGTCGGCGCCGGAGACGGTCTGAGTCAGGATCAGGTTGCCCTCGGTATCGCTGACGGTCTCCTTGGAGTTGATCAGGAAGTCGATCACCTTGCCGTTGCAGTAGATGTACTTGTTGCCCTTTTCGTCGGCGAGGATGGCGTAGTTTTCCTCGGCGGTCGCGGCGGTCAGACCCTTGGCGGTCAGATCGACGGCAATGCTGCCCTTCTCGTCGAGGATCATGCCGGAGCGGGCGATGTAGTTCAGGCCGTAGGTGTCCGTTCTGCTGATCGAGCTGACCAGCTTGCCGGCCTTGCTGAACATGAGCGAGGAGCCGTCGGCGCATTTGACGAGCCACCAGCTCTTGCCGACAGGCTGCGGGACGCTGATCTGTGCGGGATGCAGCTTCTGCACGTCGCTCACCAGACCGCCGTTGCTCATCACGACGTAGCGGAGCGCCATCGCGGAGCTGTCCATGCGCTTGTCCTTGCCGATCTCGGTCATGACGGCGATGTTCGCGGAGCCGCCTGCCAGCAGACCGTCAGACTGATAGCGGGTGGAGGTCACGTTGACCATGCCGTTGAGCTTCACGGAACGAAGCGCACCGGTCTTGGGATTCATGATGAAGGAGAACAGCTTCTGCAGGCCGTCGCTACCGTCGATGTAGTCATAGTCGCGGGCCTTGATGCCGTCGTCGCCCTTCTGACCGATCTTCTCGGTGTACTGGATCAGGACGTTGCCGTTGTTGAGCATCTGGGCGGAGGTGTTGCCGGCATGAGAGGGGAAGTAGTACGCGGACATGAGGTTGCCGCCGAGATCGTACACGGCGCAGCCTGCGACGGAGGACTCGAAGCGGTAGTTCTCGCAGACGCGGTCACCGCGGAGCGAGTCACCCTCGTTCCAGAGGATGCCCGTCTTCTTCAGCTCACCGCCGGCCATCTCAAAGACGGTGTGCTCGGCGTACAGCAGCTCGTTCGAGGGCGTGATCGTGCCGCTGAACTCCCGGACGGCCTTGCCCTTGGTGTCGTAGACGGTCCACTTGTTGACGTCGGCCGAGGTCGCGGCGGGCGTCAGGATCGCAAACAGGCCGTAACCGAGCAGCTTCGCGTCGCCGTTGGCAATGGCGGAGGGAGACTCGTAAACGACCTTGCCGGCTTCAAAGCCGAACACGCGGATGATAGTCTTGGGATCGGTGTTGACGGGCTGCTCGACGAACAGAGCGAACTCGTCGTTCTTGTCGCAGCAGATGCCCTTGACGGTCGCCGACTCGGTCATTTTGGTCAGCGCGGGGCTGCCCTCACGGGCATCGGAGGTAAACAGGCTGCCGGCAGATTTCGTGCAGGCGGTCAGGACGCATACGGATGCAAGCAGGACGCAGAGAAGACAGATGATTCTTTTCATGATGCTGTTTTCCTTTCTTACATTTTGGCGTTTGCCATCAATGGTATTATATCATGATATGTCCCCGGCTGTCAACAGTTTTTTCCATAAATCAAAAAAACGGTGCCGCGGCTCCGCGCCGCCCGCCGGGCCGGGCAGATTTGTCAACATTCACAAAAACCTGTTGCCGTCCTTGTAAAAATTCCGTTTTTTTCAGCCTTTTCAAACACCTTCAAATATGATATAATGTATAGTTGAGAGTGTATGTTCACCCAAAACGGAAATTGAAATCTATATACGGGAGATATAAAACAGTGATCAGAAACGATTTGAGAAACGTAGCCATCATCGCCCACGTCGACCACG
>JAKSPU010000107.1 GCA_024404505.1 Clostridia bacterium
CGAAATTTCTGACGGCGCATCTGCACCGTCATCATTGTGCGGTGATGCCTTAAGCCCTTCTTTTAAGAAGGGCTTAAGCGGGGTGTGGGGCAGCGTCCCATGCGCTCTCCTTAATGGTTCTTTCTCTTGACGACCGCGCAGGCGCAGGCAAGCAGGAGGATCGCGGCAGACGAGCCGATCACGGCTCCGCAGCCGCTGCCATCCTTTTCGGTTTCAGTGCCGGCGATATCCGTCGCAGGATCGGAGACTGCCTCGGACGGTGCCTCGGTCGGCGCAGCGGTCACGACGGGAGCTTCGGTGGGAGCGGCGGTAGGAGCCTCGGTGGGCGCCGCAGTGGGCGCCTCGGTGGGCTTTTCGGTCGGAGCTTCGGTAGGCTTCTCGGGCGCCTGATATGCAGGCAGCTCGGCACAGGCGTAGATCGAAGTGATCGTGATCTCAATGTAGGTCGCATCATCGGGATAGGCGTGGAAGCCGTAATCCTTGAAGGCGCCGCCGTCGGGCATCAGCGGGGTGCCGAGGCTGCCCAGATCAGCCATGATACCGATCGGCAGGAAGATGTAACCCGTAAACTTGTAGGGCACGATGAAGCAGTCGCGGTTGTTGATGGCCTGTACGCCGGACCACTTGGCTGCCTTGCACTCGCCCTTCTTCGTGTTCAGAAGCATGACGGGCAGGTCCTTCGCCAGCTGGCTCGACATGAAGCTGTTGCCGGCGTTTTCAGGCGCGGGCTGGAAGCCGAAATAGACGTCGCCGTCACTCGTGTTCTCCACCTCGAAGACCACGTACTTCATCCCGCTCCAATCGGCGGTCACGTTCGCTTTCGTGACGATGCCGTAGGCGTCGAACATATTGTGGCTCGATTCAATGAACATTTTTCCGTCCTTGATGGTGCAGGATCCGAGGCTGCCGTAACCGTCGATAACGGCGTCGTCTCCGGCAAAGGTGTCTATGACGCGCAGCGTCAGGGAATCAGTTCCGTACTCGATTGTCTTGGTCTCATCTGCGGATAGGCACAGAGTAAAGATTCCCAGCAGCATCACAACGGAGGTCAGAACAGCAAGAAAGCGTTTCATACGATTACACTCCTTAAATAAATTTGGGTACGTATACGCAAAAGACCGTCAGTCTTTTCCGATCTGATAGAGGTAACTCAGGCGCCCCATGGGCAGCGAGCGGCCGGACGCGTAATACTGCATGATCTCGCCCGCATCCTCCACGCCGTCGGCAACCTTGAAGTACAAATCACACTCTCCCTCAAGTCCGAGCAGCGCACGCGGTACCGCGATCTGCATGGTGTCTCCCTGCACGCTGTACACGGCCTTTCCGATCACAGTGCCGGAGAAATCAGCGTTCAGCGTTTCTACGTCCGCGTATCCGTCTGCGCGGGTGCGGTTTACGGCAAACTCGTAGCCTTCCCAGCCCTTGCCCATTTCGGGACGGCCGCAGCCTATGAAGAGATTCATCCAATCCGCTCCGTCGGCGGTCTCAATGTCCGTTTCGCTGCGGATCATGAAATACACGTTTTCCGCGTCGTTGGTCACGCGGACCTCAAGGATATTGTTCCGCACCGGGTCTGCCTCGTAGTGGACGACCTTGGAGCCGCCGTACATATCACGGGAGCCGTCGTCCGTCCCGATGCGCCTGTACACGGCGTTGACGCCGTCCCACTGCGAATCGGATCCGCTTACGTCGATCGTTTTGCGGACCGTATCGGCAAGAACACCCTCGATAGGCTGATATTTGAACTGCCGGATCTTCTGTATCGTCTGGATGTAGTAGGCGTCCTCGTAGCCGCCCTGCATGGGCTCGGCATCGCGGGAATACTCCATGTCCGCGTTGTCGCAAAGCATATACTCGCCGAGGTACGGCTGCTTCCACGCGACCCACTCGTTCCAGCCGGTCACGAATACGAGGTCGGGGTCCTTATCGTACACGGTCTCCCATTCGGCATCGTAGAAGGTACCCTTCATGATGTCGTCGTGGACGTTTACGCCCTTTTTGACGTCGAAGCCGCGGCCTCTGTTGCCCCAGTTCTCATGCGTCAGCGAGAAGCTGAACGGCGGCATCGGATGCGTGGCGATGGACACGCTGATCATGTCCGTCTGCAAGGACTGCGGCCAATGCCAATCCGTGTACGGCCAGCCGTCGGGGATCGGGTCCTCGTCCGGCCACTGCGCCGTGCGGATATAGAAGAAGTCCAGCATCTCCTGCGGGAGGTCGCCCGGGTTGTAGGCCGCGTCGCCCGTCGCCTTCTTATCGTCAGCCCCCTTGCGGTAGCCGATGATCATGGGCTTGCCGTCCACGCGGTACCACGACTCCGGATATACGTCGGCCTTATAGAATTTCTCGTAGAGGCTCGTCATGGTCCGTATGGAGTAGGAGTGTGTGTAGAACACGACCTGCGGGCAGTTCCAGCCCTCCCCGCGCAGCTCGGTGATGATCTTCATGATTTTCTTGGCGACGTTGTCATAGGTCACCGCGTTGGTCGTGTCAAATACGAGGAAGTCCACGCCGGCATCGGTCAGCAGCTCCATGTGACGCCGGATGACCCACTCGTCGGCGCTGTTATAGTAGCCATAGAGCGGCTGAGCCCACCAATGGGGCTGTCCGTTCGGGCTGACGCCGGGGACGTCCTGATGGAACAGGACGTCCTTGCCCTGCGTCTCCAGCAGCACGGACACGTCGTAGATGTCTTCGGCAAAGGGCTGTCCCAGCCAGAGGAAGTAGAAGATGCCGACCTGCTTTCCGGGGCGCGCGGCGGCAGCGGCGTCAACCGTATGCCCCTGCTCGTCGAAGCCGACAAGCATATTCGTGTTGTATCCGTTTCCGTACACGTCCATGACGATCCTCTCCTTTTCTTCCGGCTGTTTCGTTTCGTCTTCAGACTCGCTTTCGGTCACGGGAGCGGATACGGGCTGCGTATCCGTTTCCGTTTCATTGCCCGAAGGCACATCGGCGGGCCCGCAGGATGTAAGCAGAGCAGCTGCCGCAAGGCAGCCCGCCAGAAGGCTGATCACATTGCGTTTTCTCATTTGTCGATCTGATAGAGGTAGCTCAGGCGGCCCATCGGCAGCGAGCGTCCGGACGCGTAGTAGCGCATGATCTCGGAGGGATCGTCCACAGCGTCGGCGGCCTTGAAGTACAGGTCGCACTCGCCCTCAAGACCGAGCAGCGCACGCGGCACGGCGATCTGCATGGTGTCTCCCTGCACGGTGTACGAAGCCTTGCCGATCACGGTGCCCGTGAAGTCGGCGTTCAGCGTTTCGACGTCCGCATATCCATCGGCACGGGCGCGGTTGATGGCAAACTCGTAGCCTTCCCAGCCCTTGCCCATTTCGGGACGACCGCGGCCGATGAAGAGATTCATCCAATCCGCTCCGTCGACGGTCTCGATGTCCGTTTCCGTACGGATCATGAAGTACACGTTTTCCGCGTCGTTGGTGACACGGACCTCGAGGATGTTGTTGCGGACGGCAGGATTCCGATAGATGAGCGTGCTGGCGCCGCCGGCAGAGTTGCGGGAGCCGCGGTCCGTTCCGACGCGGCGGTAGACGGCGTTGACGTCGTCCCACTGCGCGGGCGAGCCGGCGACGTCGACGGTCTTGCGGATGACCGACGCGATCTTGCCGTCGATCGGCTCAAACTTGTACTTGCGGATGCTCTGGATCGTCTGGATGAAGTAAGCGTCCTCATAGCCGCCCTGCATGGGCTCAGAATCGCGGGAATACTCCATATCGACGTTGTCGCAGTACATATATTCGCCCTCGTACCACGACTTGATGGAAACCCACTCGTTCCAGCCGGTGACGAACACGAACCGGGGATCGCGCTTATACACGATGCTCCATTCGGAATCGTAGAACGTACCCTTCATGATATCGTCGTGAACGTTCACGCCCTTCTTGACGTCGTAGCCGCGGCCCCAGTTCATCCAGCCTTCGTGCGTAAGGGAGAAGCTGAACGGAACGCCGGGGTGCGTGGCGATGGACACGCTGATCATGTCGGTATTGACGGGCTGCGGCCACGTCCACTCGGTGTACGGCCACCCGTTCTCCACCTTGGGATCATACGGCCAGCGGGCCTCGCGGATGTAGAAGAAGTCCCGCATCTCCTGATTCAGGTCGCCGGGCTTGTAGCTCGTGGTGCCCGTCGCGGCCTGATCGTCGGCCTCCTTTGTGTAGCCGATGATGAAGGGCTTGCCGTCCACACGGTACCACGCTTCCGGATACTGATTCTTCTTGTAGATCTCGTTGTAGAGGTGGGTCATGGTCTGGATGGAGTAGCTGTGCGTGTAGTAGGCGACCTGCGGGCAGTCCCAGCCCTCGGCACGCAGCTCGGTCACGACCTTCATGATCTTCAGCGCGGGACCGTCGTAGGTCACGGCGTTGGTCGTATCGAACACGAGGAAATCCACGCCAGCATCCGTCAGCATCTCGAGGTGCTTGCGGATGACCCATTCGTCGGCGCTGTTGTAATAGCCGAAGAGCGGCTCACCCCACCAGTGGAACTGGCCCGCGGGCGACTCCTTGACGTCCTTATGGAACGTGACCTCGTCGCCGTACTGGGTGCGGATCTCGTCCACGTTGTAGATTTTGGTCGCGCCGTGCTGGCCGAGCCAGATGAAGTAGAAGATACCGACCTCATGGTTTTCACGCTCGGCGGAGACCGCGTCCACGAGATGTCCCTGCTCGTCGAAGCCGACGAGCATATTCGCGTTATAGCTGTTTCCGAAAATATCCATTTCCTGTTTCGTCTCCTTTTCAGTGACAGGCTCCGTCGGAGCCTCCGTTGCGGGGTCTGTCGTTTCTTCCTGCTCGGTCGGTGTGTCGGTCTGCGACACGTCCGTCATATCCGTATCGGAGGATACCTCCGTCTCCTTGCCGTCTCCGCTCTCCGTGCAGGCACACAGAAGCGCAAGACACAGGCAGACTGCGAGACACAGCCATATCAGTTTCGTGTGTTTCATATCCGTTCCTTTACTGTACGTTGTCGTAGTCGATCAGCACGCTGAGCATATTCATGGTATAGCAGCGGATCAGCCAATCGTTCGGGTGATTGATGTTGTTGCCGGACATCGAGATGAAGTCCTTGGTCTCCAGCAGCTTCGAGTGGAAGTTGAACATATCGACGTAGGCCACGCCCTCGCCCTTCATCTTCTCGAACACCTTCGGGAACTGCGTATGCGTGGACAGGAAGCCGGCGTCCTTGTTCGGGACCATGGAGCAAACGACCACAAACTCACAGTCGGGACACTGCTCCTTGATCTTTTCCATGATCTTCTCAATGTTCTTTCCGACCTCGCGCCCGGACTTGCCGCCGTCGTTCATGCCGAAGCCGATGAAAACGAGATCGGGCTCCTTATCGATGACGAGCTGGACGTCGGAGACGCCCCACGCGGAATCCTTGCCGCCGACGGAGGGGTTATACCGTCTTACGTGCAGACCGAACTTTTCCTCCAGAACTTCCTTGAGAAAGTCCGGGAAGCTCTCCTGCATGGGATCGCGGTTGTACATCTTGGAGGAATCGCAGCCGGTGAAAATGGAGTCGCCCCAGAAGACGATATTGATTTCCTCGTCGTTCTTCAGCTTTTCCATCGTCTTGGGCAGCAGATCGCCCTGATAGGACGTCACGGGGCCGTCCCACGCGCCGTACTCGTACTCATAGGTGACCTGGATCTGCTTCTCGTACAGGAACGCTGCGACGCAGTACAGCTGGTCGCCGAAGCGGGAGCGGCTGAGGGAGTCCCAGTTGGGGTACTCGGGAATGTAATTGCCGTTCTCGTCCTTGCCGTGGATGTCGTTCTGCGTGAAATACTTGATGGCGGAGCCGTCCTTCCACACGAGCGTGTTGGACGCACCGTCCCACGTGTAGTCAACGCCCTCCTTATACTCGGTCTTGAGGTCGTTGCTCTTTACAGACGTGATCTTGGTCGGCTTGAAGAGCAGCTTGGCGGTGATGGAGCCGTCCTCACGGACGATGAATGAGGTGATCTCGTTGTACATCACGTTGGTGCGCCAGAACGGAGTCACCATCTTGTTGAGATCGGAAAAATCGGAAATGTCGATCATGGGTGCTGTTTCCTCCTCGGTTTCGGGTTCGGTCGGCGTCTCGGTCGGGACCTCGGCTTCGGTGGGCGCGTCGGTCACAGCGGCTGTCGGCGGATCCGTGATCTCAGGCTGCGTATCCGTTTCTTTGCCGCTGTCATCACTGCACGAGACCAGCAGAATTGCGGAAAGCATGGCAAGGACCAGCATCCACGCGGAGACTTTCATCATCTTATTCATAGGTGTATTCTCCTTTCGTTCCGGGGCGGTACGCTTACCAGCCGAATTCGTCGTAATGAGGCTCGACGATCGTCTTGTTGTAGTCATTGCCGCCCGGGAAGTTGGCGGACTTGAGGATGCCGGGCGTGTAGCCGTCCTTCAGCATCTTCTCGACGCAGACGGAGGTCAGCGACCACATGATGAAGTCCGACGCGATGCCGGAGGCAGCGGCGTACTTGGCCTCGATGCCGTCAACATCAAGCATGGCCTCGGCTGCGGGCGCGCAGTTGTCAAGATACATGGTCACGAACTCGTACAGCTTCTTGCCGGATTCATGCACGGGATCGACGGCCTGCGCGTACTCCATGCTGGTGAACGCGATGACCTTGACACCTTTCTGCATGGCGTCCCACGCAAGGTTGACGACCTTGAGCGTGCGCCCGGACACGGAGCTGACGAACAGCACGTCGCCCTCATGCAGCTCGGTCGTTTCCTCGTAGTGCTTGTAGAAGATCGGGCCGCCGCCGCGGTAGATGAGGTCATACTCGATGGAGTGGCAGATGCCGCTGAGGTAGACCTTGTGACCGTGCTCGACGGCGTCGGCTACCAGCTCACCGGCCTTGATGATCGCGTCCTTCTGTGTCTTGCGTGCCTTCATCAGTAGGTCGAATACGGCCAGCTGATACCTGTCCATGAGTTCCATAATGATGCTTCTCCTTTATTACATATAGAAAATATTGTCCTTGTGCTGCGCGATGACAGACTTGTTATAGGCGTCCCCGCCGTCGATGTTCCCGCTCATGAACACGGGCGGTGTGATGCCCTCCTCCCAGAGCAGCTCGGAGGCGCGGGCGGTCACGGCGTTGAGAATGGCGGCGCCGACCACGGTCGACGAGGAGGCGAGCTTCTGCGGGAAGCCGGGCAGGGATACCGTCGCGTCACCGTAGTCGCCGTGGTTGTCGATGAGGATGGAGGCGAAATCATACAGCTTCTTCCCTGCCGGATGGCGGGAAGTAACCTGCGCGGACGTGTTCATGTTGGTCACGACGATGACGGTCAGGCCCTTTTCGCGGGCGGCCTCGGCCATGTCGATGGTCACGGCGTTGCGGCCGGATACGGAATGGATGATGATGACGTCGCCCTCCTTCGCGGGGAGACCGTTGAACAGGGAGCGTCCGTACCCGGGCATCCGTTCCATTTCGGAGGACATGGTGATGGGCGAGACCTCCAGCATCATACCGGGGGCGCGGACGGGATTCACGGTCACCATGCCGCCGGTACGGTAGAACAGCTCGAGCGTGATCAGACCTGCGTGGTTGCAGCCGAACGCGAACACGGAATGGCCGGACTTGTTGGCGTCCGCGATGGCGCGGGCGGCGGCTTCCATGTTGTCCGCTTCCTTTTCAAAGGCTTCGGCAAGGATCTCCGTGATGCGTGCGTAGTAGGATTGCGTGATGCTCATCGGCAGTCACCTTCTTTCTTAAAATTCGGGTCGAGGAAGCAGGCGAATTTATCCGTAAGTATCCGGTCCGCTTCTTCCTCGGTCAGCCCCTCGTCCATCATGCGGAGGAACACGGGCCCGGCGACGGGCTCGAACTTCGGGAACGTGACGGGCATATCGGGGTACACCGCGTGTATGCGTTCGCAGAAATGCTTGAACATGGAAGGATGACCCTTCCACGCGCCGCCCGAGGTGACGACTGGTCCCTCCAGCCGTCCGTTTGTGTGCCGGAGCGCAGCCAGCACCTGATCTGCCATGGAATCCGCCGCGCGGCGGTAGATATCAAGCGCGACCTCGTCTTGCCCGTGTGCGGCTTTTGAACAGAGCAGCGAGCAGGACGCGACGGTACGCCGCATATCCGGGTCGTTCAGCAGACGCCCGACCATCTCCCACAGATTCCCGTAACCGAAGCGTTCCTTCAGAAGCTCCGTCAGCAGTGTGGCGGGACCGCGGCCGTCCTGCGCGTAGATCACGGCGCGGATGGTCATGAGTCCGATGTCGTAGCCGCTTCCCTCGTCACCGAGGTGCGGGCCCCAGCCGCCGACCACGTGGAACAGGCCGGGCTGGATGAGGAACGCGTCCGAGCCGGTGCCCGACTGCGCGACAAGACCGTACCGGCATTCGTTGGCGGCAAGCGCGGTCCTTCCCTCCTCGGTATGCACTGACTTGCGGACCGGCGCGTGCCGGGATAGGATGCGGTCGAACATATCCCGGCAGCCGAGCAGCGCCTGATCCAGCCGGATTATCTCCGTGACGCCGTACTCGGGGCGGATCAGACGTCCGATCACGTCCTCCATGGAGGCGATGATGTCCTCCTCTCTGCGGCAGGTGAGGTTGCTGCCCGTGGTGCGGGCGGTGTTGATGATATTGTAGTTTTCGTCGTACAGGACGGCCAGCAGCTTGCTGCCGCCGCCTTCGGCCGTGAGGTAAAACGGCATGATCTCGTACCTCTTTTCTTCATTCTGTATTGAGGAAAGCAGAGTCTACAATAAGACAAAGTAATTATAACACACTTTTCGTGAAATGTCCATAGTTATTTACGGATTCGGACGTTTTTTCTCGTCCTTAATATTAACAGGGGCACGCTGTGCGTGCCCCTGTTAATATATCGTTTGTATCGTCCCTGCGTTCCTTGCATCTTGCACAAGTCTTCTCAACCACCGTGTTTCGCCAAAGAAAAAGGACCGC
>JAKSPU010000108.1 GCA_024404505.1 Clostridia bacterium
ACGAAATTTCTGACGGCGCATCTGTACCGTCATCATTGTGCGGTAATGCCTTAACCGACGTTTACCCCAGTATCTTGTGCAGGTCGATGAAACGGTAAAGCTGCTTGTACGCGGCTTCATGCCCTGCGAGCGTCGGATGTCCGGCGTTCTGGCTCAGCTCGACCATCTGCAGGTTGAGGTACCATACGTCATCAAACCCGCAATCCTCGACCGCCGCCTTTATTGCCTGATTGACCACCGGGCCCGTTCCCATCATGCCGTAGGCGATGATGATCGCCGCGTCCGGATATTCCTGCTTCATCACACTGATGAAGTCGGCGTACGCCTTCTGCAGATCGGCGGGCTTGTAGTAGTCGGCTGGAACGGAGGCGGTGCCATTGCCGAAGTTGGACGCACCGTTGACGAGGCCGGAGTTGTCATTGGTGCCGAGGTTGCAGATGATCAGGTCGGGAACGTACTGCTGCATATCGTATTCGGAGCCGGTGTCAAAGTAAGCGTACTGTTTCCAATAATCTTTCTGCATGATGGCCGTTTCACGCCAGCAGGGGACGCCGACGGACACGCCCGTG
The DNA here is from genome assembly GCA_024404505.1 of Clostridia bacterium. Classification (GTDB taxonomy): domain Bacteria; phylum Bacillota; class Clostridia; order Oscillospirales; family CAG-272; genus CAMEON01. The sequence continues at coordinate 570 of JAKSPU010000108.1, forward strand.
TTGCAGTATTCGACGAGCTGGGTGCCGTAACGGTCGGCCAGCAGCGCCGCGTAGGTACGGGTGCCGTCCTCTTTCTCGGGGACGTCTCCGCCCACGTCGCCGGTCGCGCGGTACTCGATGCCGAAGCCGACCGTGATGGAGTCACCGTACACGAGCATCTTCTTTTCCGGCTTGGGCGGGGCCTTGGTGAAGCCGCCGTCGCAGCTTATGTCCGTCATCTCAAGGTATCCCCAAAAATCGTAATTCATCTTGCGGATCAGCACGGTATGGTACCCGTACTCCTCAAACTCCGCCAGCACGATCTGCTGGACGGCGCTGCGCCTGTATATCGTAATGACGTCGGAGTCCCCGATATCCATATTGCCGTCCTTGTAGACACGCAGACGGATGAGCGTAGGCGAGAAGACCTGCGAGCTGCCGTCGATGGGTCCCGCAGCGCGCAGCGAGAACGACGCGGCCAGCACGGACCCGTAGAAGCGGACCTCGAAGCCCGCGGATGTATTGAGGAACGTGACCTTTTCGTCGGTGACGTAATTGCGTCCGTAGTAATTGATGACCGAGGTGTCCGAAAGCGACACGGAATCGGTCGTCTCGAAATCGAGGGCAAGGGCGAGCGTCACGTCCTCCGTGACGATGAAATCGGACAGCTTGGTTTTCGTGAAGCGGGACAGGTCTCCGTCAAAGGTCACCCCGGAGGGGATCGGGTACACGACCGGGTCCCCGTCCGCGAAGACGGTCCCCTCGGGCAGGCGGATATCCTCCCTTGCAAGCGTCTCCCCGGCGCGGACGACGGCGGGCGGGACGGTCTCTCCGACGCCGTTGACAAAGCTGACCGTGCAAAGAGGCGCCTCGGTCTCCGGCTCGGTCGGGGCCTCGGTAGGCGGCTCGGTATCGGGTGCCGTCGCCGGGACGGCTTCGGTGTCCGTCCCGGATACGTTTTCAGCGGTTTCAGCGGTGTCCGCGGGGTCGTCGTTCCCCGGCTGCGTGCAGCCGACGGTCAGGCAAAGCAGGCAGCCGAGCAGAAGACAGAGCAATCTTCTCATATTGATTATTTTCATTTCTTCACTCTTTCTTTTTTCTTCCGGCCCACAGCGCGGCGGGCAGAAGCGCGAGGATGACAGCCGCGCCGGACAGCATCGACTTGCAGCCGTTTCCGGAAGGCTCTGTGCCGGACTCGCTGTCGGGCTCCGTCACAGCCTGCGTTGCGGGAAGCGTATCGGGGTCCCCGGCAGGCTCTGTTACGGGCTCGGTCACGGGTTCCGTTTCCGGCTCGGTGGGTTCCTCAACGGAAATGACCTCGTCCGACGCGCCCTTCGGCAGGACCTCGACCACGTCGACGATGAGGTAGGTCTTCGCGCTGCCTCTCTCGGCGGTGATGATCGCGGTGCCGGTCTTCTCGGCCTTGACGATGCCGTCCGTGACGGACACGGCGTCGCCATCGACGGTCACGCCGCAGCCGTCCGGCGTAAGTCCGAGCGGGCAGGTGTCACCGACGGTGAGCGTGAGGACGGGACTGCTGAAGACCGGGACCTCGGAGCTATTGTTCATCGCGGCGATCTCCTCCTCCGACAGCGCACGGTCGTACAGCGTCACGTCGTCGATCGTTCCGGCGAAGTTGAGGAACTGGTCATTGAGGCAGCCGATCGTGATCGGAGCGGTGATCGGTGTGATCCTGCCGTTAGCCGACACGTAGGACGCGAGTTCTCCGTTGACGTACACGTCTATGAAGTCGTCCTGACGGACGAACACGAGACGTATCGGACCGTCTCCGTAGTCACGCACGTCGATGTCGAAGTCGATGTCGCGTATCTCGGGGATGTAGCTCCAGAGCTTGTAGTCGTGGAGATAGAATTCAAAGTGTCCGGTGGTCTTTTCGCCCTTGGCTATCAGCGCCATGTAGCCCTCGCAGTAATCGACGTCGATGGTCATGGCGATGGATGTACCGTTGTTGAAGGTGTACGCGTGCTCGCCGAACGACGCACCGCCGCCTATCGAGTCCAGAGCGGTGCCGGTGAAGACGCCCGACCGGAGAAGCGTAACGCTGCCGGAGACCTTGCCGCGGTAGGCAGGCGCGGGGCCGTCCAGATCCGTGGTCAGGTACACGCCCGCCTCCATCACAAGCTCGGTGTACGGGAGCGGATTGTGATTGGCAGAGGCGTCCCGCAGGCCGAGCAGACCGAGACGGATCGTGATTTCCTGATCAAAGCCCTTGCCGGTCAGGACGAGGGTCTTGCCGTTCTCTGAGAGGGACGCGTTCGTGACAGACACACCGTTCGGCAGAAGGTAGTGAGTCAAGTCCCTGCAGGACGCGCCGTCCATCGGCTTATCAAAGTTCACGGTGACGCCGTTCTCCGTCCGGACGAAGGACGCGACGGCGGGCGACACGGTGTCGGACACCGTCGTGAAGGAAATGGGCGTGGTCAGCGGAGAGAGGTTGCCGCCGGCGTCCTCCGCCTGCAGGCGGACGGAGTAGGCTGTCGCCTCGTCAAGACCGGTCAGGACGCAGGAGGTGGTGCTGCCGTGAACAGTCATAAAGGGCTGATCGTTGACGAAAACGTGGTAAGCAGCGATCCTGCCGTCGTCCTTGTCCTCGGCAGCGGCCCACGAAAGCGTGGCGGAGCCGTTGGTGATATTGGAGATCTGACTCGTATGCGGAGCCTTCGGTGCGGAGGTGTCGCCGGTGTCGCGCATATTGAAGGCGGTCAGGCCGCGGATGAGGGACGGATCGTTGACCGTGACGGCCTGGGATTCACCGGGCGCCAGCAGGAAGTAGCCGTCGGAACAGACGAACTCCGCCGTATCCGGCACGTCGAAATGCACCGACAGTGCGGGGACCTTGCCCTTGTTGGTCACGGTCACCTCGTTCCCGTTGACGGTATAGGCAAGCTCGGTGCGCGGCAGCCAGAACAGGCAGCCGGGCTCCTGCTCGAAGTTGCAGTAAGCGTAGGTCCTGTTGACGAACTCGTCCTCGACGTACAGGTCGAAGGTCAGGATCAGGGGAGTGTTGTTCGTCTGCTCGGCGGTCAGCGAGAAGGTGCCGACCTGCACGGGCTTGTCGTCTCCGTGGCCCATGCCGTTATAGTCGTACGCCGTGACGACGCTGAGATCGCTGCCGTAGGCCGTCGCGGTGACGGACCACGACTTGCCGTCCAGCTCTCCGTTGTCGTCCAGCACGTAGACGGGCATCGAGAGCGCCTTGCTGGAGCCGTCCGCATAGACGAAATTGTATCCGTCGAACCGGGCGGCAGCCATCAGCGGGCGGTAGGCGTCCTGCATGAGGTAGTAGCCGATCTTGGGTGCGCCGTACCAGTCCACGATGCTCCACGAGCCGCCGGGGTACACGTCGTTCATCTTGTAGATGACGTTGGCTGTGTTGTGCGGGAACTTGAGGCGGGAGTTGATGGAGGGCAGATAGTCGGCCTGTGCCTGTGCGAGCTGGGAGCCGACGATCAGGTCGTCAAGCGACGCGACCTCGGTGAACATCCCGGCGTAATGTTCAAAGGTCGCCATATCGTAGCCGTAGGGCGTCTGGGCCCAATGCGTGTATCCGTTGAAGGTGGCGGTGTGATAGGCGACCGTGCCGTCATCGGACAGCGGCCACTCGGCCATCTCCTCGGCGGTCGCGTACTTTGCGATGGAGTCGGCGTTCATCAGGCTGTCGAGGCCGAACTCGTGGAAGTTGAGGTCCAGCACGCGGCTGTACGTGCCGAGGTAGTACTCGGGAGAGTCGCCGGACCAGTGGATATGGTCATGCCGGATGCCGGCAGCCGCGTATCCGCCGTCCTGACGCCAGAACTCACGGGTGCCATCCAGCTCGTAGGTCATTTTGCCGATGCGGTCCATGACCTTGTCGCCTGCGACGGCTTCGCCCTCATTACCGCCGCCGTAGACGACGAGTGAGGCGCGGTTGCGGAGACGCTTGGTGTTGAGCGTGATGGTCTCGTCCAGCACGTCCTGCGGCTGTGTCTTCTGGCTGTCCCAGCAGCACGGCCATTCCTGATAGACGCAGATGCCGTACTCATCGCACAGGTCGTAGAATTCGTCGGTCTCGATGAGTCCGCCGCCCCACGCGCGGAAGAAGTTGATGCCGGCATCATGGGCGCGGGAGAGGATGCGGTCGTAGTCCTCGCGGGAGAAGCGCATCTGCGCGTCGATGGTGCACCAGCCGGCGCCCTTGAAGTAGATCTCCTTGCCGTTGATGACGAAGGTGCGGTTATACATACCGGGCTGTTCGCCGGTCGGGAAAGGCTTATACTCCAGCGTGCGGATGCCGAAGGTGTCATTCGTCACGGACGCGGCGCCGCCGTCCGACGGCTCGAAGCGCAGCTCCAGCGTATAGAGGTTCTGCTCGCCATAACCGTTCGGCCACCACAGGTGCGGGTCGGGGATATCGGTCCGCAGGCGCGCGTTGTCCGTGCTCTTGACGGCATAGGTGAAGGTGTACGCGTCGCCCTCGAAGTTCTTCGGGGCGATGCGTCCGTACAGAGTGCCGGACGTCTTGGCGGTAAAGTCGATGCTCATGTCCACCGTGCCGCGCTCGTGATCGACCGTCGTGATGAACGGAGAGTCAATCTCAGCCGCAGGGACGTCTCGGACGGTGACGGACTGCCAGATGCCGAGCGGGATCAGCTCGGCGTAGTGCCAACCGTAGGAGCAGTTGAATACGACGGTCTTGGTGTAGTCCTTCGCGGGCTTTAGGTAAACGAGCAGGATGTTCTCGCCCTGCCTGATCGTGTCCGTAACGTCAACATACGGACCGCCGAACATACCCTCGTGGGACGCGATCTTTTTGCCGTTGAGGTAGATGTCGCAGACGTTGCACACGCCGGCAAAATCCAGCTCGACCTTCTTGCCGTTCCCCTCGTAGTTGAAGGTGCGGAGGAAGCAGAAGCTCTTTTTGGAATACCGGTTGGCGTTCTTCATGTTGTCGGACAGATAGGGGTCCTCGATCACGCCGGCCTCGGTCAGCGCTGTATAGATGCTGCCGGGGACCGTGACCTCGTACGCCTTCTCCCAGCCGTCGCCGCCCGCCAACTTCTCCGCGGAGGCCGACTCAAGCATTTTCCATTTGCCGTCAAGGCAGAGCGACCAGTTCCCGTCCTCATAGGAGGCGTCGGTGCTCTTTTTCAGCGTGACGGCCGTCGGCGTCTTCTCCATCGGAGATGGACCGGGCTTGTAGTAATACTGCTTTTCGTAGTCCGCGAGGCTGGTCGCTCCGGCGGACAGGGTGAAACAGGGGATAAGGGCGCCGAGACACAGTACAGCCGCCAGCACGACGGCGATCGATCTTTTGCTTTTCATGACATGATCCTCCTGATTGTATTTACGGTAAGCGTTCCCGCGGGTACTCATCATTCGAGCGACGCGGCGTATGCCTCCGCGGCAGCCGTGTCGGTAAAGGTGCCGATGAAGGAGATATCGATGCTGTCCCCTGCCGAGGCCTTGTTCAGCACGTCCACGCGGAGATACCGGCAGGAAATGCCGTCATATCCCGGGATGCTTCGCTCGAGGTCAACGATCAGGTTGTGCCATTCACCGTCCGCCGTCAGCGTCTGCCGGGTGTTGCAGACGACGTTCGGATCGGCGCCGGGCAGCAGGCAGGACGAATCGGTGAAGAACTCCATGTACGAGCTGCCGGGATTGCAGACGGTGCGGTACCGGACGAGCATCACGGAGCCGGGCTGCGACAGGTGCGCGAGCAGATACAGGAAGCCCTCGCCGTCGGCGTTGAGCGTGAAGGTCACGGCGTCCCCGTCCGTTTTCTTGCAGGAACGGATGTTCTCCGATGCGAGCGTGTACTTCCACGTGCCGTACAGCGCGTCGGCGTCCCATGCCATCACGGGATCGGGCGTGGCCGGCAGGCGGGTGGGCGGGGTGAACGTCCAATCCGTTTCCACGGGGACGGGCTCCCACGCGTCATCGAGCAGGTTGCGCCGGATCGCGGTGATCTCGTCCGCCGTCAGGCCGGCTGAGAGCATCAGCCGCTCGGCGCAGACACGCAGGTCGTCGCTCTGGTACTCCGCCCTGAGGTGAGCGAAGAACGGAAGCAGCAGGCGGTTGAGCGGGTCCTCCGCCGTGTCGGGCGGCACGTAGAACGCGCCGGCGACGGGGATATAGGTGATCTCATAATCCCGTACGATGTCGCTTTCGCTGACGCCGCAGACCGCCAGAAGGAGGGCTGTCAGCGTGCCGGTCCGGTCGCGGCCGGCTGAGCAGTGGAAGATCATCGGGAAGTTGGCAGGATCGGTGAAAAGCTCCAGCTCGGACTTGAGCTTGGCCGGATTCTCGAACGTGTTCCGGTACTGCACGCCCGAGATGCGCGTATAAGCGGCGGTCTTGCCGAGCGGGTCCGCCTTGACCTGATTGGCGTCGATCTCCGACGAGCTCCGCAGGTCAAAATCCATGCGGACTCCGTATCTGTCGACGACGTCGCGGAGGGCGTGATTGGTCGCAGCCGTCAGCTCGGCGCTGCGGTAGGCGGCACCCTGCTTCATGCGGACGCCGAACGTGGTCATGCAACCGCCGATGTCGCGGGCGTTCTCCACGCCGTCAAGGTCAAGGAAACGCATCGTGTCCGCCGTGCGGAAGGTATAGAGCGGGGAAACGACGTCTCCGCCGCCGGTATGCGCCGTCACCTGCCAGCAGTAGTCGGAGGCGGTGAACAGGTCCTCGAGCTTCAATTCGGACTTCGTGACGTCAGCCGTCAGGAGCGGCTGACCGGTTATCGCGTTTCCGGCGCACAGGACGACCGTGAAGCCGTCCGCCTCCCCGTCAAAGCTCCACGACAGGACGACGGGAACGGGCTTGTTGTCCGGCATCGGCTCTGTAAAGGAAAGGCTGCTGCCGTAATCGGCTGACGAGCGATAGGCCGTGTACCACGCCGCGTACGCCTGACTCACCAGCACCGCCTCCCCGCCGTTCTCCGGCGACAGAAGGGTGAACGGCTCGGAGACGACCTGCGTTTCCGGCTCGGTTTCGGTCTCGGGCTGTGTGACCGGCTCCCCGTCGGTCCCGGGTGCTGCAGATCCGTTTTCGCTTGCTCCGGTATCCGTGCCGGGATCCGGCGCGGGCGTGCAGCCTCCCGTACACAGGCAGACGACCAGCAGAACGAGCAGCACGCAAAGGCTTGTTTTTCTCATGTTCCATCCCTTCCTTTCCATGCTCCATTGTACCACGACAGCGGTCCGGGCGTCAAGGGCGAGTTGTCCGTGCAAAGGGACATTTTGTCCGCTATTCTTTGTTTTTCGCATATTTTCTCCGAGGATATGCGTGAAAGTCGGCTGGTAAGTATTGACAAGCCCGTATGCGTCTGCTATAATGTGGACAGTACCGTACGAAGGGGGAGGATCACCATCAAAACGTTCTTCGAGCCGCAGCTTGCCCATCCGTTCCCGTACCATATTCAATACTTCACCCTTCCGTCCTTCCCTGCCCACTGGCATACGGAGACGGAGATCTTTTACGTGCAGTCGGGGCGCGTTCTCCTGACCGTCAGCGAACGGCAGCGTATGCTGACCGACCGGATGCTGGCTGTTGCCGGCTGCTCCGAGGTACACGCCATCGACAGCGTCGAGCCCGGCTCACGCGTTCTCGTCATCAAGTTCGGATACGATCTCCTCGGCGCGCGGTACGACACACTGGTCAGCTGTGATTACAGCCGGCTCCCCATGGAGTTCAACCGCCTCCCGGACAACACACCGCTGGAGCGGGAGCTGCTCACGCTCGGCGCTCTGTCCGAGGTCTTCAACTCACCGGGCGGGCAGAAGAACGCCGTGCTGGATCTGCGTATCCGCGCCTCCCTGAATGTCGTCGCGGCTGAGCTGGTGGAGCTTGGCATCTGCTTGCAGGGGAACGGGGGCTTCAGCCGTCAGGGAGACAGCAAGCTGGCGATCCAGCGCGTCCAGAATTACGTCGGAACGCATTTCACGACCCCGATCACACTCGATCAGGCGGTCGCGCTGTCCGGCTTTGAGAAGACGCGCTTCTGCGAGCTGTTCCGCGCGGAGACGGGGATGTCGTTCCACGAGTATCTCAACCGCTGCCGCATACGGTCGGCCAAAACGCTGCTCGCCTTCACGGACAAGCCCGTGTCATTCGTTGCCGAGGCGGTGGGCATCCCCGAGGCGAAGACGTTCACACGGCTGTTCCGCGCCTATGAGGGCATGACACCGACCGCGTGGAAGGCGAAGCAGAGGGAGTAACAGGTAAAAAGATATATCGCCGGAAGCCGGACGGTTCCGCATCGCCGGAGGTTCAGCTAAACCTTTTTCCCCCACCCCCCTGACCCCCCGCCCGGCGGGCGGGGGGAACATCATATTTTAAAGCAGGGAGAAGGGCCGCCTGCGGGCGGC
>JAKSPU010000109.1 GCA_024404505.1 Clostridia bacterium
GCATGGAGCGCATCGAGAACCTGACCAACAAGCAGGGCGGCGAGAACGAGAAGCTGATCTTCAAGGTCCTCAAGCGCGGCGAAAAGCTGAACGAGGCCGTCGAGGCGACCGATCCGGACGACCTTTGCGACAACGGTATGCGCTACGACCTGACCGTCCCGCTGTCCCGCTACTATGCCAATAACGCCGGCAGCCTGCCGATGCCGTTCAAGTCGCTGCAGACCGGCTCCGTATGGCGCGCCGACCGTCCCCAGAAGGGCCGTTTCCGTCAGTTCACGCAGTGCGACATCGACATCCTCGGCGAGCCCTCCAACGTCGCGGAGAGCGAGCTGATCTATGTGACCTCGCTGTTCCTGGACAGCGTGGGTGTCAAGGGCAACACGGTCATGGTCAACGACCGCCGCGTCCTCAAGGGCATGGCCAAGAAGGCCGGCTTTGCGGAGGAGGACTTCGGCAAGGTCTTCATCATCCTCGATAAGTACGATAAGATCGGAGAGGACGGTGTCAGAAACGAGCTGATCGAGTCCGGCTGCGACGAGGCTGCCGTCAACGCTTACATGGACATCTTCCACGGCATCCTCAACGCCGAGGACCGCTTCGCTTACGTCGAGGAGGCGTTCGGCGACGCGATGGAGCCCGGCGTGGCTGACAATATCCGCCAGATCTTCGACAACGTCGCCCTGATGTCCGGCGGCAGGTTCGATCTTTCCTTCGATCCCACGTTGGTCCGCGGTATGGGCTACTATACCGGCACGATATTCGAGATCAAGTCTGAGGACTTCAAGGGCTCGTCCATCGCGGGCGGCGGCCGCTACGACAACATGATCGGCGGCTTCACCGGCACGCCGACCTGCGCCTGCGGCTTCTCCATCGGCTTTGAACGCTTGGTCGGCGCTCTGCTCGATAAGAAGTTCAAGGCGGAGGGCAGCCGCGAGAAGGTCGCCGTGCTGTACGGCAAGGCATTCACGTCCGCCGACGTCGCCAAGCTGCAGGGCAAGTGCAACGCCATGCGCGAGGCCGGCAAGATCGTCCTCTGCCAGAAGATGAACAAGAACGTCGGCTTCCAGAAGCAGAAGCTCGAGGCAGACGGTTACACGACCTTCATCGACGTCCGCTGGCCGGATGAGATCGAGAAGATGTGACTGGAAAAGCTCCCCTTTCCGTTTGACGGGAAGGGGAGCTTTTCATTTTTCCATATTTACAACTCGGATATCTGTTTTGACAGCGTGAAAGGGAACATGAACGACGAGCATACCATTCCGACACCGAGTGCGAGAAAAGCGAGAAGCACACCGGCGATAAAACCGAGGATACCGAACAGGATCTTGACAGCAATGAAGAACAGACAGCCTTCAAGATCCAGCGTGAAGATGATGCCGGGGAATCGGATGGAGCTTGACAGCCCCCATTCGACGATGTCGAATACGAAGTCACTGCCGAAAAACAGCTCGGCGACAAAGGCGTATATTCCATAGGCGACGAACAGCCAGAGAAAGGCGTGACCTGCCGAGAACGCGGAAACGTTCAGTGAAATGATGACCGTGATAATGGTCACGACGACGGAAATGACACCGGCCCAGATGAGCGCACGGCGGAAACGGGCCTTTTTATCTGCTTTTTCAACAGCTTTTTTGTTTTCTTCTGCCTGAAGACGGCTGAGCCGTGCGGCCTCCTCCTGCTTTGCCAGCAATTCCTGCCGACGTTTTTCTTGCTCTTTCTTTTCGTCGTCGGCCTTCTTGCAGACCGCACATAGGATAGCGGGTGATGTGACAGCGGCTTCGCCCTCGTACAGTATTTTTCCGCATACGGTGCAGAATCCGGTGATCGCGCGGGCGTCAGCTGTTTGTGTCCGTCCGGCATCTCCGGACGTCTCGTCCGGGATGTCTATCGTCGTGTCGGTCAGCATCTGATCGAGTGTGATGCCGAACAGCTGCGACATTCGCAGCAGCGTTTGTACGTCCGGCTCGGAAATGTCATTCTCCCATTTGGAGACCGCCTGTGCGGTCACGTTCAGTTTAGTACCCAATTCGGCCTGCGTCCAACCCTGTCTGCGGCGCAGGGTGCCGATGCGTTTACCAAGATCGTTCATTTTGTATGTTCTCCTCCGTCATGATGGAATGGCGTGCTGATGGCTGCGTACGATCTGCTTCGATCGGAGCACATTTCAAAAGCGCCTTTATTATACCGCGCGTTTTTACAAAAGTCAACAATTTGGATACAACGGACGGTTGAAACGGCGATCCATTCCGTTGAAACGCATGAAAAACAATATGAAAACCCGAATTTCGTTTGAAAAAACCTGCACAACGAACGGTTGAGTCCGGGCGTGCAGGTTTTTCCGATTCATCCAATCAAACGAGGAACGGCTTGTTTTTATACGCTTCCCGCATCTGCTGAACGACGACGCGCGGGTGCTTGGTCTTGAAGATGGCGGAGCCGGCCACGAGGATATTGGCGCCGGCCTCGATGCAGTAAGCGGCGTTCTCTCCGTTGATGCCGCCGTCGACTTCGATATTCAGATCCAGACCCTGCTGCATGGCAAAGCGGCGGATGAGGCGCACCTTGTCAAGACATTCGGGGATCAGCGACTGACCGCCGAAGCCGGGCTCGACCGTCATGACGAGGATCATGTTTGCAAGTCCCTTGCCGATGAAGGGGTAGACAGCGTCCGCGGGCGTCTTGGGCGAGATCGCGATGCCGCAGGGGATCTCCTTTTCCTTGATCGCCTGCATGACGGCCATCGGGTCCTTGACGGCTTCATAGTGGAACGTCAGGATATCGGCGCCGGCCTTGATGAAGGAGTCAGCGTACTTGAGCGGGTTGGAAATCATCAGATGGACGTCGAAGAACAGGTTTGTCGAGCGGCGGATGGAGCTGATGAGACCTGCACCGAAGCTGATGTTCGGTACGAAGTGACCATCCATGACGTCGAGATGGAGGTAATTGGCACCGGCGGCTTCCACACGGGCGATGTCCGTTTTGAGATCGGAGAAGTCGGCGGCGAGAAGGGAAGGAGCAATATAAAGCATAAAGATCGTTTCCTTTCTATGTATTTGTCACATTCTGTCGGAGAAGCACATACGCTGTCCTGTCGGGAAAACGCGTGCCGTCCGTTTCCGGGGGGACGTACAGGAGGCAGGACGTGTGATGGGAAACGGGAGCGGGGGCACTTGATATACCTTATCCCGGACCCGGCTCCGGGGTAAGGGGCGGGGGATTTCGTTCGCTCGTTCAATCGCGGAACACGCATTCAAGCAGGCAGACCGCGTGAGCGGCGATGCCCTCGCCCGATCCGGTGAAGCCGAGATGCTCCTCGGTCGTGGCTTTGACAGACACACGGTCGACGCAGCAGCTGAACGCATCGGCGATCTTTGCCCGCATCTCGGGAATGAACGGCGCGAGCTTGGGCGCCTGTGCGATGACGGTCGCGTCGATGTTGCCGACCGCGTATCCGGCCTCCCGCATACGGCGCGCGACCTCGACGGTCAGGATCAGGCTGTCCGCGCCCTCGTAGGCGGGATCCTTGTCGGGGAACAGGTGGCCGATGTCGCCCAGCGCGAGCGCGCCGAGGACGGCGTCCATGACAGCGTGCAGCAGGACGTCCGCGTCGCTGTGGCCGAGCAGGCCTTTTTCATAGGGGATATCCACGCCGCCGAGGATCAGCTTCCGACCCTCGACGAGCCTGTGGACGTCATAACCGTGGCCGATCCTCATGATCAGGCCTTTTCGCCGGTCTCGGGCTCGGGATCCGGCTCGTCGCGGGGATCGGTCTCGCCGTTCTCCTCCGCCTGACGGCGGGCCTCAAGGACCGCGTGGGCAAAGATCAGGTCATAAGGCTCGGTGATCTTGATGTTCTCACGATGGGTCTGCACCATCTTGACGGGGATGTGCAGATGTTCGACGAGCGAGTTGTCGTCGCTGCCCTTGAAGCCCTCGTCACGGCAGGCGTATGCGGCGGCACGGTAGATCGGCACGCGGAAGACCTGCGGCGTCTGGGCCAGCCAGACGTAGGGGCGGTCGGGCGTGTAGTCGACGAACGCGGAGGTGTCGACGACCTTGACGGTGTCGGACGCCTTGACGCCGGCAGAGGCAGCCTCCCACTGGTAGGCTGCGTGACAGACCTTGCTGATCTCACCGGGCGTGATGAGGCAGCGGGCCGCGTCCGCGATGGCGATATACTGCGCGTCCTTGCTGACGGCGTCGGAGCCGTTGCGCGCGGACTCCTGCCGTGTTTCGCCGCCCTTGACGATCTGCGTCAGCTTGGTGATGCCGTAGGCCTCCTTCATGCCCTCGTAAAGAGGCATCTCGTCCTCCTTGGCTACGACGACGATCTCGTGGATGCAGTCGGTGTTCTCATAGGCCAGCAGCGTGCGGACGACGATCGGCAGACCGTCCAGATCCATGAACTGCTTGGTGACGTCCCCGCCCATGCGGGTCGAGCTGCCGGCCGCCACGATGACGGCAGACGTGTAGTTCTTGATCGCGGGCTTGCCCGCAATGATCCGCAGGATCCCGGCCAGCTTGTTGGGCTGGGATTTCTTTTTCTCGGTCGGTTTGCTCATGTGAAGATCCTCCTTGAAATGGAATGAAAGGGGTCGCAAGGCGTCAGACGCTCATCGTGCGGTAATGCCTTCAGGGGGTCAGTGGCGGTCAAAGCCGTTGACCAGATCCACGCGGATCTGATGGCGGCCCCCCTCGAAGTCGGTGGAGATGAACAGGTCGACGATGTCGCACGCAAGGCCCGGACCGATCACGCGCTCGCCCATGCAGAGGACGTTGGCGTTGTTGTGCAGGCGGGTCATGCGGGCAGAGAACGTGTTTTCGCAGGCGGCGGCGCGGATGCCGACGTGCTTGTTGGCGGCCATGGACATCCCGATGCCGGTGCCGCAGATCAGGATACCCAGCTCGTAAGTACCGTCCTGTACCTTTTCGCACACCTTATGCGCATAGTCGGGGTAGTTGCAGGAGGCGGGCGTGTAGGTGCCGACGTCCTCGACGGCAATGCCCTTGGCGTTGAGATGGGCAATGACGGCGTTCTTGAGATTCAGACCGCCGTGATCGCAGCCGATGATGATCTTTCTGATATCCATGGTCACATACCTTCTTTTTCAAGTTTTGTCCGTTCAGCCTGCGACATACGCAGGTAGACGGGTGCAAGCTCGGCGTCCGTCGTGCGGACACCGGCTTCGTACAGCCGGCGTGCGGCCTGCGCTACGCAGTAGCCGTCCGGCCAGCGGAGATGCTCCGGAAGACAGATGAGGCGGTCGGCGGGCAGCAGCCCGGCGCCTGTCATGGCGTCAAACGTCATTTTCGCCCCGTCGCCGACGAGATATACGCTCTTCACGGCATACTCTGGCTCGTTGAGTCTGGCGGCAAGCTCCGTGATCGGGAGCGCACGGTCGGCACATAGCCTTACGGGCTTTTCGCCGTCGTAAGAAAACAGCGCGTTGTAGACCTGCCCGCGCCGGGCGTTCATGACCGGGCAGATGATGCCGTCTCTCATGGGGCAGGCCTCGGCCAGCGCGGCGGGCGTGGACACGCCGATGCACGGCTTGCCCTGACCGAACGCGAGGCCCTTGATCGTAGCGGCGCCGATGCGGACGCCGGTAAAGGAGCCGGGACCTACGGTGCAGGCGAACAGGTCGACCTCGCTCACGTCGCGGCCGGAGACCTTCATCACCTGCTCGACCATCGGGAGCAGGGTCTCGGAATGGGTGTTGCCCGTGTTGACCGTGAAGGACGCGATGAGGCGGTCGTCCTCGCACAGCGACACGCTCCCGGAGAGGGAAGCGGAGTCCAGAGCCAGAATCAGCATATCGGGTCCTCCTTGACGCAAAGGGTGATCTTCCGTCTGTCCGCGGCCTCGGGGCATTTTTCGATGACGACCTGCACGCGTTTCTCCGGCAGCGCGTATGGAATGTTCTCACACCACTCGCAGAGGCAGATGCCGCGGTCGAGGTAATCGTCGTAACCCATCGAATACAGATCGTCGTCGGACGTGATGCGGTACATATCGAAGTGGAACAGCGGGCGCTTGCCGGCGGTCCTGTACTCGTTGACGAGAGCAAAGGTCGGGGAGCGGACGAGCCGTCCGGGCGCGTACACGGAGGCGAAGCCGCGGACGAAGGCGGTCTTGCCGACGCCGAGGTCGCCATACAGGGCGACGAACGGCGGAAGGGGGCCGTCCGCCTCAAAAAGCCGGGCGAGGGACGCGGCGACGGCCTCCGTCTCCTCCGGGGAGTCCGTAAAGAGGGAGCGGGGCAGGGAAGAAATTTCGGATAAAGGGGTCATGCGGTGTCACGCTTTCTTGTCGTTTTTGGGTTTCAGTTTTTCACGGGTGCCGTCGGGGCGGACCACGACGGTGTTGTCGAGTGTCGCGCCGAAGGAGGCACGGATCTCCGCGAGATATTCGGTGCGGAGCGCGGCGCGCTCCTCCAGCTCGGCATCCGTGAGTGTCCCGCCCGCCTTTACGCGGCGGGCGAACTCGTTGATGCGGTCGATCTTGGCTTTTTCCATGTGCGATCAGCCTCTCAGCTTGAGGCCCATCTTGAATTCGAGATCCTTGACGATCTTCTTGGAGACCTTGTCGGCCTCCTCCTGCGTCAGGGTGCGGTCGGCGGCGCGGAGGGTCACGCGGAACGCGCAGGACTTGAGTCCCTCACCGAGCTTTTCGCCGCGGTAGATATCGAACAGGGCCACGTTCTCGACCAGCTTGCTGCCGGCCTTCTTCATGGTCGCCTCGATGGCACCGACCTCGGTCTCCTCGGGGCAGACGAACGCGAAGTCACGGGTGGAGGCGGGGAACTTGGGCAGCGGCTTGTAGTCGACGGTCAGGTCGGCGTTCTGCCACAGCGTATCGAGGTTGACGGCACCGCAGTATACGGGAGCGGTGAAGCCGTAGCCGGCCGCGACAACGGGATGGATCTGACCGAACACGCCCAGCTCGACGTCACCGGACAGCACCTTGGCGCAGCGGCCCGGGTGGTAGGCGGGATCGTCGGTGCAGGCGGTGAAGGTAACGTCGGGGATATTGGCGAGCGTCAGGAGATTCTCGACCACGCCCTTGAGATCGTAGAAGTCGACGCTGCCGTACATACCGAGCGTGACGACCTTGGTCTCAAGCGGAAGCTCCTCGGGATCGTCCTTCGGCAGGTAGACCGTTGCGTTCTCGAACAGGCGGACGTTCTCATTGGAGAAGTTGTTGTTGCGGGCCAACACCTCGAGCATGGAGGGCAGGGCGGTGGTGCGCATGACGGACGTGTCCTCGCCGAGCGGGTTGGAGATCACGACGGACTTACGCAGCGGGGAGTCGGCAGGCATCCGGATGTTGTCGTAGAACTTGGGGCTGATGAAGGAGAAGGTCTGGATCTGGTCGAGGCCCATGCCGTAGAGGGCGCGCTCGACGGAGACCTCAAAGCTCTGCTTCGGGGTGCGGCCGCCCTGCGTGGTCTCGGCGTTCATGTGCGTCGGATTGATGCAGTTGTAGCCGTAGATGCGGATGACCTCTTCGGCGATGTCGTTCATGCAAAGGAGATCGCCGCGGAAGGAGGGCGGGATGATGATGCCGTCCTCGACCCGGCACTCCAGCTTTTCAAGGATGTCGGTCATATACTGCTCGGACAGCTCGACGCCGAGGAAGCGGTTGATGCGCTCGACCTCGAGCGGGATGCGGACCTCGGGCTTGTGAGTGGGGTAGCAGTCGATGATGCCGTCGACGACGTCACCGGCGTCGAGCATCTCGACCAGCTCGCAGGCTCTCTGGAGAGCGGGCAGGCAGTTTTCGGGGTCCAGCTCCTTCTCGAAGCGGGCGGAGGACTCGGTGCGCATCTTGTTCTTCTTGGCGGTCACGCGGACGGACGTGCCCTTGAAGCAGGCGGACTCGAAGACCACCGTGGCGGTGCCGTCGCTGATCTCGGAATTGGCGCCGCCCATGACGCCGGCGAGGGCGCAGGCCTTTTTGGAGTCGGCGATGACGAGCATGGAGGAATCCAGCGTATGGTCGACGTCGTCGAGGGAGCGGAAGCACTCGCCGTCGGCAGCGCGGCGGACGCGGATGGCGGCGCCGTCGAGCATCTTATAATCGAATGCGTGCATGGGCTGGCCGTACTCGAGCATGACGTAGTTGGTGATGTCGACGATATTGTTGATGGGTCGGACGCCGGCGGCGCGGAGGCGGCGGCGCATCCACATGGGAGACGGCTTGATGCGGACGTTCTTGACGACCCGCGCGGTGTAGCGGTAGCAGAGGTCGGGAGCCTCGATGCCGACGGTCAGGTAGTTGCCGATCTGATCGCCGTCACCGATGCCCTTGACGACGGGGGTATGGAGGGTGAGAGGCCGGTCGAAGGAGATGGCGGCCTCGCGGGCAAGTCCGATGACGGAGAGGCAGTCGGGGCGGTTGGAGGTGATTTCGTACTCGACGACGGTGTCGGAGAGGTCGAGGGCCTCGCGGATATCCATACCGATCTTATCGGCGAAAGAGTCGTCGAGGATGAGGATGCCGTCGGCAGCCTTACCGGGGCAGTCGTGAGCGGTAAGGTTCAGCTCGCCGAAGGAGCAAAGCATACCGAAGGAATCGACGCCGCGGAGCTTGCCGGCCTTGATGGTGACGTCACCGGGCAGATGAGCGACGGGGATGGCGGCGGGGACGATCGCACCCTCGAAGATATTCTGTGCGCCGGTGACGATCTGGGTGACGCCGTTTCCGGTGTCGACCTGGCAGATCCACAGGTGGTCGGAGTCGGGGTGACGCTCCATGCGGACGATGCGGGCGACGATGACGTTCTCAATGTCCTCGCCGAGGACCTCATAGCCTTCGACCTTGGAGCCTGTGTACGTCATCCGCTCGGTGAAATCGCGGATGGCGATATCTTCAACGCTGACGAAATCCT
>JAKSPU010000011.1 GCA_024404505.1 Clostridia bacterium
CGTCACGGGCGAACATGACCACCTTCTTCGCGGGGAACGCCTGAATGTTCTCCTCAAAGATGATATTGCTCATCTCGTGCGGCTCCTCGCGGTTGAGGTACTGCGACGAGGGGAAGTTGTAGTACACGGCGTCGACCTTCACGGCGTCGGGGCACTCGCGCATGAGGCGGTTGAAGGCGGAGATATGGTCGCAGTGCGGGTGGCTCATGAACCATCCGTCGATATGCGGGACCTCCTCACCTGTCAGCTTGCGCAGCCAGTCGAGCAGGTTCTCAAGGTCCTCCTTGAAGCCGCCATCCATGACGAAGATCTTGTCGTCCTCGGTCGTGATGATGAAGCTGTTCATCTGGGTGCCGGTGACGGTGTTGAGCATGATGATCTGATTTTTCATAGTGAAAACTCCTTTATAAGTCGATCTTTTTCAGCCTTTTTTTGTTCTCGTCCTCATCGTACTGATTGAACAGCAGGTCGACAAGGTACGGCAGATACCAGAAAAACTCAAGTGCGATCGCGGGCTGCGGGAAGCCCTCCGGACAGAGACTGCGGCCGAAAAGGTGCGAATCATGTTCCCGATCCCGGAAGCAGATCTCGGCGTGCTCCGCCGGGCGGTATGAGTCATCCGGTGCTTCGAACGGCACACCCTTGTCGTCCAGCCGCTGCTCAGGACGCCTGACGATGCGTCCGACCGCGTAGTACCAGCCGCTGTACCATACGGTGCCGTCATCCTCCAGTACGCCCTTGATGGAATACGCTTCGCCCGGGCAGCGCGGATCGATGCCGAGCGAATCAAGGAACGTAAGCACCCCGGCGGGTGCGTATCGGATCGCCTTGTCGTAGTTCTGACAGCCGGGGCAGGTGCAGCCCTCGGACGTCGGGCGGGCGTTCCCCGACCGATAGAACGCGCGCGTGCGCTCCACGTCCACGTCTATTTCATAGGGTGGGCAGGAAATGAGCATAAAATCCTCCTTTATGCGTGCAGGAACATGGCGTCTCCGAACGAGAAGAAGCGGTATCTCTCCTCCACGGCGGCCTTGTACGCCTCCATGACCTTTTCTCTGTTGTAGAATGCGGAAACGAGCATAAGCAGGGTGGATTCGGGCAGGTGGAAATTGGTGATCAGGGCGTCCATCGCCTTGAACCTGTAACCGGGGTAGATGAAGATGCCCGTGTCGCCGGAGATCGCGTGGACGACACCGTTCTCGTCCGCCGCGGATTCGATGGTGCGGCAGGAGGTCGTGCCGACGCAGACGACGCGTCCGCCGGCGGCCCTGCGGGCGTTGATGACGTCCGCCGACTCCTTCGGCACCGAGAAGAATTCGGTGTGCATGACGTGGTCGGTGATCTCGGTCTCCTTGACCGGGCGGAAGGTGCCGAGGCCGACGTGCAGCATGACCGGCGCGACCGCGACGCCCTTTTCGTGCAGTCTGTCCAGCAGCTCGTTGGTGAAGTGCAGACCGGCCGTGGGCGCGGCGGCGCTGCCCTCGGTCTTGGCGTAGACCGTATTGTAGCGGTCGTTGTCCCCCAGCTGCTCAGTGATGTAGGGCGGCAGGGGCATGAGCCCGATCTCGTGCAGGATGTTGTAGATGTTCTCGTACTTTTCGTGATCGAACGCAAAGCGGATGAGGCGGTTGCCCTCCTCCACGATGTCGGTGACTTCACCCGTGAGGATGCCGCCGCCGAACACGCAGCGCGAGCCGATGCGCGCCCGCTTGCCGGGCTTGACAAGGCACTCCCACGTGTCCAGCTCCCGCTGACGCAGGAGCAGCAGCTCGATCCGTGCCTCCTCCCTGCCATCGGCGTGGCCGTACAGCCGCGCGGGGATGACCTTGGAGTTGTTGATGACCAGCACGTCGCCGGGGTTCAGGTAGTCGACGATGTCGAAGAAATGCTTATGCTCGATCGTTCCGGCGGACTTGTCCAGCACCATCAGGCGGGACTCGTCCCGCTTTTCGGTCGGGTGCTGGGCGATCAACTCCTCGGGGAGATCGTAGTAAAAATCGGAGGTCTTGAGGTCAGTCTCAATACGCTCGTTGATGATGATATGCTCGGGGGTGTCGTTCATAGTAAATCCTTTCTGTTTCCGTGCGGGACGCGTACTGCTCCCGTGTCCGCCGCATATACTGGATACGGCGGGGATCATTCCTATCCGTACTATTATATACTAAACTGCCGCAAAAAGCAAGTGCTTCGGCGCTTTTTTGCGATTTTTTCAAAGAGGAGGTACTGTATGGAGAAAAACAAAACGCCCCTGTTCCGGGGCATGGGGACCGCGCTCGTCACGCCGATGAAGCCGGGGCAGCCGAAAGGAGACCGGTACGTCCCGGAGGAGGTGGACTTCGACGCCTTTATCCGGCTCGTGCGCGCCCAGCTCGAAGCCGGTGCGGACGCGCTGATCGTCTGCGGGACGACGGGGGAGTCCCCCTGCCTGACCGACGACGAAAAGAAACGCCTGTTTTCGCTGGCGGTGCGTGAGGCGGACGCCGCATACGCGTCCGGGATCACGCCGGTGCGCGTCCCCGTGATCGGCGGGACGGGCAGCAACAATACGTACCGTGCGATCTGCCTGTCGCGGCTCGCCGAGGAGGCCGGGTGCGACGGCCTTTTGCTGGTCACGCCGTACTACAACAAGGCGAATCAGGAGGGGCTGATCGCCCATTTCGAGGCGGTCGCGGACGCGGTGTCCCTGCCGGTGATCCTGTATCACGTCCCGTCGCGGACCGGGTGCCGGATCACGCCGGAGACCTGCCGGGTGCTGTCCCGTCATCCGCGCATCGTCGGCTTGAAGGAAGCGTCCGGAGACGTAGGCTTTGCGGCACGGGTGCGGGAGGTCTGCGGGGACGGGCTGCCGCTGTACGCCGGGAACGACGACCTGACGCTGCCGCTGCTTTCGCTCGGCGGCTGCGGGGTGATCTCGGTGGTGTCCAACCTCCTGCCGAGGGAGGTGAAGGCGCTCTGCCGCGCGTCCGACCACGGGGACGCGGCAGAGGCGCTGCACCTGCAGATGTACCTGCTCCCGCTCTGCGACGTGCTGTTCGCGGACGTCAACCCGATCCCGGTCAAGGCGGCGATGGAGATGTGCGGGCTGTGCAGAGGCAGCGTCCGCCTGCCGCTCACGGAGGCGGATGAGAGGCTGAAGGAAAGGATACGGGGGGTGCTGGGGCGATACGATCTGATCAGCGGATAAAAAAGACGTATGGAGCCTTCCGACTCCATACGTCTTCCCCAAGCGCTTACCAATTCAGATACCCAGCCAGCAGCAGCAAACCGCCTATTACAAAAAAGATGATCGGTATGCCGTAAGCATCGGATTTCCGGATATGCTGCCAGTTGATGTTGTCAGGCGTCATTTTTTCATGATACGCATCCTGATAGGAACAGTAAATGTGCTTCCACTTCAACAGGTACCCGACCAGCGTCCACAAAGCGTCAAGTATCATCGTGTACCCGAAGACCTTTACGAATGTCGTTTTATCGACCGTGCGTCCCGGGATACACAAAACGATCAGCGAAACCAACGGCAGCACGAGAAGGATCCCGTATCTATGGGCGTAAGCAAGCACTACGATACCGCTCCCGCCCTTGCTTTTCTTCTTTTTGCTGTCCTTCTTCATATTCTCTCGTCTCTTGACGTTCAGCAGAATTCGACGCCGTCCTCGACGCTCATGGACTTGATCTTCGCGAGCGATTCGACACGGATGCCCATGGCACGGATCTCGTCGCCGCCGCCCTGATACTGCTTCTCGATAAAGATACCGGCACCGACGACGGACGCGCCCGCCTTCTCGCAGAGCGTCAGCAGACCGTGCAGGGCCTCTCCTTTGGCGAGGAAGTCGTCGATCAGGAGGACGCGGTCCCCGGGTCCCAGCATGGTATCGGGGACCATGATCTCATGCTGCGTGCCGTGCGTGAACGAGTACACCGGTGCGGTATAGACGCCGCCGGCCATGTTGCTCGAACGGGATTTCTTCGCAAACAGCACGGGAACGCCGAACGGGACCGCCGTGAGGCAGGCAAGACCGATGCCAGACGCCTCGATGGTCAGGATCTTGGTCACGCCTTCGTTCCCGAACAGGCGGTAAAACTCCTCTGCACACTCACAGATAAAGGGGACGTCGATAGTCTGGTTCAGGAAGGTGCCGACCTTCAATACGTCTCCGTTCTCGATCAGGCCGTCCCTGCGGACGCGTTCTTCCATCAGTTTCATGATGATACTCCTCGTTATTCTCTTAATAGAGCGCAAGGTCAGCAGGCGGAAACCGTCTGCTGACCTTTTCGCGTTTCGGGTTTATCAGCCGATCAGCTTATCCAGCTTATCGCACATCTTCTTGAGTGCCTTGGTGGCGCTCTTCAGCGTAGACTTGTACTTCGAGACGACGGTGTTCTTCTTGCTGCCCATGATCTGGCGCAGTCCGTCGTGGAAGGTGGACAGCGCGTTCGTATAGATGATGCCCGGGTCGATGTAAATGTTGTTGATCAGCAGATCCAGCATCTCGGCGGAGTCGGGATCCTTCATGTACTTGGACCGCAGCGCGACGTCGTAGTAGGCGGGCTTGACGGTCTTATAGCTCTGGTAGCACAGGACCTCCATCAGCGCGCTGACCTCGGTCAGGCGGTCGTCCCGAACGGTGGTGGGCACGGCCAGCACCGTGAACTGATCGTGCAGAAGGGTCTGGTAGTCCTTCTGGACCTCGTCGAACTTGGGCATCGGCACCACGCCGTACTCGTCGACCATATCACGCATACTGGCGTTCTCGAGTGCCATCAGACGCAGGGTGGCCATGGCGCCCCAGCCCTCGGAGAACATATCGCGGATGTCGTCCTGCTCCTGGTCGGCGCCGTAGTGCGCGATGTCGTAGGTCGCGCCGTCGGAGCCGTAGTACAAAAGGATCAGCTTGTCGCACACGTCGGACAGGCGGGCGGAGTCGAAGTTTTCCAGCGTGTAGTCACCGTACTCGTCCTTCGTCAGGATCGGGACCTGGCAGGAGGACCAGTAGGGGTCGGTCGAGATGTAGTCGGTCGTGATCAGACCGTAGACGTCGCCGGTCGCGTCCTGCTTGCCGTTGCCGTCGTCGCGGTGGAAGCTGCTCACGATGCTGATCTGATAGTCGAGCGTCCACGTGCCGTCTCGGACGTTGTCGTACAGGTTGGGCACGTTCGCTTCCTTGAACAGCCGCTTGTTGAACAGCGTGGCGAAGGCAAAGCGGTACATCGACAGCACGGCAGCGCCGGTCACGGCGAACTGCGCGCCCTTATACTCCACCGCCGAATTGAAGCCCTGCGACCACCACGGCTTGTCGAAGTCGACGTACTCGGTCTGGCGCAGGTCGGCGAAGGTGCCGTTCAGGGACTCGTTGAGCGTGACGTAACAGGCGGCGGCCAGCAGGTCGTACTCACCCGCGCCGGAGCTGACGTCGTTCTTGATCATGGTGATGACCAAAGCCTGGTCGTCGTTATGCTCCTCCTGGCTGATGATCTTGAGGCCGAGGCGGTCCTCGACGGTCTTGTTCCGCTCGTAGACGGCGTCGTTGACGGGATCCTTGTTCAACCCCTCCACGGCGATCTCACCGGAGGTCCAGCCCTCGCGGTACCGGCTCAGGATGGTGACCTCGTCATCGTTGTAGTTCAGCTCGGGCACGTTGTCCTTCAGCTCGGTTTCGATCTCTTCCGTCTTGGCAGCGTCCGGCTGGGTTTCGTCCGTCACATCCTCGCCGTTGCCGCAGCCGATACAGGTGAGCAGCATGAGTCCGGCAAGCAGACCGCACAGAATACGTTTGATTTCCATAATAACCTCCGATGATGAAAATTGATTGTTTCCTATTATAACATGAGTTTCCGGATTTGTCAACGGATATGTGATATGTGCGTGAAAATTGTAAATATTTTCGCGTGCCATGCAGAAAATACGCGGGGCATATTGTCAAACCGCCGGATATGTGTTATAATGGTATCTGTGTAATTATGTCTGCACCGTCAGACAACGCTCTACTCTACCGGATATACTCACGTGATCCCCCAATATTTCAAACGGAAAGGAAACCCACAACATGAGCATGGAAACCAGAGAAACCGAACAGACCGCCGCGTCCGAAAAGGCAGAAGTCAAGACCGACGGCAAGCAGGTCCGTATGTCTCCCGAGATGACGGCCGCTTACGAGAAAATGATCTGCGCCGCCGACGAGGTGGAGAAGGTCGTGGTCGGCAAACGCACGGAGGTCATCCTGCTGCTCACCGCCATGCTGGCAGGCTCCCACGTACTGATCGAGGACGTCCCCGGCACCGGTAAAACGACGCTCGCAAGCGCACTCGCCAAGGTAACGGGTCTCGATTTCAAGCGCGCACAGTTCACGCCCGACGTCATGGCTTCCGACATCACCGGTTTCAATATTTATAACCGTCAGAAGGAGACCTTCGAGTTCCGCGACGGTCTCGTCATGTGCAATCTGCTGCTCGCCGATGAGATCAACCGCGCCTCGCCCAAGACGCAGTCCGCTCTGCTCGAGGCAATGGAGGAGGGCAAGGTCACGGTGGACGGCAACACGCTGCCCGTACCCGATCCCTTCATGGTCATCGCCACCCAGAACCCTGCCGGCTACGTCGGTACGTACCCGCTGCCCGAGGCACAGCTCGACCGCTTTGCCCTCAAGCTCTCCATGGGTTACCCCGCGCCCGCCGAGGAGATCAACATCATCAAGGCCAGAAAGGGCTCCAACCCGCTGACCTCCGTTGCCGGCGTCCTGACCATCGACGAGCTGCGCGACACCCGTAAGAAGGTCACCGAGGTCCACATCGACGACGAGCTGTACGGCTACATCGTCGCCCTCATCTCCGCCACCCGCCGCCACAACTCGCTGGCGCTGGGCGCGTCTCCCCGTGCGTCCGTCGCGCTGGTCCATCTGGCGCAGGCTTACGCCTTCATGCACGGCCGCGACTACGTGGTGCCGGACGACATCGCCGCTCTGTTCCGTCCCGCCATCGCACACCGTCTGATGCTGCGTCAGGAGGCCAAGCTGACCCACCAGACCACGCAGGACGTGCTGTCCGAGATCCTGCACACCACCGAGGTACCCTATAAGGGCAAGCGTGACGCTGCTCCCCGCGCCTGACGGGGATAGGAGCTGCCCATGGAAAAAAGGCAATGTCCCCATTGCGGCCAGTACGTAGCCGCGGACAGGACATACTGCATGAACTGCGGCACGACCCTCGGCATACGCTGTCCGGACTGTAAAAAGGTCCTGCCCGTAGGCGCGAAATCGTGTGATTCGTGCGGTCACTCCTTTGTCCAGAAAAAGAAACGAAAAACCTCCGACCTGCTCGCCTCCTTCCGCAAGAACGCCAAGCCCTTTCTGATCGCGTTCGTGCTGCTGCTCGCCGTCGCGGCGCTGATCACTGCGTGCCTGCCGTCGGTCTCCTTCGAGCTGACCGAAACGCGGACGAGCGGTAACAAGGAGCCGGTCGTGACCGAATGGAAGGCCTCCGGCTTCACGCTCGCCGGGTACTTCCTCGGCGGTCATCCGCAGGCGGTCACGTCTCTGCTTGAGCAGAGCGCGTTCTCGGAGAACGCCACCGGGCTCAAGTTTGCGCTGTACGGCGTCGGCCTCGGCTGGCTGATCCTTGTGATCGCGGCAGCCCTGTGCCTCTGCCTGCTGCTGCCCAACCTCAAGCGGCTGGGCAAGTCCACCCCCAAGCGTCTGATCCCGCTGTTCGGGACCGCCCTCGGCGGTGCCGCGCTCGCGTTCGGTCTCCGCGTCGTCGTCAGCCGGATACTGACCAAGGGCGCTTCCGTCGTCTGGCCGCTGCCCGACGCGGCGTCCGAGACCACAGGCAAGGCGTCCAAGGCCGCCAAGGTCGTGTACACATGGGCGGTCGGCGGTGCAGCCCCCGCCGTCATCATGACGGCGCTGACCCTGCTCGCCCTCGCGGCGCTCTTGTACCTGTACTTCACCGTCTTCCGCACGCAGGAGGATAACGGTGAGTACACCCTCGGCTATATCCTCAAGCAGCCGTTCGTGTGGCTGTCCGGTCTCTTCCGCAAGCTGGGCCGGAAGCTCGCCGGACGAAAGGCCCGGAAAAACGAGGACGAAAAGACCGTCGTCACGACCAAGCGCTTCACCTTCTACCTGATCCTGCTCGGCGCGGCGCTGATCTTCACGCAGGCGCTGAAATCCAAGGTGTCCAATATCTTCTTCTGGTTCATCCTGCTCCTGCCGGGCCTTTTGCTGATCTACACGCTGATCGCCCGGAGCGCGCTGTCCGTGAGTATGCTCTCGGACTCCGCCACGACCGAAAAGAACGCCCCGTACACCTATGAATTCATCGTGGAGAACACGTCCATCCTCGCCTACCCCTTCATTGAGGCGTGCGTCTCCATCCCGCAGTCCAACGCCGTGCGCTGTACCGAACGGACCGTCCGGCTGGCCATGTCGCCGCGGTCCTCGTACCACATGAAGAACGCCGTCAGCTTCCGCTTCCGCGGCACCTATGAGATCGGCGTGCGCTGCTTCTACGTGTACGATTTCTTCCGTCTGTTCCGCGTGCAGGTGCCGATCGAGAACATGACCACCGTGTACGTCCTCCCGAGGCGCCTGTCGCTGGAGGAAACGCTTGCGCAGTCCATCTCCGACTCCACCGCGCGCACCGTCCGCTCCCCGCTGGTCGTGGATAAGCTGGAGGTCAGCGACATCCGCGAGTACCGCGCGGGCGATTCCCTCAAGTCCATCCACTGGAAGCTGTCCTCCAAATCCGAGTCCTTCATCGTCAAGGACTACAACACGGGTACCTCCAATCAGACCGTCGTGTACTGCGACATGGCCGCCCACTTCCCCGACGAGCCGCCGAAAAAGAAGCCCGTCACGGGCGAGAACGGCGAGGTCGTGACCGATGAAAACGGAGAACCCGTCGCGCAGGAGAAAAAGAAAAAGCTTTCCCGCAAGGAGCGCAGGGCGCAGAAGAAAGCCGCCCGCGACAAGCAGCTGCTGGCTGCCCGCCGCAGACGCCGCGACGAAACGCCCGAGACACACGACATTTCCGACGAAGACCTTGAAAAGCGTCTGGCCGACCGCAAGGCGGCTGCCGAGCATATGGACGGCGGAGACGCCGCAGCCGCGGACAACGCCGCAGAGGCCGCCGCGCCCGAGGCGCACGACGTCCACGAGCTGGCCGTGCCCGTGTACTACGACGATATGAACGAGTATCTCGCGGACGGCGTGGTCGAGCTGACCATGGCCAACGTGCTGGCCGAGCTGCATCAGGGCCACGAGGTCCTGCTGACGTGGTTCGACCGCCGCTCCGACACCGGCGTGTACGCCTTCCCGCTGCGCGGGATCGAGGAATTCGAGCGCATTTACCACCTGTTCGGAACCGCGCCGCTGTGTGACGAATCCAAGGAGGTCGCGATGCTGACCGCCATGGCGGGCGATACCGAAAGCGCCAAGCAGCTCTTCACCACCTCGTCGCTGGACAGCCGCATGATGGCGTCCTTCTCCAACCTGCCCGGCGTCTCCGACGCCGCCAACTTCGGCTCCGCCGAGGTGCTGCTCTACAATCCGAAGGAGCGCTTCCGCTGGCCTGCCGACCGTTCCATGTATCTCGAAGGCTGCCGCGAGCAGCTGAATGCATCCGGCCTGACCCTGATGGTCGCCGGCAGCACCGTATCCCGGTCCGACGCGTCCGGTACGCCGGAGGGAGGTGAAGCCAGATGAGCGCCAAGAAAGAAAAAGTGATCAAGCAGCCCAAGCCCAAGAAGGTCAAAAAGACCCGTGCCCAGAAAAAAGCCGAAAAGAAAGCCGAAAAGGAAGCGATCCTGCCGATCCATAAGCGGCCTATCATCTGTCCGCCCGACAAAGCGGGCCGTCATCCCGCGTTCCGGATAGCCGGTTACGTCTGCCGTGCGCTCGTCATCTGGATCGCCGTCGCAGGCATCACCATGTTCGTGTCCAACGCCATGGACTACGGCGTCACGAACGGCTTCATCTTCGGCTTCTCCGCGCTCGTCGTCGGTCTGTGCGCGCTCGCCGCGCACGGGAAGATCGAGGCGATCGCAGCCTCCGTCATCACCGCCGGCCTTGCCGCATGGAAGATCGCAACGAATCCGAAGATCGTCACCGACCTGTTCTACGGCGTGCTGGCCCTGTATAACGGGTGCCTTGAGCGCCTCTACCGCATCGGCTACCTCTCCTACGTCAAGTACGAGGCAGCGATCAACTCCTCCACATCCGTCGAGGAGCTGCTGAAGATCGGCGTCGGCATCCTGATCGTGCTGTTCGGTACGATCTTCACGTTCTGTCTCATCCGCAAGGTGCGCCTCGTGCCGCCCGCCATCACCGCGACCACGTTCCTCGTGGTCATCCTGACCTTCAACATATACTCCAACCGGATGCCCAACCTCGGCATCGTGCTGGTCATCATCTCCTTCGCCGCGATCCTCGTCATGTCGGCCTACGACCGGCAGTACCGGATCAAGGATACCAAGAAATACGACACGGAGCTGTCCCTGTTCGGTGACAGCGACCGCCCGAAGCTGCCCGAAGCCTACGAAAAGCAAGAGGCCGAAAAGGCCGCCCGCAAGCAGGCGAAAAAGGACAAAAAGTCCCGTGAGAAGCAGGGCGTCGTCACCGTGGACGAGGAGCTGACCGATTACTTTGCCGAGAAGCCCAAGAAATCCAAGACCGAAAAGAAGAAGCTGACGCCCGCCGAGCAGGCGAAGCGCAAGGCTGAGGAAAAGGAACTGAAAAAGCAGGTCAGGGCCGTCGAGACCTACGACCGCGTGACCGAGCAGTCCCGCAGCGCGATGGGCGGCTTCATGTCTGCCGCAGCCCTGCTGGTCGCCGGACTCGCCATCCTGCTCCCCGCCATCCTCGTCAGCGGCAACTTCTCCACGATCGAGGCCATTGACGAGAAGATGGCCTACGCACGCGACTACGTGACCGCCGTTCTGCGCGGCGACGACACCACGCTGGACGAGCTGGAGTATCAGGCGGACGGCGAGAAGTTCAAGTCCCACAGCACCGAGCTGCAGCAGCTGCACTTCGACGGCACGCAGATCTTCCACGTCACCGCCCGCTACAACACCAACTACTACATGACGGGCTGGGCCGCCACCGACTACGACGCGGCCGCCGGCTCATGGAGCGCCGTCAGCGACGCCCAGCTGGATAAGTACCGCAGCCTGTTCGGTCTTCAGGACAGCCCCGCCGAGGAAATGCGGTACAACCTGTTCCACTACCTGCGTCCCTCCGCCGTGGACGATCCGGATTACACCGAAAACAAGACCTCCAAGTACAAGGCCAACCTGAACTACGGCTTCGTCAACACGCTGGTCAGCACCCGCCGGATCAACAGCCCCGGCTCCGAGTGCTACCTGCCCGTGTCCTACGGTCATCCCTTCGAGTTGTATGAATACATGACGCAGGAGCCCTCCAAGCTGACGCTCGTCAACTACTTCGACGGCATCCGCACGGGCCGCAAGTTCAAGGACAACAAGGCCGCCTACGCCAGCTATACCTACGCACCCATCATGACGCAGAGCGATTGGGCTGCCAATACCGCCTGGCTGACCGACGCTTGGGAAGCCGCCAAGGAAGCAGTCCTGATCTGCAGCAGCATCCCCGCCGACGTGGTCGACGCGGACACCGCCAACAACAGCCCGCTGCTGCTGGCTACCTACGACGAGCCGGACGGCACCACCATCTTCACTTATACACTGCAGTCCCGCAAGGAGCAGCAGTCTTGGTCCTTCTACCATCTGACCAAAAACGTGAAGAAGAACGGCAGCACCTACGTCATCAAGACCGACGCCGGCACGCTGACCGTTCAGACCGCCCGCTCGGGCCGCGTATACGGCGTCATGCTGGACGGATATGCCACGCTTGAGAGTGAGAACCTCCTGAGCCGCTGGCACAACAGCATGACGGACGAGGACCGCGAGGCCCTGCTCGTCGCGCTCACGCTCGACATGGACTACACCGATTTCGTGTACTCCACCTATATGCAGAAGTCCGGGAACGCCCGCATCGCCGAGCTGGCCAAGGAGATCGCCGCGCAGGCGCACACCGAGGGCATGAGGACCGTCACCAAGCATTGGGAGGACGATCCCGAGACCGAGGAGGACGAGTACGAGGAGTACACCGAGGAGGAGATCTACAACATCCCGGCCGACGTGTCCCTCGCAGGCAAGAGAAGTCTTTCGACCGCCTCTGCGTTCACGCAGCGCGACATACTGGTCCGCAACGTCATCGACTACCTGATCGACGAGATGGGCTGCAAGTACACCATCACGCCCGATCTGTCCACCGTCGATCCCTCCGTGGACGGCGTGGAGAACTTCCTGTTCAACACCCATGAGGGATACTGCGTGCAGTTCGCGTCTGCCGCTGCGCTGATCCTCCGCGAGTACGGCATCCCCGTGCGCTACGTCGAGGGCTACATCGCCTCCGGTCTGACCAAGAATTCCGGCACGTCCGACTTCATCTACTCCGGCTACGTCCACGACTACGAAGCACACGCGTGGATCGAGGTCTTCTTCGACGGCCTCGGCTGGGTGCAGTATGAAACGACCCCGCAGTACTATACGGGTATGTACGGTGCCAAGAGCACCGGAAACGTTCCCTCCAAGCCCATTATCCCCATCGAGACCGACACCGAGCAGGAAACCAAGCCTGCCGACGACCCGATCCTTCACGATGAGACCGACACCGAGACCGATACCGGCGAGGTCATAGACGACGGCGTGGATCCCGCCGTGCTGCGTACCGTCGGCATCACGCTGCTCATCATCGTAGGTCTGGCTGTCATCGGCGTTGTCATCGCTACCGTCGTGAACAAGGCGCGTGAAGCCGAGGCACACCGTCAATCCAACGCGTTCCTCGTGCTGGAGTCCGGATACGGAGAGCATACCAGCGAGGGCGACCGCCGTGAGCTGGCTCTTGAGATGGCGGACGACGTGACCGACCTTCTTGCACTGTACGGTCTGTCACCGAAGCCCGGTGAGTTCCGCGACGAGTACGCCGACCGGCTGACCGCAACGCTGACCGCCACGGCCGGAGAGTCCAAGTCCCGTGCGAACGACGGCATCACCCTGCCCGACCTCCACGCCGTCATGGACGCGCTGGCTGCCGAGGAATTCGGCTACGGCATGAACGTCGGCGAGATGAAGGACATCGGTATGCTGTACCTGTACCTGCACCGCGACGTCAAGAAGTACATCCCCGCAGGTTCACGGTTCACGCTCCGGTACTTCAAGAGAAAGATCTGATCCCGCAAAACAAGGGGGCTGCCTCACGTTCGTGAGACAGCCCCGAACTTTATCCGAAGGTATACGCAGCTGCCGCAAATTGCGTGTGTCTTCGGCTCTGTTCTCCGCGCTTCAGGCAGGGGGATAGGTCCCCGACGCGTCTGCGGGCGCGGAGGATATACCGCCGGTTTCGCTTGCCGGCTCCGGCGACGTGCCGGCAGACAGCCGCCTGCATACCGTGCGGGGACGCAAATAATCCCTACAAAATGCCGCCGCCCCGTTGACACGGGGCGGCTTTTCGTTTATAATATATGTTGGAAATATATACACGCCCGGACGTATCCGCGGCATGAAAGGATAGCTTATGTTCGTGACCAGACGGCTGTTCGACGAGGACAGCCACCTCTATGATTTTTCGGCTGTCGTCCTGACCTGCGAACCCGGAAAGGCCCCCGGAACGTATGACGTCACCCTCGACCGCACCGCGTTCTTCCCCGAGGGAGGCGGACAGGCTGCCGACCCCGGTATGCTCGGCGGCGCGTCCGTGCTGGACGTCCGCGTCGACCGGCAGGGACTCATCACCCATACCGTCGACGTTCTTCTTCCGGTCGGGGAGACCGTGGACGGTCATCTTGACCGCGCCGTGCGTGAGGAGCGGATGCAGTGCCATTCCGGCGAGCATATCGTATCCGGCATCATCCACCGCCGGTACGGCTTCGACAACGTCGGCTTCCACCTCGGCGCCGATGACGTGACGCTGGATTTCAACGGTGTGCTTGACCGCGCACAGCTCGACGAGATCGAGGACGAGGCCAACCGCATCGTCCGTGCCTCGGTGCCGGTCCGGGCATACTACCCCTCCCCGGACGAGCTGGCCGGCATGACCTACCGCTCCAAGCTGGACCTCGTCGAAGACGTCCGCATCGTGCGGATCGGGGAGGGTGACGAGGTGTACGACACCTGTGCCTGCTGTGCGCCGCACGTCCGTCAGACGGGTGAGATCGGCCTCATCAAGCTGCTGGATTTCATCCACTATAAAGGCGGCATCCGCATCCACATGGCGGCAGGCGTGCGTGCGCTCCGCGATTACCGCGAGCGCTACACCGCGGTGGCACGTATCTCCGCGGCGATGTCCGTAAAGCAGTCCGAGGTCCTGACCGGCTTTGAGCGCCTGTCCGCGCAGGTCGAAGCGGACAAGACCTTGATCACGTCGCTGCGGCGCGAGCTGCAGGACCTGAGGATCGCCGCGCTGCCCGCGACCGACGGGAGTCTGTGTCTCTTTGAGGACGAGTCGGACGCGCTGACCATGCGCCAGCTGCTCAACCGGGCCGTCCGCAAGTGCGGCGGCATCTGCGGCGTGTTCTCCGGAGACGACCTGACCGGTTACACCTACGTCATCGGCCGCAGCCGGGACGACCTCGACCTCCGGCAGTACGCCGCCGACATAAGGACGGCGCTCTCCGCCAAGGGCGGCGGATCGTCCGAGATGCTGCAGGGACGCGCTTCTGCGCCCCGCTCCGTCATTCAAGCCTACTTCGACCGCTTCGTTTGCTGAAAGGAGCCGACATGAAACGAATACTCTGCCTTTTGCTGACCGCTTCCCTGCTCTGTGCGCTCCTGATCATACCGGTGTCCGTCTCCGCCGCGGCTGACGGGACCGCTTCATTTGAAAAAAGCGCCTCCGCTCCGAAAGCCGACGTGACCTTTGCCGCGTCCGGGACGGACGGCAGTCTGTCCCTTTCCGCCGGGGATTACGCCGCCTCTCAATTCGTTCTGAAGGGCAGCGCCCTCCGCGTCACGGTCTGCGTGACCGGCACCGGCTCCGTCTCGGTCGGCCTCTTTGCCTTCGATACCGACGCGGAGACCTCCCTGCTCGGTCAGCCCATAGCCGAGAATACCTTTGACGGCATCTCCGGCAAGGCGTACCTGTCGCTCTGCTTCCCGTCCGACGCGCCTCTCGACGCGGGTGAATACGTGCTGGCCGTTTGGGACGCCGCCGGTGTCAAGCTCGTCACACGGGGCACGCACGAATCCCAGCTGCTGTATAAAAACGGCGCCAAGGAGAGCAAATCGGCACTCATCACGGCGGCATACGCGAAAAAGCCCTCCCCTCTCTACGGCAAGCCGACCGCTCCGAACGCGGACGGCGGGTATGATCCCGCGCCGCACATGGCGTCCGCGATCCGCTTTGATGCCGCGGACAAGCTCCCGTTGATCAGCAGCACGAATACCTGCGCCTGTGAGTACATGGAGGAGGACGGTGAGGGCTTCGCCCGCCTCAAGCCCTCGAAGGACGCCGACGACCCCTTCGTCTGGTTTGACCTCCCCGGCACCGGTCCCAAGACGAGCGAGTACAAGTACCTCCTGATCAAGTGCCGCATCGATGAGGGCTGCCCCACGCGCGGACAAATCTTTGTCGTCACGGACGAGAACTCGTCACAGGTACCGTGGGCGAACACGTTCTTCAACTATAAATCGGACACCGACTGGCAGTACGTTATCGTCAAGCTGGAGGGCGTGGGCCTGTACACCGGTCTCGTGACGTCCTTGCGGCTCGACCCCGTGGACCACATGAGCGGCTCCCACACCATCGACATCGCCTACCTCGCGTTCTTCGGGACGAAGGAGGCCGCCGCCGACTTCACCGACAATTTCGGCGATTACGAGGAGGAGACGCGGCCCGCTCCCGTTGAGACCGAGCCGGACTACTCCACCTACACCTCCGAGATCGAGCCGCAGGCTGCCGGCTCGGGACGTCTGCAGGAAAACGGTGCGCTCCCCTACGCTTATAAGACCTACACCCACACGATAGACTTCTCCGATACGCCCGACAACTATCACGCCGGTACCGAATTCGGCTTCTACGGCATAGACAACGCCGTTATCGTCGACGGTCAGCTGCACAACCGACCGTTCACCTCGACCGCGTTCTTCACGCGGCAGATGCTCGGCGACGAGTACGGCATCATGGGCGGCGAGCTGTCCTTTGACCTCCTCATGACCGCCGGCTCGGTGGTCGTGACCGCACGCGAGATACAGATGAACGACGAGGCCCGGTTCTCCGGTCTCCGTTTCATCCTCTTTGCCGACGGTACGGTACGCATCGAGGACCGGGACGGCCGCTGTGAGGACCTTGACCCGCAGCTCGACTTCTCGACCGAGCGCCGCGTGACGCTCCGCGACACCGGCGACACCGTGTCCCTTCTGGTGGACGGTCAGACCGCCGCCTCCGTGGACTGTGCGGGCTTACGTGATGAGCAGTCGCCGCACCTGCCCGGCGCGGGCTACGCGACCGTCACCCTCGACCGCGTGCGCGGATACGTTGACAACGCCTCCTACACCACAACCGACGTCGTGCGCGCCGGCGGCACGTCCGTGCCCGTCGACTACTCCTCGTGGATCGCTACGGACGATCTCGGACGCACGACTCCGACCTCGGTCACGGTCGGCACCGAGAACGGACCCCGGTACGTCGGTCTGTTCTACTTCATGTGCCACCAGCATCTGAGCGGCCGCAAGGCTAACGACGTCACCGCCCTGTACCTTGAGGGCGGTGCGGAAGCCGTCACGAGGACCCTGTCCGGCTGGGCTGGCCGCGACGGCGCCTACTGGGCAGAGCCGTACTTCGGCTACTACTCCACGAACGACGAGTGGATCTACCGCAAGCACGCCGCCATGCTGGACGCCGCCGGGGTGGACTTCATCTTCCTCGATCTCTCGAACGGCGCCTTCTACGAGGATCAGCTGACCATCCTGTTCGACACGTGGCTGGCCGTCCGCCGGGAGGGCGGTCACACACCGCAGATCGCTTTCATGTTCGGCGATATGCCGTCCGTATTCGTCAGCGGCGTGTACGCGCTGCGCGCCTATCTTGAAAATCCCGCGTATCAGGAGCTGTTCTTCAGATGGGAGGACAAGCCGCTGATCCTCGGCAACGACGACGGCACCAAGGCCGTCAACGGCCGCTACAAGACGTGGACCGTGTCCGGCACGACGCCGCAGTCCAAGGATCAATACGAGGCGTTCCTCAAAGATAACCCCGCAATCAAGGCATTCGTGGACAACGAGATCAACGCGTTCCTTGAGAATTACACCGTCCGCAAGTGCTGGGCATGGCAGACGGATGAAAAGCGCAAGGGCTATTGGGATTGGCTGCAGGATTCTCCGCAGGCGCCCGGACGTGACTTTGACGGCAATATCGAGCAGATGGCCGTCTGCATGGGCACCCACGCGCACACCAACAAGGGCCGCTCCCTTCTCAACGAGGACACCTCCTACAACACGCTCGGCGAGTTCGGCTATACGCTCGGCACCGCCAGGTACGGATACCACTTCGCGGAGCAGTTCGAGTACGCCCTTTCGCAGAACGTGCAGGTCATCATGATCACCGGCTGGAACGAGTGGTACGCCGGCGTTCAGTCCACGTCCAATCAGAATCAGGTCTGCGGCGGCACGCAGACGCCCGGCTTCTACATGGTCGACCAGATGTCCCCCGAGTACAGCCGTGACGGCGAGCCGATGCGCCTGCGCGACGGGATCGGCTTCGGCGACAACTACTACTATCAGATGGTCTCCTACATCCGTCAGTTCAAGGGCATCACCGCACCGGAAACCGTGAACGGCGGCAGCATCGACATCCACGCGCCGGACGCGGCTGCGCAGTGGGCGGGCATCCTCCCCGTCTTCACCGACACGACGGGCGACTGCACCTACCGCAATGACCTCGGCTGGGCCGGTGAGTACCGCTACGTCAACGGCACGGGCCGCAACGACATCATGACGGCGCAGGTGAGTCAGGACGCGGACAAGGTGTACTTCTACGTCACGACCGCACACAGGCTCATCGTCCGCGACGACGAGGTCTGGATGAATCTGTTCCTCAACGTCGACGGCGATACCGCCACCGGCTGGGAGGGCTACGATCTCGTCCTCAACCGCTCCCGCACCGACAAGACGGTCAGCGTGGAGAGATTCGTGAACGGTGAATGGTCGTTCACCTCCGTCGGCACCGCCGACTACGTGCTTACCGAAAACGGCGTCATGCTCGCCGTGGACAAGGCCGTCATCGGCGGCAAAGCCGGCGAGACCACGTCCTTCACCTTCAAGTGGGCGGACAACGCCGACGTCAAAGGCGACGTGATGGCCTTCATGGAGCTCGGCGACGCCGCCCCCAACGACCGCTTCGCCTTCAATTACACGCCCGCCGGCATGGACGATCAGCGGCCCGCCGAGACTGAGGCTGAGACCGGGGCCGACACGGAGCCCGGGACCGCAGACGGCACGGGAGTCCCGGAGACCGATACGACCGCCGCAGACGGCAAGGGCTGCAAATCCGCCGTCCTGCCCGGCGTGATGACAGTCATGCTGATCTGCTGCGCCGCCGTGCTCGGCAAGCGTCGTGAGGACTGACCGAAAGCCATGAACACACAACCTTACGTATTTGAAAAGCGCTGGTTCATGCTGGACTTTGCGCGGATGCGCCGCCTGCACCGGGGAGAGATGATCAACCTCCTCGATATCCTGCAACGCAGCGGCTATAACGGGCTCGGCCTGTACGTCGAGGGCGCGTTCGCGCTGCCCGGGACGCGCGGGCTGCCGCGCCCGGGCTGTCTCACGCAGGACGACGTCGACTTTATCAGGGAGGCCTGCCGTGCGCGGGGGATCACCTTGTTCCCGCTGACCAATACCGTCTACCACATGGAGCATTTTCTCACGCAGGAGCGGTACGCGTACCTGCGCGACACCGGTCCGCACGAGCGATACCAGCTCCGCTTCGATCATCCCGACGCCAAGGCGTTCCTGATGGAGCGTCTGCACGCGCTGGCTGCCATGTTCGGCACGGATTTCCTGCACGTCGGCGGAGACGAGGCCGTCCTGCCGCCGGAGCGTCTGCCGGAGTACGCCGCATTCGTCGGTGACCTCTGCCGCACGCTGCTGGACGAAGGCATCACGCCCGCCGTCTGGGGCGATATGTTCTACGGCAAGCCGGCGCTTGCACCGTATCTGCCGCGGGAGACCGTCATTTTCGATTGGTACTACGGCGGGCACCGGCCCGACAGTCTGCGCTTCTTCCGGGAGCAGGGCTTCCGGGAGGTGATCCCCTGTCCCTGCGACGACGGCTGGTCACACTTTATCAACCGCCAGCAGAGCAATCAGGGCGACCCGCGTCCGGTCTCGCCGGACGAGATCGAAGCCTTCCTTTCGGACGGCGCGAAGGCCGGCTGCACGGGCGGCCTCATGACGCACTGGGAGGACATCAACGGCCACAATCTGTGGGCCAACCTCGTGCCTGTGGTCCGCGCCGGGCTGTTTATGTCCGGTCGATGGGATCCCTCGACACCAGAGGAGGCACAGGTCGAGCCGATCCTGTTCGGACGCGTGACGCCGTACACACGGATCACGCACGTGCTGCGTGACACGACCACCGCGCCGGGCCGCTTCCCGTGGCATTTGCCGTCCCACGCGGTCATCCACGCGGAGCTGGCGCTGCGTATGCTCGTCAGCCCCGAGGGCAGGTTCGGGACCCGCTTTGAGGATTACGAGCGGGGCGCCGACGCCGCGTCCGCGCTGCTGGACACGTGGCAGCCCGCGAATGAAACCGAAGACCGGGCCAAACGCGCGATGACAGCCGTCGTGGCCGCCGTGCGTGCCTCGCGGGAGATGATCCGTCTTGCCGGGAGCCGTGACCTGTGGCATCAGGCCGCCGAGGAGCAGTTCGCGGACGGGCAGAACGATCCGGACGGCATCTTCAAAGAGGATCTCGAGCAGTTCCTTCTGCGCATCGACTGTGCGCGCCGTGCGCACAAAACTGCCGCGGACGCGTTCCTCGCCGGCATCGAGGGGACCGGCATCTCCGATATCCCCGTCCGTATCCAGAAAAAGCTGCTTGCCATGCTCGACGAGCTTTACGACCGTGTCTCCGCGTTCCTGACCGATCCCGGGCTGAAAGACACCGCGATCCCCGCGTGGTACGAGCTGGTGACCGGATGGCTGCCCACGACGGGCGGACTCGTCACCTGATCAGCCGAACAAACAGAACAAAAAAGAAAAGGAAGTGCTGTACCATGAACATCCGCCTGACTTATCCCGACAATACCGTCACAATCGTCCGGCCCGGTGAGCGCACCGCCGATTTCGCTGTCGACGTCACCGTTCAGAAGGACGTCGCCGCCGTGTCCCTGACCCCGCTGCACGAGGGCCTGTCCCTTATCTCCGCGGAATGTGAGGTCCCGCTGCCCGCGTGGCTGTCCGGGCAGTTCGATAACGTGTTCGTCTACAACAACGCCGCCCACACCAACGACTGGACGAACGTCAGCCCCTTCAAGCCTCAGGACACGATCTCCGCGCCGGAGCTGTTCGTCTTCAAGAACGTCGTCACCGGAGACGTCCTCCTGTGCGGCTTCGTCACCGCGCTGCGTTTCTGGTCGCATCTGACCGTACACGACGGCAAGGTCACCTTCTGCTGCGATCTCGAGGAGCGCACACTGACCGCGGGCGAGCCGTATATCATGGAGCGCTTCACGCTCACCTCCGGCCAGAACTGTGAAAACGCCCTTCTCGAAGCGTACGCCGACCGCGCCGCCGAGTATATGCACGCCATCCCGACCGGCGACCTGCCCGTGGGCTGGTGTTCGTGGTCGTGCTACTACAACGACGTTACCGAGGAGAAGATCCGCCGCGCCGCCGACGGACAGGTGAAGTACACGAAGCCCGGTCAGCCCAATCTCGTCCAGATCGACGACGGCTGGCAGCGCGAGGGCTCCTTCGCCGGTGAATGGCTGACTGACGAGAAGAAATTCCCGGAGGGCATGGCCGCGACCGCCAAGTACGTCACCGACCGGGGCATGGTCTTCGGCCTGTGGCTCGCGCCGTTCCTCCTGAGCGACAAATCAGAGTTCTACGACGAGCTGAAGGATATGTCGCTCGACACCATAACGCTCGGTGAGCATTACCACCCGTTCGACCTCGGCGATCCCCGCTATCACGAGCATCTCCGCAAGGTCTTCCGCCGCATGACGGAGGAGTACGGCGCGCGCTACTTCAAGCTCGACTTCCTCGCCGCCTCCATCCGGTACTTCCTGCCCGACAGGAGCGGTCACGTCCGCTTCAAGGACGGCTTCTGCGTCGAGTGCCTGCGGAGGGCGCTGCAGGTGGTCCGCGACACCGTCGGTCCCGACGTGTTCATGATCTCCTGCGGTGCGCCGACGCTGGCCGCTGCCGGCATCCTCAACGGTGCGCGGATGTCCACCGATATCATCTGGGGCAAGGACCCCTCCTTCCCCACCTATTGGCAGATCATGAAGGATTGCGTCAAGACCGTGTCGTGGCGCTGGTTCCTCAACCGCAAGGTCTTCGTCAACGATCCGGACGGTCTCGTTTCCCGCGACGTGGATCAGGGCGACGGCTTCAACTGCACCTGGTCCGAGGCTGAGCTGTGGAGCATCGCCGTCGCCATGTCCGGCGGCTCCGTGCTGTCCAACGACGAGCTGGAAAACCTCTCCCCCGCCCGCAGACGGCTGTATACGCGTCTCCTGCCGCCCATCGGCAAGTCCGGCCGCCCGGTAGATATGTTCGAGCAGCCGGCGCCTGTTGCCCACGTGCTGGACTACGACGAGAACGTCAAGCTGCTCGCGCTCTATAACTTCGGCGACAAGATGACGGACCTCACCTTCGATCTGTCCAAGATCGGCATGGCCGGTGCACTGGCGGTCGACCGTATGTCGGATAAGGTGATCGGCATCGTGGACGAGCTGAAGGTCGTCAACGCCGATCCTCACTCCGGCGCGCTGTTCCTGCTCCGCAAGCCGACCGGAAAGCCCGGATTCGCCTTCGCGGACTGCGATATCTACGGCGGCATCCACCGCGTGACGGTCAGCTTCGCGTCGGGCAAGCCCGAGGCTTCCCTGCCCGCCGACGCCGCCGGTGCAGCCGTATACCTGCTCTGCCCCGAGGGAGAAGCCTTCGGAGAGGCCGTGTGGTCCGGCAAGGGATACACGGTCACCAAGCTTTGAAATACTGAAGGAGGATACACACCATGCTGAAAACCGAACGCACTTCCGTGATGAACATGGAAAACGCCATCCGCGGCGCACGCAACCCCCTGAACAGCTGGGCCCGCATGGACAGCACCTACGACGAGGCCGGTCAGTTCATCATGGGTCCCAACGACCTTGATCTCGCCCGCCGCCTCGCCCATGCCGGCAGCGATCACCGCAAGTTCCTGCGGATGATCTTCGTCTCCGTCGACATCACCGCGCCTCTGTACTGGTGGAAGGAGTTCGACACCTACAAGGTCGGCACCGTCGCCAACTCCTGCTCCACGATGCACAAGATCCACGCCAAGCCCTTTGAGCGCGACGACTTCTCCCACGACCGGCTGGACGAGGGCGGTCTTGCCATGCTGGACGCCACCATCGCCTACCTTGAAGCCGAGCGGCAGAAGTTCGTGGCCGACAAGGACGACCGTCAGCCGTGGCACAACATGATCCAGCTGCTGCCGACGTCCTACAACCAGATGCGGACCGTGACCATGAACTACGAGAATCTCATCAACATCTACTACGCCCGCCGCAGTCACAAGCTCGCGGAGTGGCACACCCTGTGCGACTGGATCCTGACGCTCCCCTATGCCAAGGACCTGATCTGCATCAAGGACGAAAACTGACACGCACGCTCACTCCATTACATATACCGAAAGGAAAATAACATCATGAAAAAAGTCGTTTTACTGGGTGATTCCATCCGTCTGATCGGTTACGGCCCGCTGGTCCCCGCACTGCTGGGTGACGAGTACACGGTCTGGCAGTCCACGGACAACGACCGCTTCGCCTCCTATACGCTCCGCAACTGCTTTGAGTACAAGGCACAGCTGGAGACCGCCGACGTGATCCATTGGAACAACGGTCTGTGGGATATGTGCGATCTGTTCGGCGACGGCCCCTTCACCTCGAAGGAAGACTACGTCGCGCTGCTCGTCCGCATCGCGAAGATCCTGCTCTCCTATTGCCCGAAGGTCATCTTCTGCACCACCACGCCGCCCCGTCCCGCCATGTGGGGCCACTCCATCGACCGCGTGCGTGAGTACAACGCCGCCGCCGTGGAGGCGCTCGTTCCGCTCGGCGTCCGCATCAACGACCTCGGCAGCACCGTGTGCGCCGATCCCGAAAAGTGGGTGTCCGCCGTCGATAACCTCCACCTGAACGAGGACGGCTGCCGGATGGCCGCCGGGATGGTCGTCGATGCCGTCAAGGCAGCGCTGGCTGATTGAGTCATGCCGCTTCTATGCAGGAAGATGACTGAATCCCTGCATATTTGCATACTGACGCGGAATTCCGTATGATTATTTGCAAACCCTCTTGACACGCTCTTGCAATTGTAGTATAATAGTGCGAATCGTTTTTGCGGTTCGCACTATTTTTTCAACTTCATTCGGAGGAATCAAGTATGAACAGAGTATTCAATTTTTCGGCAGGCCCCTCTATGCTCCCGGTCCCGGTTCTGGAAAAAGCAGCGGCTGAGATGGTCTGCTACGGCGAATCCGGTATGTCCGTCATGGAGATGAGTCACCGATCTCCGGATTATGAAGCCATCATCCAGAAGGCAGAGGCTGATCTGCGCAAGCTGATGAACATCCCCGACAACTACAAGGTGCTGTTCATGCAGGGCGGCGCCTCCACGCAGTTCGCCTGCGTCCCGCTGAACCTCATCGGGCGCACCGGCAAGGCCGACTACATCGTGTCCGGTCAGTTCTCCGGCAAGGCGTTCAAGGAAGCTCAGAAGCTGGGTTACGACGTCAAATGCGTCGCCACGACCAAGGACGATAATTTCGACCATGTGCCCTACGTGACCCGTGACATGATCCGTCCGGACGCGTCCTACGTACATATGTGCTTCAACAATACGATCTACGGCACCAAGTTCGGCTACATCCCCGACACGGGCGACGTGCCGCTGGTGGCCGATATGTCCTCCTGCATCCTGTCCGAGCCGGTAGACGTGAGCAAGTTCGGCGTGATCTACGCCGGCGCTCAGAAGAACATGGCTCCCGCCGGCGTGACCGTCGTCATCGTCCGTGAGGATCTGCTCGCGTATGCCGATCCCAAGATGCCGACCATGCTCGAGTGGAAGACGATGGCAGAGAACGACTCCATGTACAACACGCCTCCCTGCTACACGATCTATATGCTGGGTCTGGTCGTCGAGTGGCTGCTGTCCATCGGCGGACTTGAGAAGATGCAGGAGCTGAACCGCCGCAAGGCAGACCTCCTCTACGATTATCTCGATCATCAGGACTACTACCTCGCGCCTGTGAAAGCCGGTTCCCGCTCCATGATGAACGTGACCTTCGTGACCGGCGACCCGGATCTTGACAAGAAATTCGCCTCCGAGGCGGCAAAGGCCGGCATGAAGAATCTGAAGGGTCACCGCTCCGTCGGCGGTATGCGTGCGTCGATCTACAACGCGATGCCCTACGAGGGTGTTGAGACGCTGGTGGCGTTCATGAAGAAGTTTGCCGCCGAGAATCCCAAGGCTTGAAACAAGGAGACGAGACAGTCATGAAGAATATTCTGCTTTTGAACAAGATCGCCAAGGTCGGCACGGACCGTCTGGATCCGGCTGTCTACACCTTCGGCACCGAGGTGACCGCGCCCGAGGGCATCATGGTCCGCTCCGCGAATATGCTGGACATGGAGTTCAACCCCGAGCTGCTGGCGATCGCCCGTGCAGGTGCGGGTGTGAACAATATCCCGCTCGACAAGTGCGCGAAGGAAGGCATCGTGGTGTTCAACACCCCCGGTGCGAATGCGAACGGCGTCAAGGAGCTGGCGCTCTGCTCCCTGTTCCTCGCCTCCCGCGACATCGTGGGCGGCATCGAGTGGGTCAAAACGCTGGCCGGTGACGAGAACGTCGCCAAGACGGTCGAAAAGGGCAAGTCGCAGTTCGCCGGATGTGAACTGAAGGGCAAGACGCTCGGCGTGATCGGACTCGGTGCGATCGGCGGCATGGTCGCCAACGTGGCGGTGCATCTCGGCATGGACGTCATCGGCTGCGACCCGTTCCTGTCGGTCGAGGCAGCGTGGAACCTGAATCATCACGTTGTCCGCGCCTCCTCCTACGAAGAGATCTACAAGAAGGCCGATTACATCACGATCCACGTACCGGCAACGCCCGACACCAAGGGCATGATCAACACGGTGGCGCTGGCCGCGATGAAGGACGGTGTGAAGGTGATCAACCTGTCCCGCGACACGCTGGTGAATTCCGCCGACATGATCTCCGCGCTGGAGTCCGGCAAGGTCTCCTGCTACGTGACCGACTTTGCGACCCCCGAGCTGGTGGGTGTGAAGAACGCGATCCTGATCCCGCATCTGGGTGCGTCGACCGAGGAGTCCGAGGACAACTGCGCCGTGATGGCTGCGATGGAGCTGGACGACTACCTCGCCAACGGCAACATCAAGAACAGTGTCAACTATCCGAACGTGTCTATGCCGCGCTCCGGTGACGTGCGCGTATGCGTGCTGCACGAGAACATTCCCGGTATGCTGAATCTGCTGACCGGTGTCGTCTCCGAGGAGGGCTTGAACATCGAGAACATGACGAACAAGTCCCGCGGCTCGTTCGCCTACACGATCTTCGACGTCAACGGTGCCGTCTCCGACACAGCCGCCGCCAAGCTCGCTGCGCTGAACGGTGTGATCCGGGTAAGAGTTATATAATATGTGTGGGGCTCTGCCCCACACCCCGGAGAACGCGCGGGGCTCTGCCCCACACCCCGCTTAAGGGCTTCTTGAAAGAAGCCCTTAAGGATCCCAAGAACTTTTATACAGGGTAAAGAATAACCGAGGTTTGGTTTACGCTGAACGAGATTGGTGGGTGCCGTCATGGGCGCCCACTATTCTTATAAACGCCTACGCGGGGGCCCCTGACCCCGCTCGGGATCGGGCAGATGGCATCTGCCCGATCCGTGCAGACCCGGGGGAACGGGGAACGCATCCCGCAGGATGAGAGTGCAGGGAGAAGGGAGCGGTATCGCCGCTCCCTTCTCCCTGCTATAAAATATAGTATTCCCCCCGCCCGCCAGGCGGGGGGCAGGAGGGTAGGAGCGGGAACCTTCACGAGGTCTCCGGAGATGCTGCTTCGCTATGAGAATAAAAGTCCAAATTGCTCCCCGCCTCTTGCCTTTTCCGGCAGTATGTGCTATAATATCCCTACCGCTTGAGAAAGAA
This sequence comes from Clostridia bacterium, assembly GCA_024404505.1. Taxonomy (GTDB): domain Bacteria; phylum Bacillota; class Clostridia; order Oscillospirales; family CAG-272; genus CAMEON01. Next base: position 26,455 of record JAKSPU010000011.1, read on the forward strand.
GGTTTTTCCTTATGAATATTCAGCTTTCCCCTCTTTTCCGCGATCACATGGTACTGGCGGCACACAAAACGATCCGCGTATTCGGATCCGGCGACGTGTCCGGTGCGGACGTGACCGTAACGCTGAACGGCTGCTCCGCCAAAGCAGCCGGGATCGCCTCCGTCGGCTGCGGTGTCACATGGGCAGCCGAGCTGCCTGCCATGCCCTACGGCGGCCCTTACGAGCTGACCGTCACGACCCCGGACGGCACGGCCTCCCTGACAGACGTGTATGTCGGCGAGGTGGTCCTGTTGGCCGGACAATCCAACATCCAATTCAAAATGAAGGAATCCCGCGTGGAAAATCCGGAGGAGTTCCGCAGCAATCCCCTGCTCCGCCTGTTCACGGTCGACCGGATCGAGGATTCCGACAAGTATCACGAGTGCGACGGCTGGGTCGTCTGCGAAAAGGACGACGTGGAGAATTGGTCCGCGATCGGCTACCACACCGGTATGGACCTTCAGGAAAAGCTCGGCTGCGCGGTCGGTCTGATCGCGTGCTATCAGGGCGCGTCCGTGATCGAGAGCTGGATCCCCGCCGGACTCTGCCCTGAGCTGTACGTCCCCATGGAGCAGCGGCACATCGATCACACCTACCCCGAATACGTCATCTGGAACGGAGACGGTATGCTGTACGAGGCCATGTTCCGCAAGCTGATCCCGATGCCTCTGTCCTCCGTGGTCTGGTATCAGGGCGAGAGCGACACGACCGTGGCGGAAGCCGCCGTGTACGTCGATGAGCTGACGGCCATGATCGGGCGCTGGAGAGAGGATCTGCGGGATCCCGCACTGCCGTTCGCCCTTGTGCAGATCGCGGACTTTGAGCCCCGCTCCGACGCCGGCTGGTGGGATCTGCAGGCCGCCGAGGAGAAGGCCGCCGAGGTCATTCCCCACACGGCTCTCGTGGTCTGCCGTGACGTATGCGAGACCTTCGAGATCCATCCCGCCACCAAGGCAGTCCTGTCGGCCCGGCTGGCGGATACCCTTGCGGCATTCAGCAGACAGTAAGCAGTTGACAGAAAGAAGGCGTTTTCCGTGTTTACCGATATGAACGGTGTCAGGCGGTATAAGGTCGGCCTGCACACCCACACCACCCTTTCCGACGGTCACAGAACTCCCGCAGAAGCGCTGGCTGTCTACGCCGCCGAGGGGTACGATATACTTGCCCTGACCGATCACTGGGTCTGGAATCCGGGCGGCGAATACGACGTTCCGCTGGCTGACGGCACCGTGAAGCACCTGTCCGTCATTTCCGGCTGTGAATACGATGCCGGAGGCGGTGACAGCCGCCGGGGCGTTTTCCACGTTCTCGCCCTCGGCTGTCAGACCGAGCCTCGTCTCGACCGCTCCATACAGAAGGACGAATCACTCTCCAACGCCGACCGTGCGCGCCTCTTCATCGAAAAAACGCACGAGGCTGGCGGTCTGGCGGTCATGGCACATCCGGCGTGGAGCCTGAATACGGCCAATCAGCTCAGGGAGACCTCGCCCTTCGACGCGACCGAGATCTACAATTCCGTCTCCGATTGGGGGATGTCCGAACGTCCCTACTCCGGCCTTGCTGTCGACGAGCTGGCCGCCGACGGGACGTACCTGCCGCTGTTGGCGACCGACGATACCCATTACTACGACGGCGATCAGTGCCGCGGCTGGATCATGGCCGAAGCGGACGCCGTGGACAGCCTCGGCTTGCTTGAGGCGATCCGGCAAAACCGCTTCTACGCCACGACCGGTCCGGAAATCCACCTCGAAAGGCCGGATAAGGACACCGTCCGGCTGACCTGCTCTCCCTGTGTCAAGCTCGCGTTCCTGTCACACCTCGTGTGGGTGAGCGGACGCATCGTGCGGGGAGACGGGCTGACCGAAGCCGTTTACCGATTCAAGGAGAACGAGCGGTACGTCCGCGCCGAGGTGACCGACGCAGACGGGCGCAAGGCGTTCAGCCCGATCATCGTCAAATGAAAAAACGGTCGGTCCGCGTCAGCGGACCGACCGTTTTTTACTCTGCCGGCTTCTCAAAGCCGTGGATGAAGCCGTTGACGTCCGCGGAGCAGACGTCGCCGCCGATGACCTTGTTCCGGAAAACCAGCACGTTGGCATAGACCGGTCCGTCCCAATCCGCGTAGTTGGTCACGGTGAAGGTGTAACGCGTGACCGTCTTGCTCCTGTATCCGGACAGGTCAAGTCCCTGCGCCCGCTGCAGCTGGTCATACCCGGCGAACACCTTGTCAAACTCGGCGGGGATCGTTACCTGCGCGGTTTCAACGGAGCCGGCGTCCACGACCCAGCCGAACTGCCCGAGAAAGGCAGCCGCGTCGTCCGCGGTCTTCACCTTATCATACCGGTAGGTGACTGCCGCGCTGTCCCCGCCCGAGGCCGCGGCGGACGGCGTGTTTCCCGCCGGGCTGTCCGCGGGTGTTCCCGAGGTGGTCCTGTCGCCCCCCGCGTAAGCCGGGACGAAAGCGATCAGCGCGATCAGCGCAGCCAGCGCCACGCAGACGATGCCGCAGAAGCGGATCGTGCCGGCCTTGATCGAATAAATAAACATATGTATTGCCCTCCCTGTGTATGTGTTGAACGGTCTTTTTCGGATCGGTACAAACTATGCACCTGCGGGACGGTTTATACGTAAAATAGAGCGCCGGGGAGAAATTCTCCCCGGCGCTCTGCCGCCAGAGGCCCTGCGTTTCTGCATCGCCGAAAATACTGCTAAACCTTTTCCCCCACCCCCCTGCCCCCCGCCCGCCGGGCGGGGGGAATACTTTATTTATAGCAGGGAGAAGGGAGCGGCTGCTCCGCTCCCTTCTCCCTGCACCCTCATCCTGCGGGATACGGGGAAACGACGAAAAAGGTGGGCGCCCATGACGGCACCCACCAATCTCGTCCAGCGTAAACCGAACCTCGGCCAATAATCTTTTTTTGAAAGTTCTTGCAGATTCTTAAGGGCTTCTTTCAAGAAGCCCTTAAGCGGGGCACGGGGCAGAGCCCCGTAAACGTGTCCTCGGAGTGCGGGGCAGAGCCCCGTAAACGTGTCCTCGGGGTGCGGGGCAGAGCCCCGTAAACGTGTCCTCGGGGTGCGGGGCAGAGCCCCGCATACACACTCCCTTATCTGTCGTCCTCAAGCGAGGAGCTGACAGACACGGTGACCGTGCGGTTGTAGCAGTCGAACATAGCTTCGACGTCGGCAGGCTTGGTGTTCTTCGTCAGCGCGCTGACCAGCGGCACGATCACAAGACCGACCAGCATAGCCAGCATACCGGCGTTGATCGCGGAGTTGAAGAAGTAATTCATGAACGTGCCGGCCTCGAAACGGATCTTCAGAACGGAAGTCAGCACGAACTCGGTCATGGTGATGCCGAGACCGGTGACAAAACTTGCCCATACGGAGGCACGAGTGACCTTTTTGGAGAACAGACCGTACATGAACGGCGCGAGGAAGCACCCTGCGAGGGTACCCCACGAAATACCCATGAGGTCGGAAATATACAGGCGGTTGGCGGCATCCTTGTTGAAGGCAACAAGAATAGCGATACCGGCAGCAATAGCAATGGAAACGGCGATCAGCAAACGCATCAGCAGCATATCACCCTTTTCACTCTTCTCCGCGCCGGTCTTCTTGCGGATCGCACCGACCATGTCCAACACGATCGTGGAGGCAGACGTGATGACCAGCGAGGACAACGTGGACATGGAAGCAGCCAGCACGAGGATCAGCACAAGCCCCATCAGCCAATCACCGAGACCGCCGAGATCGGTGCTGACACCGGTCAGCATGGCGGGGATGATCGAGTCAAAGGAGGCAGGCGTCACACCGTCTGCGGCCATTTCGACCTCCGCGGCGTACAGACGACCGAATCCGCCGAGGAAGTAGCAGCCGCCGGCAACTACCACCGCAAAGAAGGTGGAAATGATCGTTCCCTTGACGATCGCGCCCTCGTCCTTGATGGCGTAGAACTTGCCTACCATCTGAGGCAGACCCCATGTGCCGAGGGAGGTCAGGATCACGACGCCGAGCAGCTGGGTCGGCTGAGGGCCGAAGAAGGAGGTGAACGCACCGTGGAACTCGGTCCCGGCAGCGGTCACGGCGGATTGTGCGGACAGCGCGGCAATGGCTTCCGTGAGTCCGCCCTGCTTGGCAAGAACAGCCCAGATCACCGCAACGATGCCGAACAGCATGATAAGTCCCTGAATGAAATTGTTGACGGCAGCACCCATGTAGCCGCCGATGATGACGTACACACCGGTCAGCACGGCCATGATGATGACCCACCATGCGTAAGATACGCCGGGAAACGCGGACGTGAACAGCTGGGACAGACCGTTGAACAGGGACGCGGTGTAAGGGATCAGGAACACGAATACGATCACGGCTGCGATCAGGCGGAGCGCCTTGGACTCATACCGCAGGCCGAAGTAGTCCGGCATGGTGCGGCTGCCGAGGTGCTGGGTCATGACGCGGGTGCGGCGGCCGAGAACGACCCACGCGAGCAGCGAGCCGATGAAGGCGTTGCCGAGTCCGATCCACGTCGAGGCAAGACCGAAGTTCCAGCCGAAGCGGCCCGCGTAGCCGATGAAGATGACGGCGGAGAAGTAAGACGTTCCGAAGGAGAACGCGGTCAACCACGGACCGACGGCACGTCCGCCGAGAACGAAGCCGTCCACACCGCGGCTCGAGCGGCGGCTCATGATACCGACGAACAACATCGCGGCAAAGAAAACGACGATCAGGAGAATCTTGACTAACATAACGGTTCCTTTCCGGTTTGTCTGCGGCGGTACAGAACAGACCATTGCATTTTCGGCAGCCGAGGGACTTTTCATTCAAGAGGAAACAAAAAAGCCGCTCCCTGCCCCGCCATCGGGACAGAGGACGGACAAAATCCATGCCGTGGTACCACCTCTGTTCGCCCCCGCCTCACGGTCGGGAGCCTCATCGACACGCCGCTATCCCGTGCAGCGCCCATGCGCTTACCGGAACGGTCCATGTCTGTCCGCTGTAACGGGCGGTCCCGTTGCACCCTTGCGCCCTCTCGGACGGTTCGGATACACGGCTCCGGGAATGTATTCGGTCAAGGATCACCCGCTGCCTCGCACCGCCCGGCAGCTCTCTGGAGGGTCATACAATGACGTACTTGTTTCCCATCTGTGCTTTTATGCGCTTATTATACACGTTTGTGATTACTTTGTCAAGAGGTTTGTGAAAATTTTCTCAAAGTTTTTTCAGATACGTACAGAGAGAAGGGAGCGGACGACCGCTCCCTTCTCTCTGCTGTCAAATAATATAGTCCAACGCTTTGTGGGCCACATATTTATTCAATCGCCACGCTCTTGCCCGTCTTTGCGGACTCGTAGATCGCGTCGATGATCTTCATCAGCCACACACCGTCCTCGGCGGGAGCGCGGCAGGGCGTCAGACCCTCAACGGCGTCGATGTACCCCTTGATCTCCTCGTTGAACGCGGGACCGAAGCGGAAGGAATGTTCACCCTCGGGCGTGAAGGTGACAAATCCGCCGTCCTTAGTGGTCAGGACGTTCATGGAGCCGAGAGATGTGCCGGCCTTGGTGCCGAACAGCTGGACGTCACCGACGTCGCCGGTGATGTTCAGGTTGAAGCTGGCCTCCACGGACAGGGTCAGACCGTTGTCAAAGCGCACCATGGCGGCGCACAGGTCCTCGACGTTGTACGGATGCTCGCCGGGCTTGACCTCGGTCACCCACGCCTTCTCGGTCGAGTTCGCGCGGTCGGGGCCGAGATTGTCGTAGGTCACGCCAAACGCGGACACGGGCTTCGGGCAGCCGGCGAGGTAGCGGGTCAAGTCGATGACGTGGACGCCGAGGTCGATCAGCGGACCGCCGCCGGAGAAGGTCTTGTCGCCGAACCAGCCGCCGGGGCAGCCGTTCTGACGCAGGTAGGTAGCCTTGGCGTAGTAGATGTCACCGAAGGTCCCCTCGTCCACAAGACGGCGTACCGTGTCGGCGTCCTCGCCGAAGCGGCGGACGAAGCCGAGCTGCAGCAGCTTGCCGCACGCCTTGGCCGTGTCCATCATCTCCTGCGCTTCCTTCGCGTTCATGGCCATGGGCTTCTCGCACAGGACGTTCGCACCGCCACGCAGCGCAGCGATGGTGCAATCCTTGTGGGCGGAGTTCCACGTGCAGACACTCACGCAATCCAGCTGCTCCTGCTTCATCATTTCCTTGCAATCCGTGTAATGATGAGGGATGTTGTATTTCTCACAGTAAGCCAGCAGCTTGGGCTCGTTGATATCGCAGGCAGCGACGATCTCTACACGTCCCTCTGCCTCAAGTGCCTTGTACCCTGCCATGTGGCAATGGCTGATGCCGCCGGTACCGATGATGCCGACTCTGAATTTCTTCATATCCGTATCTCCTTTTTCCTGTTGTTTCCATTTTGACGTCGATCCCGTGCGGGACGGCGCTTTGTGTATATTTTACACGATTCTGCTCAAAAAGTCAATGGGTTTTGGAGAAATTGCGGGTATGAATTGCGGGACAGGCAGAGCTTGCGTTTTCAAACGGTGCAACAACTCTTTTGCCCCCCGTTTGAACTGCCGCCATCACCCCTCTGATCCCCCCGCCCAGAGGGCGGGGAACAGTTTATTTATACGCAATCCTGCTGACGAGAGGAACGCCTCACGCCTCCGGCGCTCGGGGGCCTGCCTCCCGGCCCCCTCCCGTGCGCGGGAGGGGGAGATTCCAAAACCTTTTACCGAGGAGAGGGGGCGCTGCGCCGCTCCCTTCTCCCTGCAACCTCATCCTGCGGGATGCGGGTCTGCACGTCAGAGCGGGGATAGGGGGTCCCCGAGACTGCGTTTATAAAAAGGCGGGCGCCCGTGACGGCACCCGCCTATCTCGTTCAGCGTAAACTCAACCCCAGTCAATACATTTTTCGAAAGTTCTTGGGATCCTTAAGCCCTTCTTTCAAGAAGGGCTTAAGCGGGGTCCGGGGCAGAGCCCCGCAAACGCATCCCGGGGTCCGGGGCAGAGCCCCGGCGCTCTCTTTTACAATGTCGCTGCCATGACAGCCTTGATGGTGTGCATCCGGTTTTCGGCCTCGTCGAAGACCACAGACTGCGGGCCGTTGAACACCTCGTCCGTGACCTCCATGCAGTCCCGGCTGAACTTTTCGCCCATCTCTTTTCCGATCGTCGTTTTCAGGTCGTGGTAGGACGGCAGACAGTGCATGAACACCGCCTGCGGACCGGCCGCATCCATCAGTGTCTGATTGACCTGATAGGCGGACAGATCGGCGATGCGCTCCGCCCAGACCTCCGTCGGCTCACCCATCGACACCCAGATGTCCGTGTAGATCACGTCCGCGCCCGACACCGCGGCAGCCGGGTCGGAGATGAACTCCAGCACCGCTCCGGTCTCCCGGGCGACCGCCTGACACTCCGCAATCAACGCCGGATCGGGAAAATACTTTTCGGGCGCGCAGGCCACAAAGTGCATCCCCATCTTCGCACAGCCGACCATCAGCGAGTTGCCCATGTTGTACCGTGCGTCACCCATGTAGACCAGCTTCCGACCCTTCAGCGAGCCGAAATGCTCGCGTATCGTCAGGAAGTCGGCCAGGATCTGCGTCGGATGGAACTCGTTCGTCAGGCCGTTCCAGACGGGTACGCCCGCGTACTCCGCCAGCTCGTCCACGATGGCCTGCCCGTAGCCGCGGTATTCGATGCCGTCGAACATCCGCGACAGCACCCGCGCCGTGTCCGCGATGCTCTCCTTGCGCCCGATCTGCGAACCGGTCGGATCGAGATACGTCACACCCATGCCGAGATCGCGCGCCGCGACCTCAAAGCTGCACCGCGTCCGCGTGCTGGTCTTCTCAAAGATCAGCACCACGTTCTTGCCTTCGTGCATCCTGTGTGGGATGCCCGCCTTCTTCTTTGCCTTCAGATCGGCAGCCAGATCAAGGAAATATCCGATCTCCTCCGGGGTAAAGTCGAGCAGCTTCAGAAAATCTCTGTGCTTCAATGCTTCCATGATGTTTCACCTCACAATGTACGTTACAGCACCTTCGACAGGAAGGAACGCAGCCGCTCGGACTGCGGATGATTGAACATTTCGTCCGGTGTCCCCTCCTCGGCGATCACGCCGCCGTCAAGGAACATGACGCGGTTGGAGACCTCACGGGCAAAGCCCATCTCGTGCGTCACGACGACCATGGTCATGCCGGACCTCGCCAGCTCCTTCATGACGTCCAGCACCTCGCCGACCATTTCGGGGTCAAGCGCTGACGTCGGCTCGTCGAACAGCATGACGTCCGGCTCCATGCACAGCGCGCGCACGATGGCGACACGCTGCTTCTGTCCGCCGGAAAGCTGACCCGGAAACGCGTCCGCACGGTCGTCAAGACCAACACGGGCAAGCAGCTCGTGCGCCTTGGCTTCGGCTTCGGCCTTGGTCATCTTTTTCAGCATGACGGGCGCACAGGTCATATTCTCGAGGATATTCATGTGCGGGAACAGGTTGAACTGCTGGAACACCATGCCCATCTTCTGACGGTGGCGGTTGAGATCGACGCGCTTGCCCGTCAGCTCCTCGCCCTCGAAGATGATGGATCCGCCCGTCGGCTTCTCCAGCAGGTTGAGGCAGCGCAGGAAGGTCGACTTACCGGAGCCGGACGGCCCGATGACGCAGACCACGTCGCCCTTGTTGATGTCCACGTCGATGCCCTTCAGCACGTCCACCTTGTGGAACTGCTTGGTCAGACCTTTGACCTCGATCAGCTTATTGTTTTCCATGAGCCAATCTCCTTTCCAACAGCTTCAGAAGCTGGGTCAGTATCACGACCAGCGTAAGGTACACGATGGCGACCAGCAGCAGCGTGTTGACCGCGTCGTAGGTGTTGTTCCGCACGAGGTTGCCCGCACGGGTCAGGTCCTTGACCGCCACGTAGCCCGCGACGGACGTCTCCTTGAGCAGCGCGACGAACTCGTTGCCGATGGCGGGGATGACGTACCGCAGCGCCTGCGGCAGCACGATCCTGCGCGCCGTCTGGATGCGGGACAAGCCGAGACTTCGTCCGGCTTCCATCTGCCCCTTATCGACGGCGTTGATGCCGCTGCGGATCAGCTCTGCCATGTACGCGCCGGAGTTGATGCCGAACGCGAGAATGGCAACCGTCACACCGTCCGCGGACATCATAATGATGTAGTAAAAGACGAGCAGCAGCACCACCACGGGCACGCCGCGGATCACCGTCACGTAGAGATCGCACAGGAAGATGAACGGCTTCATCCACGGCACATCCTCGCCGAGGTACTTGATCATGGCGATCACCACGCCCAGCGCCACGCCGATGACGACCGCGGCGGCCGTGATGATCAGCGTATTCCTGAAGCCCTCGAGCATCAGCTTGTAGTAGCCGCTTTCTATAAAGGTTTCCGATAATTTATCCAACCACGCAGACACTTTTTATGTCCTCCTCAAAAAACGGAGGCCCGGAGAGCCATTCCGCAGAAGGCTCTCCGGTTCCGTTAAGTTTTAGCATCAGGCAGCCTGATCAGATGTCAGGGCTTGGTGTAGGGCGCGTCGTACTTCTCAAAGATCTTCTGGATCTCGCCGGAATCGACCAGCTCCTTGACGATCTTGTTGACCTCGGCGACGAGATCCTCGCTGCCGAAGGCGAAGCCGAACGCGTAGGGCTCGGTGGTCATGGCGTCGGACAGGATGACCAGCGCACCGGGATGCTCGGCGTTGTAGGTGTCGACCATGTCCTTGGCGGTCAGGTCGTCGATGACCCACGCGTCGACCTTGTTGTTCAGCACGGCGGCCTCGGCATCGCTGTTGGCCTCAAAGGACAGCACCTCGTAGCCGTTCTCGCCGCAGAAGGACTCGGCGGTGGTACCGGTCTGCACGGAGACCTTCTTGCCGGCCAGATCAGCCTTGGACTTGATGGGGCTGTCGGCAGTCACGACGATGGCCTGTGCAGCCATGCAGTAGGGATCGGTGAACAGCGCGTTCTTGAGACGCTTCTCGGTGACGGTGATGCCGGACACGCCGACGTCGAACTTACCGGCCTGCACACCGGGGAGGACGGACTCGAAAGCCATCTGCTCGATCACGAGCTTGACGCCGAGCTTTTCGCAGATAATATTCATAATGTCGATTTCGATGCCGGAGACGTTGCCCTCACCGTCAAGGGACTCAAAGGGAGGAAAATCGGGGCTGGTGGCGATCACAAGCTCCCCGGCGGCCTTGACCTCGTCAAGGGTCTTACCCTTCGCGCCGCAGGACGGCAGGCAGGTCACGATCATGATCAAAGACAGGACGACGATCATCAGTTTGCATACGTTTTTCATAGCTGTATCTCCTTGCTTATGTTCAGAACCGTTCCTCTCAACGGAGTGCGGTATCTTATGCGCCGTATTATAGCACAAATCGGATAAATATGCAATACCTTTTTGAAAAATAATTCAAAAAATTTTCGATATTTTTGATTTCAATCAATCCTTACAGCCGTGAGCGGCCGATCCGGTGGAATTTTATACAATTCACATACAGGGGATCCGCGATATGATCCGGGTCCCGGCGCGGCCTCCTTCTCTTTTCACCCCCGACGGCACACACGTCGGGAAGGAAGGGCCTCGCTTCCGTATCTGCGGCTTTATCCGTGATTTTTCCAAAAAATAATTGCCGACCCCTCTTGACAAGGCCCCCGATGTGTGCTATAATGCTCCCATCAAACCGATGATGAAGAGAAGTAGTTCCCGATTCAATCTCACAGAGAGCCGCGGGCAGGTGGAAGCGCGGCAGACAAGGCAGGAGCGAATGGACTTCAGAGGGCGGACGAAATCCGGCGGGCAGCCGCGGGAGAGTAGCAACCGACGGGGCGCGTTTCCGTTACCATAACGCCGCATAAGGACCGCAATGCTTGCTCATTTTTATACGTCAGCGCGGGATATATGTGAAAAGTGCGGATGCAAATCCGAATCAGGGTGGCACCACGGATATCAGCCGATATTCGTCCCGACAGACACAAGAGGTCTGTGCGGGGCGCTTTTTGTTTCCGCACAAGCCGCAACCACAAGGGCCTGCGCCCTACAAACAAGAAAGGAAGCAAATACCATGAAAAAGACTCTCTCCATCCTCCTGACCGCAGCCATGCTGCTCACCTGCATCCTGACCTTCGCCTCCTGCGGCTCCAAAAAGCCCATCATCGGCATCATTCAATTCGGTTCCCACGAATCCCTCAATAACTGCTACAACGGTATCGTCAAGGGCCTTGAGGATGCCGGCATCTCCGCGGAGGAGTACGACATCCAGCTTCTCAACTCCAACTTCGATATGACCGTCTCCCAGACGCAGGCCAACACGCTCGTCAATAAGGGTGCCAAGGTCATCATCGCCATCGCTACGCCGTCCGCCATGGCTGCCGCCAATGCCGCTGCCGACAGCGGCATCCCCGTGGTCTTCTGCGCCATCACCGACGGCTCCGTCATGGCCAACTTTGAGAACGTGACCGGCTCCTCCGACGTCCCGAACTTCGAGAAGCAGCTCAAGGTCGTGACCGGCTTCATGGGCAAGTCCGACCTGAAGATCGGCGTGCTGTACTCCACCGAGGAGTCCTCCTCCCCCTTCCAGATCAGTGAGCTGAAGAAGGCTGCCGCCGCCTACGCCGGCATGACCATCATCGACAAGGCCGTTGCGGACATCACCACCATCGACACGCAGGTCAACGCGCTGATCTCCGACGGCGTGGACTGCTTCGTCAACCTGCTGGACAACACCATCGTCGGCAAGCTGGAAAGCAACATCCTTCCCCTGACCGATGCCGCCGGCATCCCCGTGTTCGGCTCTGAGGTCGAGCAGGTCAAGAAGGGCTGCGCCGCCTCCGCCTCCATCGACTACATCGAGGTCGGCCGCTCCGCCGGCAAGGCCGCTGCCGACATCATCGGCGGCAAGTCCGCGTCCGACATCCCCGTGGCCGTGATCACCGACCCCACCAACTACTACAACAGCGCCGCCTGCGCAAAGCTGGGTCTTTCCAAGCCCGCTGACCTCGACGTGACCGACGTCAAATAAACCGACTTTCAGAATAAACGGTAAGGATTTTCATCATGCTTTTTCTCGGTACCACCATCGACGGGCTGCAGATGGGGCTTTGCTTCGCCATCCTCGCCCTCGGAATGTATATTTCCTACTCCATTCTTGATTTCCCCGACCTGACCATGGACGGCAGCTTCCCGCTCGGCGGCGTTGTCTGCACGGTGCTGCTGTTCCGGGTCGGGATGCCTCCGGTGCTTGCGATCCTGCTGGCCGGGATCGTCGGCGCGGGTGCGGGCGCTGTCACGGGTCTTCTGCACGTGAAGCTGAAGATCACGCCTCTCCTGTCCGCGATCATCACGATGACGGGTCTTTTGTCCGTCACGCTGGCCCTGACGCAGCTGCTGACCGAGCAGGGCAACACCACGACGATCTTCTCCTACCGCGGTGCGGGCGTCAAGGGGCTCTTTGACGTCGATCTGACCGGGTACGCCAAGGACGCCGTGATCATCGCCATCCTGCTGGCCGCTGTGATCGTCATCAAGGTGCTGCTCGATCTGTTCTTCTCGACCAAGCTCGGCTATATGCTCAAGGCGTCGGGCAGCAACGGGCGCGTCGTGATCGCGCTCGGCAAGGATGTCGGCGCCTACAAGATCCTCGGTCTGTCGCTGGCCAACGCGCTCGCGTCCATGTCCGGAGCGGTCTACGCGCAGTACTACGCCTCCTACGACAACACCTGCGGCAGCGGCAAGGTCGTGCTGGCGCTCGCGTCGGTCATCATCGGGCTGGCGCTGTTCTCGCAGGCGCGGCGCGTCAAGGACACGACAGCCGTCATCATCGGCGCCGTGATCTACTCGCTCTGCCTCAACTATCTCGTGCTGGTCGACGAGAACGGCATCTACCTCAAGCTGCTCAACGCCGTCCTGTTCGCCATCATTCTGGTATGCAACGACAAGCTGACCGCGCTGCTGGCCAAGATCAGCAACCGGAAGGCACACGCCAAGGCGGGGAGGGATGCGTCATGATCGAGCTGCGACACATTGACAAGTATTTCAACCGCCACACGGTCAACGAGGTGCAGCTGTTCAACGGCTTTGACCTGACGGTACCGGACGGTCAGTTCGTGTCCATCGTCGGCTCGAACGGCTCCGGCAAGACGACCATGCTGCACATCATCAGCGGCACGATCCCGATCGACGGGGGGCAGATCCTCGTGGACGGGCGTGACGTCACTCATCTGCCCGAATACAAGCGGGCTGCCTCGATCGGGCGTGTCCATCAGGATCCGTCCGTGGGTACTGTCCCCGACATGACGATCCTTGAGAATCTGTCGCTGGCGGAGAACAAAGGCAAGCCGTTTGATCTCGGGCGCGCCGTCAGCCGGAAGAAGGCCGGCGAATTCCGCGACATGGTCGCGGAGGTCGGGCTCGGGCTGGAGGACAAGATGCAGGTGCCGGTCGGTTTGCTTTCCGGCGGTCAGCGGCAGGCGCTCACGCTGCTGATGGCCACGATGACGCCCATCGACCTTTTGCTGCTCGACGAGCATACCGCCGCGCTCGATCCCAAGACGGCTGAAACGATCATGCAGATCACCGGCCGCATCGTGAAGGAAAAGAAGGTCACCACGCTGATGGTGACACACAATCTCCGCTATGCCGTGGAGTACGGCGACCGGATGCTGATGATGCACAACGGAACCGCCGTTCTCGACAAGGCAGGCGAAGAAAAACGCAACGTCTGCGTGCCCGATCTGCTCAAGCTGTTCAACGAAATCAGCATTGAGTGCGGAAACTGAAAGAAAATACGCGCAGGGCTCTGTCCCGGAGAACGCCGGGGCTCTGCCCCGGAGAACGCCGGGGCTCTGCCCCGGACCCCGCTTAAGCCCTTCTTGAAAGAAGGGCTTAAGGATCCCAAGAACTTTCAAAAAAGGATTATTAA
>JAKSPU010000110.1 GCA_024404505.1 Clostridia bacterium
AGCAGATCGACTCAAACCCCTTCGACAGAATCGACCGCCCGAAGAAAGAAAAGTTTGAGGGCGACCACTACTCGAAAGAAGAATTGCACGCGCTCCTTGAAGTGGCTCGCGATGATCCCATATATCCGGCAATCATCCTCGCCGGATGCATGGGACTTCGCCGAAGCGAAGCCATCGGTGCCAAATGGTCAAACATCGATTGGGAAACCCGCCATATCCTGCTGGACTCAAAGGTGGTGGAAGTAACCATCGACGATCAGCACATGGTCGAGGTGGTATCCAAGATGAAAAACGAATCGAGCCACCGAACCATCGTCATCCCCAATGAAATGGTAGAAGCTCTCCTTGAAATAAAGGAACGCCAGGAACTGAACAAAAAGATGTTCAAAGGCAGCTACAACAGAAAGAACGATGACTTCATCTGCACCGACCAGTTCGGTGAGCTTCTCAGACCGAATTATGTGACACAGCACTACAGACTCCTGCTCGAAAAGAACGGACTGCGCCACATTAGGTTCCATGATCTTCGCCATACCTTCGCAAGCATCCTTCTCAGCAATAGAACAGAACTGATTGAGGTGTCCAAATTCCTCGGGCACTCTACCATCGCAACCACCGCCAACATTTATGCACACCTCGACATGAGCAATAAAGAACATACCGCAAGCGTCATGTCGGACATTCTCGCCGGTATGAATACGACAAAGGCACCCAAATAAACGGGTGCCTTTATCTATATAACGGAGGAAAAAGCGATGGCTAAAGAAGGATATATGACGGGCAATCAGCTACGCCAATACTTACATATCTCTACGAGAAAACTGAAGTTTCTCATGGACAACGACTTCATCCCACACGAGAACACGGGGCATCCTACACATAAATATCTTGTCAAGATCGAGGATGCGGAAGCATTCAACCAACGGCAGCATACAGACAGAAAACTGATTGCGGATCTTGCCGGACTGTTCTCAAGTCGGTTAGAACACAATCCGCCACCGAAAATAAAAATACCCGAAGAAACACTCAACGAGTATAGGAAATACATCGAGGACAGATTCAGAGCCGAACCGGAAGCGTTATCGGTAACGCGGATCTGCGAACTGACTTCAATGGTCGGAACAACAATCCACAGACTGATCGAAAGCGGAATCTTGTATGGCACAACGGTCCAAGGGAAAACTTATTGTTCAAAATCCACTTTCCTCGATTACCTTTCATCAGAGGATGCCTTCAGAAATCCCACGTGTGAGGGCTGTAAAGAGCTTGTAAGGACGTTCAAGAGAAGAAAGAGCGATGATACCTACAACGAACAGCGCCGCGAGAGACGCAAGCTTGTGCGCGAGAAGAAGAGCTCCGGTACATAACATCCTCCCATGATTTCTTCAATATAACCTCGAAAACGCCCGCAGAAATGCGGGCGTACATATTTGAATCCCAAATGAAAAATGACTTGGATGATTCCAAGTCATTTTCATTGGCGGAGAGTGTGGGATTCGAACCCACGTGCCCAAAGGGCAAACGCATTTCGAGTGCGCCCCGTTATGACCGCTTCGATAACTCTCCATATAAAATTGTGCCTTCCGGAACCCCGAAAAAAATCTTAGAACTCATCTTAGAACTGGGGTATTTCCGTGAAAAGCGAAATCGCCGAAAAGCTCCGATTTCCTCGCTTTTTCAAGCGTTTTCACGGTTTTACGAGATCGAGTGTTCCACACGACGCTAATGATTTCGAGTGCGCCCCGTTATGACCGCTTCGATAACTCTCCATATAAAATTGTGCCTTCCGGAACCCCGAAAAAAATCTTAGAACTCATCTTAGAACTGGGGTATTTCCGTGAAAAGCGAAATCGCCGAAAAGCTCCGATTTCCTCGCTTTTTCAAGCGTTTTCACGGTTTTACGAGATCGAGTGTTCCACATGACGCTAATGATTTCGAGTCAGGGCCGTTATGACCACTTCGATACGCTTCCAAACGAAAGTATTATAGCACAAACCGGGCCAAAAAGCAATACCTTTTTGAAAAAAACATTGACAACTTGACCCGGTTTTCCGTACAGCGGGACGCGGTCACGCCGTTTCCCAGCTGAGGATGCTTGATTTCTTGCCCTCGTCGTCCGTTCCACGGATCGTGATCCAGCTGAACGAGTTGGAATAGGTCTCTTCGCTGACCTCGCCGCAGTCCTCGATGAACTCCTCGAGCGACGGGTCGTTCTCGACCGTGACGGACAGCGCCTTCACCTTGTTGCCGTACGCACGGTAGTGCGGCTGATAGGCCATCCTTTCGGGAGATTTCTCCTCGCACATCACGCCGTCGTATCCGTGGAAACGGTTGTCGAACAGGACGAACTCCCGTCCGCAGTCCGCGCACCTGGCCTTGATGGACAGGACGAGGGAAAAATAGGGCATATCCGGCATGATGAATTCTTCCCATATGTCCTCGTTTCTCGAAACCTTTTTATACTCTTTGGCGACGCCGTCCTCGCCCTTGACCCACTTATAGAGATCCCGGTCTTTGCCGTACATTTCGCCGAGCAGATCGTAATACGGTTTTTCCTCGTCTCGTTCCTGCTTGGTGAAATAGTTTTTGCACACGGCAAACCGCTCGCAGCCGCAGGGGCATCGGAGAGAGAAGGAGATCTTTTGCTTGCTGCGGGTCTCCTTGGCGTTCACGGCGTATTCCTTCAGGTATTCCGGGACCGGTATCATGACCATATTCTCCTTTCGTGCCGGGCAGACTATCCGGAGTCTGTCTCTTTTCGCTTTCATTATAGCATACTGCGTACGGAATTACAATGATTTTACCAAAAAATACAGAGAAAATCGCCGGTTGGCGTACCATACCCGGAGGTTCAGCCAAAGCTCTTTCTCCCCCCCTGACCCCTCGCCCGGCGGGCGGGGGGAATACATTATCTTATAGCAGGGAGAAGGGAGCGGCGGTGCCGCTCCCTTCTTCCTGCACTCTCATCCTGCGGGACGCGGGAGCGTGGTACGTCTTTCCCGCGCCCGCAGGCGCGGTTCCCCGGGATGAGGAGGCCGAGGAGAGGGGGCGCCGCAGCGCCCCCTCTCCTCGGTAAAAGATTATTGATCTCCCCCTCCCGCGCACGGGAGGGGGGCGGGGGGTAGGTCCCCGAGCGCCGGAGGCGCGAAATTAAGCCCTGCCGTTCAATCAGCCGCAACGGTGAACGCGCCGGGATAGGTAACGGTCGTACCCTTGTAGGAGAACTCGATGTCATACGATCCATCCGGCCATTCGTCGCTTATAGTGAAGTTGTAGTATTTGGAAAGTAGGAGGAATTCCTCACCGGCTCCGACGTCATCTGTTCCGGGTACCTCTACATTTATGGAAATGGAATCCATGACCTTTCCGTCCTTCAGGATGGTCATAGTGGGGGAAAACGGACACATATTCCCCGTGACCGTAAACGGGATACCGAGATTCTTGATGGACGGGGAAACGTACACCACGTCTCCGTGCTTGTATTCCGTTCCGTCCTGCAAGGCATACGTGATCTCAAACGGACCGATATCCTTGTCGCTGATCACCCGGAACGCGTTCGGAATGACGACCGACGTGTCGTTATAGGTCAGCACGAGATCATACCACCCGAGCTGCGCGTTCATCGTATCGAAGCGGAAGTACATCGACCTGCTGTCCCAGTCGGGACCGATCTCCTCCGTGATCTCGAGGTCATCCTTTGACCCGGGAACGATATGATTGATATCCTTGCCGTGGACCGACAAGAACTCGTATGCCGTCGGAACGATCACAACGTCGCCGCACTGTAAGCACGCGGAGGGCGCAAGACCGCTCTCGGGACCCGTGTACGTGTACGGCTCACCGAAATAATCGATGATCCGCGCGGCGAAGGTGTACGCCGGGATTTCGGAGTACAGGACGTTCGGATGAGTGACTTGATCGAATACGAACAGGTACGGGCTGTCGCCGACGGCGTTCGTCACGGCGACCGCGTGCGGAAAGATCACAGACTCGCCCGCAAAGGAGATGACGAGATCATACTGCCCTATGGGCGCGTCGGCGGGCAGCGGGATATTGTTGCCCCAGGGCAGGGTTTCGCCTTTCCCGATCGTTTTTACTATATCATCGCAGGTCGACGTGCGGTCCTTCGGGTATTGGTCGTCCAAGTGGATCAGCGTCACGAGCGGGTGCATATCGCTCGACGCGCCCTCCAGCGTGAAGGCGTCGCCGTTGTTGGTCACGAATGCTGCGACCGCAACCGTTTCTCCCGGATGGAAGATTCTCCCGGTCTCCAGCCGGTATTCAAACGTAAACCGCCCGTCGTCGGTGGTCATGGAGCCGGTCAGGGACGGATCCCTTGTCGGAGTCGCTTGCGGCTCGGAGTGTCCGGCAGGCTGGTCGATAATGCCGGGACCACCGGCGCGTCCGGCGATGACGATGGCTGTTGTCACGCCGAGTGCGACGATCATGGCGACCGCTGCGGCGAACCACGGGCTGGACGTGATGCTGCGCCGTTTATCGCGCTTCTTTTGCTTTTCGGACACGCCGTAATCAACGGCTTCGAGCACGTCGGCGGGCAGCTCGGCGGCAGCGACCATATCCGCCGGTATCTTCCCGACCGCTTTGAACATATCAATTGAGTTCATACCGTGAACCCCCTTTCTGTAAGAAAAACTCTGAACCTTTTTCTGGTGCGCATGATCCGTAAGTTGACAGCGTTCTCGGACAGTCCGTAGTACGCGCCGAGTACCGCCGGTGTGTAGCTGTGCCAGTACCGGCCGACAAACAGATTGCGCTCGGTCGTGTCGAGAGAACGCAGAAACTCTGTCAGAAGCTCGGGCAGCTCGTCGGTTATATCCTCCGTGGGGACTGTCTCGTCCAGTTCGTCGAGCAGGACGGTCATGTCACGGCATCTTTTGCGGCGTCGGAGTGTGCGGAAACGGTCAATGGCGATGCACCGGATCAGCATACCCAAATACGACTTCAGCGACGCAGGCTGCTCGGGCGGGATGGTATTCCACGCCTTGAGCCACGTATCGTTGACGCATTCCTCCGCGTCCTGCTCGTCGCCCAGAATATTGACCGCGATGGCGCGGCAATATGTACCGTACAGCTTCTGTGATTCGGCGATCGCTTTTTCATTCCGCTCGTTGAACAGCCCGATGATGCGCGCGTCGGGATCCTGCGCAGGCGAGAAATTTGCATCCGTCATACGATCCTCCTTTTTTCTTGATGTCTCGGGTAATCTTGAAGGTCCTTCACCCTATATAACGACAGTTTACACTGTAGATTTCAAGATCATAAAAATTATTTTCACGGGCGGGGATCACACCCCCGCCGCGTGAAGTCTGACCTCGTTTTGCAGCACGTCCCCGTCAAAGAATGCACGGAGATTGCCGACGGTCGTTTCGGCGATGTTGTCGAGTGCCTCTTCGGTCAGGAAAGCCTGATGCGACGTCACGATGACGTTCGGCATCGAGATCAGCCGCGCAAGTACGTCGTCCGCTACGATATGCCCGGAGTAATCGCTGAAGAACCACTCGGACTCCTCCTCGTAAACGTCGAGACAGGCCGCGCCGATCTTTCGTTCCTTGATGCCGTCCAGCAGCGCATCCGCGTCGACCAGCGCCCCGCGCGACGTGTTCACGATGACGACGCCCTTTTTCAGCTTGGAGAGCGTGTTCCGATCGATCAGATGGTACGTCTCCTCGGTCAGCGGGCAGTGCAGGGAAATGATGTCCGACGCGGCAAACAGCTCGTCGAGGGTGACGTACCGAATCGACGGATCGTCCGCCGGGTACTTATCGTAGGCGATGACGTTCATGCCGAAGCCGCGGCAGATGTCGATGAACACCCGCCCGATGCGGCCCGTGCCGATCACGCCCACGGTCTTGCCGTGCAGGTCGAAGCCTGTCATCCCGTTCAGACTGAAATTGAAGTCGCGCGTGCGGATATAGGCCTTGTGGATGCGCCGGATCGAGGTCAGCAGCATGGCCATGGCGTGCTCGGCGACCGCGTAAGGAGAGTACGCCGGGACGCGCAGCACGGTGATCCTACCGTCGGCGGCGGCCAGATCGACCTGATTGAAGCCGGCGCAGCGCAGCGCGACGACGCGGATGCCGTACCCGTAAAGACGTTCGATGACGGCGGCGTTCACCGTGTCGTTGACAAAGACGCACACGCCGTCAAAGCCCTGCGTGAGGCTGACGGTGTCCTCGTTCAGCTTCGCCTCGAAAAAGGTGAAGTCAAACCCGTACCTTTTACCGTACGCCTCAAAGGAGGGCTTGTCGTAGGGCTTGGCATCGAAGAAAGCGATTTTTTTCATTGGGGACTCCTTTGATTTATTGGCTGTTTTCTGGGAGGGGGCAGGGGAACTTCGGCGTTTGAGATGGCCGCCTGCCCCTTCCCGCAGAGACCTCTGGTTTATAAAGTATGGCTGTCCCCTGCTTCCCATATACGCGGGAAACCGGGAACAGCCGGACAAATATCATGCCTCCGGTGCCTTCCAATCAAAGATCGCCGGGACGGACGACGTGTCGAACGGCGCGTGGAAGAAACGGCTGTTATCGAAGCCTTCTCCGTGATCCACGCGGCGCTTGATCAGCGAGACCAGCATCTGTACGTCCTCGACCGTGTGGTAATGCGTACCGGGACGGTAGTACCAGAACAGCTCGTCCTCCGCGCCGAGATACTTGTAGACCTCCTTTGCGGCCATGGTCGTCTGCCACGATCCGACCTGATTCGTCCACATATCCGCGGCCGCCTCGGAGATGAACAAAGTCCGCGGCGCGATCATCGCCTTCATCTCGTGACAATCGAACGGAAGCCCCGCCTCGTTCTGCGCGTAAAGACCCATGTCCGGGCCGAGCCAATAGTAGAAGTTGTGCCAGAGGTCGGCGAGACGCTCCGAGCGGGCCTCGATGCTGCCGCATTTCCCGACCATGTGCGTCCGGTAGCAGGAGCAGGACCCCGCGTTGGTCTCGTTGGGGTTGACGATCACCGCGCGCTCGTCCAGAGCGCCCGCAAGACAGGCCGTCTTGCCGCCGCGCGAGTGACCGGTAAAGACCACGCAGTTCGGGTCGGTGCGCTCGATCTTCTCAAGCGCGTCCACCACGCGGGAGTAGCCCCACGCCCACGCGCCGAGCGCACCGAAGGTGCGGTCCGGGTACGCGCGGAACAGCTGACCCGTACGCCTCGGCTCGCCCATGATGTCGTGCGCCAGCTCGGTGCGGTCAAAGAGCGCCCACGCGACCCCCTTGTCCAGCGCCGCGTTCAGCCATTCCTTGTCCATCGCGTAGCCGAAGCAGAGGTCGCCGTCCACGATGACGGGCGGATTCTTCACGCCGGGCGGCAGGATCAGCTTGAATTTGAAGGACACGGGATGATCCTTCGGGCCGCAGATGATCCGGTAGGTGCTGTGTCCGCCGCTGACGTACAGAGGCTCGACCTCGAGCAGCTCGTTTTCGGGCGGCATGGTGCCGTACTGCAGCTCGATCGTGTACCTGTACAGCTCCTTCCGCCGCGCCGGCCACTCGTCGGGCGAGGTCATGCGGTGACCGTCGTCAAACAGGAACGGGTCGGGCAGCTTGCCGACGATCTCATAATCCTTGATCTCAAGCATATCTCCGCTCACGAGCGGTCTGTCTTTCAGTTCCATGACGACGCCTCCTTATACGTTTCTGAATACGTCCATGACGGGGAACGCCTCGGTGATGGCTGTCTGATAGTCGGGCTTCCAGGAGCATTCCAGCGAGATGCGGCCCTTGTAGCCGATGGCGCGCAGCGCCTCCGCGTAAGGCGTGATCGAGGGGAGATCGGCGGGGCGGGGCGCGTCGCGGTCCGGCTGCGGACGCGCGAGATGCGCGTGCCAGAGGGACGGCGCGGCGTCGGTCAGCTCATCCGGCGTTTCGCCGTTGGAGTAGAAGTGGAAAAAGTCGACCAGCGTGCCGACCGCGGGATGACCGACCATGCGCACCATCTCCATGCTGTCCGTCACCGTGTTGATGAAGTTGCATTCGGCGCGGCGGAGCGGTTCGATCACGACCCTCATGCCGACCTTCTGCGCCTCGTCGCCGCAGATCGAAAGAACGCGGGCAAACTTTTCCTTTGCCTTTTCGACGGGAAAATCGTCCGGTACGCGGCGAGCGCCGCCGGCGCCCAGCACCGCGATCTCACCGCCGAGCAGCGCGCAGCGTTCAAAAGCGCGCTTCGTGTACTCCCTCATCCACTCGTCGGTCGTTTCGTACAGCCTGACCGCGCCGAAAAAGCCGTTGAAGGTCTCCGCCTTGAGTCCCGTTCCGGCGAGTGTCTGCCGGGCCGCTTCAAAGCCATCCTGATCCAGAGAGGCGATCCACGAGAAATTGCCCTCCACATAGTCATATCCGAGAGACGCGGCCACCGGCCATTCGCGGGGACCGCCTGTCACACCGATTCGCATGAAATGTGCCTGCCTTTCCTGCTGTATTTCAATATTCGGGCCGTCCGGCCCGATACCATTATACCATCAATCCCGCTTCAAGTCAATGGGTTGCGGCAAAAAGAACAGGATAAGGCGCAGATCGAAAAATGTACGAAAAGTTACAATTTGCCCCTTTCATTCTGCGCAAAGGAATGATAAAATAAAGAACAGTGTTTAAATCACCGCAATTATTTTCTTTATTATTTATTATCCCCTGTATCAAAGTTCTTGAGATTCTTAAGGACTTCTTTCAAGAAGTCCTTAAGCGGGGCCCGGGGCAGAGCCCCGGTATAATATGCGGGGCCCGGGGCAGCGCCCCGGTATAATATGCGGGGCCCGGGGCAGCGCCCCGGTATAACAAGCCATGGAGGGCGCTG
>JAKSPU010000111.1 GCA_024404505.1 Clostridia bacterium
CCGGGATGAGGATGCAAGGGGAAGGGCTGCCGAGGGAGCCCTTCCCCTTGCTGAAAAAGAAAAAAATCTCCCCCTCCCGCGCACGGGAGGGGGTAGGGGGTGGGCCCCCGAGTGCCGGAGGCGCGAGGCGCTCCCCATACCCACAGGCGCGATGCCTCGGGATGGGGAGACCGAGGAGAAGGGGCGCCGTATGCCGAAAAAACGGGGAATGCTTTCCGGCATTCCCCGTTGTTTCATATCAATCCGTACAGCACCACGCCGAGCCCGGCGGAGATCAGGATCAGAAGTATCGGCGAGATCGACTTCTTCTTCACGGTACGATACGAGATTCCGATACCCGCGACGACGGCAAAAATGACGACGGACCGCCACTCGAAGGTGACCGGGTCGCCGACAGCCTTCATGCCCGTCATGACCGTAAGGATCATGGTCACGGCGGTCGCCGTGATGAGTCCGGCGACACAGGGCCTCAGACCCTCCAGAAACGCGTTGACACCGGCGTACTTCAGAAGATTCTTCAGAAGGGCCGCGATGGCGAGCATGATGAGAAACGCCGGCAGCACGACGCCGAGCGTCGCCAGCAGCGCACCGGGGAAACCGCCCTGCGACGAACCGATGAAGGTCGCCATATTGACCGCGAGCGGACCGGGCGTCGACTCGGACACCGCGATGAAATCGAGGAAGGCCTCCTCGGTCAGCCAGCCGTGCGCGAGCACCTCCTCGCGGATGAGCGAGATCATGCCGTACCCGCCGCCGAAGGACACGGCGCCTACCTTGAGAAACGTGAGGAACAGCTGTATCAGGATCATGACTTTCCGTTCCCCCTGTTCTTCAGATATCCGATCAGGTATACGAACAGACCGAGCAGACCGCTTACGAGGATGGCGAGGATGGAGGAGAATCCGACGCCGGACAGCGCGCAGCCGATCACCGCGGCCATGGTCAGCACGGCGACGGCGACGTTGAACACGGTCTTCTTCATGCGGACGAGCATCCGCACGCCGGCAGACAGGATCAGGAAGGTCACGCACGCCTGTATGCCCTTGAAGGCGTAGCCGACGTATTCAAGCGAGAGGAAACGGTCAAAGAAAAGCGAGATGATAAAGATCACGACAAAGGACGGCAGGCACACGCCGAGCGTGGCAAGGGACGCGCCCGGAACACCCGCGAGCTTGCATCCTATGTAGGTCGCCGCGTTGACCGCGATTGGGCCGGGCGTCGATTCGGCGATGGCCACGAGATCGGTGAATTCGTCGTCCCCGATCCACTTCTTCTTTTCCACGAACTCCCGTTCGAGGAGAGCGATCATCGAATAGCCGCCCCCGAACGTGAACGCGCCGATCTTCATCATATTGAGAAACAGGTCCAGACACAGACGTCGTTTGCTCATACCGTTTTCTCCTTTCGCGTCGCTGTTTGCTTACCGGTGATCCTCCAGATAGGTGACGATGTCGCTGACGGTACGGAACTCGGCCAGCGCCTCGTCCGGGATCGTGATGCCCAGCTCCTCCTCGATGGTCATGAGCAGCTGGAGGACGTCGAGTGAATCGGCGCCGAGGTCCTCCTTGATGCGGGAAGCGGGCGTGATGTTCTCCGCGGGGACGCGGAGCTGCTTGGCAAGGGCCTGACGGACGGAATCAAACATGGTTTTCTGTCTTCCTTTCTGCTGATTTTCAGATTTTTGCGTTGGGGAGCCTGTCGAGGTCGGCCTCGATGAGACCGGAAAGACCCGACTGCTCCATCCTGTATGCCTGTTCGATGCATTTTGCGAAGGAGACGGCGTCGCTGCTGCCGTGTCCCTTGACGATGTTCCGGGCGCAGCCGAGCATGACGGAGCCGCCGTAGTTCTGGTAGTTCATGAACTCCTTCTCCTCGGCGAACATTTTCCGCATGATGAACGCGCCGATCTTGTACTTCGTCCGGGAGTATATGTCCCGTTTCAGCTTTTTGAGCAGCTCGAGCGCCGTGCCCTCCGTCGACTTGACCAGCACGTTGCCGGAGAAGCCGTCGCACACGACGAGGTCGTACCTGCCCGTGAGCAGGTCGCGGCTCTCCATGTTGCCGACGAAATTCAGCCCCGGCGTATCGGACAGGAGGCGGTACGCCTCCTTGTGCAGTTCGTCTCCCTTTTCGGCCTCCACGCCCACGTTGAGCAGGGCGACGCGCGGGTTTTCGACGCCGTACACCTGCTCGAGGTAGCGGCTGCCCATGACGGCGAACTGACGCAGGTAGTCGGGCTTGCATTCGACGTTGGCGCCGCTGTCGCAGATGCCGACGATGCCGCCGTTCATGGTCGGCAGTATCGGGCAGAAGGCGGGGCGGCAGACGCCGCGCAGGCGTCCGACGCGCAGCACCGACGCGGCGACCAGAGCGCCCGTCGAGCCGATGGACACCATGCCGGAGATGTCGTCGTCGGAGCGGAGCAGCTGCACGGCTCTCATCATGGAGCTGTCCTTCTTGATGCGGATCGCGTCGGTCGGCTTTTCGTCGCAGCCGATGACGTCCGGCGCGTGGACGACGGACAGGCGCTCTCCCTCGGACGCGCCGAGCCGGTCAAGCTCCGCGCGGACGGCGGTCTCGTCGCCGGTCAGGATCAGGGAAAGGTCCGGGAACTGCTCAAGGGCGCGGATACTGCCCTCCACGTTGACGGACGGGCTTTTGTCGCCGCCGAAGCAGTCGATGACGAGGCGGATCATGTTGCACTCTCCTTTTCTGCCGCGCCGGCGGTCAGGACTCTGACGTACGAGCGGCGGCGCTTATGCGGCACGGCCTTGAAACGCTTCCATTGGTTCTGTATGGAGGCGTTGTCCTCCAGATTGAGGTTGGTCTCGGCGTACTCCACGCCGTCCTCACGCAGCATACGCAGCAGGGCGGCGGAAACGGCCGTGCTGATGCCGCGGTTGGCGTAAACGGGATCGACGCCGATCAGGCCGAGGTCGATGATATGCGGGTGCCGGATGGCCTTGAGGACGCGGACGATGCACGCGGGCGTCAGCCGTCCGTTCGATTTCTGCACGGCCTTTGCGATCGAGGGAAAGCAAAGACCGAGGCATACGAGGTTTTCGTCCTTATCCAGAATGACGGCGACGTGATCGAGGTCGATGATCAGCTTGAAGTTGGCTATCATCATTTTCTTCATGCCCTTCGTGAACGGGACCGTGCCGTACAGGTCGGCATAGCTCCGGTCGAGCAGGTCGAAGAACTTGTCTCCGTACCTCCGGAGGAAGTCGCGGACGTTTTTCGCCTGTCCGAAGTGCAGGTCGTAGCGCTTCATGATGAACGCGGACATCTTCTCCAGCGTGCCGTCGTCCTCGTCGGGCGGATATATCTTCGACTCCGTCCAGTCGACCTCCTTGACGTATCCGCGCGCGGAGATCAGGTCCTGATAGTAGTCGGCGTTGTACTGCTCCTCGAAGGTGGAAAGCTGGTCGAAGCCCTCGATCAGCAGGCCCTCGCGCTCAAGGTCCGAGTAGCCGAGCGGGCCGCAGACCGTGTCCATGCCCCGCTCCAGCGCCCATTTCTCGACCGCGCCGAACAGCGCGTCCGAGACCTCGCGGTCGTTGATCGAATCAAACCGCGTGAAGCGCACGCGTTTTTCGTGCCGGAGGTCGTTGGAGGCGCGCTGGATGATGCCGGAAATGCGGCCTACCATCTTCCCGTCCCGGTAGGCGTTGTAGAATACGGACTCGCAGCTGTCGTTGTAAACGTAGTTCTTGCGGAATATTTTTTTCTCGTCGCCCCACAGCGGCGGGACGAAGCAGGGGTTGTCCTTATACAGCTCAAGCGGGAATTTCAGGAAACGCCGCCGCTCACGGCGGCTTCCGACTTCTCTGATCTCGACCATACCGACGTCTCCTTACCTGTGCACGGCGTGGAAGGAAATGCCGACGCCGTCGGGGCCGCAATGGCTGCCGGCGGTCGGGTTGACCGCGATTATCTCCGCCTCGAGGTCATCGCCGAACTTTTCCCGAAGCATGGCAAGCACCTCCGCGGCGATGTCCGGCGCGTCGGTATGTCCGATGACGATGGGGTGGGCCTTGATATCGTCCCCGAGGTCCTCAACGTACTGCACGATGCGCTCCATAGCCTTGACGCGGCCTCTCTCCTTGCCGATGCTGACCATTTTGCCCTCGTCGTTCATGTGGATGATGGGGCGGACGCCGATCAGCGTGCCCATCATGGCGGCAAGTCCGCTGACGCGGCCCGACCGCTTGAAGAATTTCAGATCGTCCGCGAAGAAGTAGATCGCATAGTGATCGACCTCACGGTCTGCCCACGCGAGTATCTCCTCGGCAGTCCTTCCCTGCTTATACAGCTCGCCGATCTCTATGGCGATATTGCGGCAGATGACCGTGATGCCCTTGGTATCGACTGTATACAGCTTCCGCTCCGGGTACTTCACCTTCAGCTCGTCCCATGCTTGCTGCATACTGTTGAAGGTCGCGGTCATGGCGGCGGAGAAGTGGACGTACAGGATATCGCTGCCCGCCGCGAAAACAGGCTCGAAGTAAGCCTTGTAGCGCTCCTTGCCGAGCGCGGAGGTGGTCGGCAGCACGCCGCCGCGGAGACGGTCGTAGAACGCGTGCGGATCGTAGACGTCAAAGTCCTCGTAGGGGTAGATCGTCGCGTCGTCGACGCTGTACGGCATACTGATGAGCTTGTACCCGTACTTCGCGCAGTCCGCGGGGGTCATGTCGCAATCGGTGTCGGTAAAAAGCTGAAACATGATTTTCGCATCTCCTTTTCAGATCAAGATTCAAGAGTCAGGATATAATCGCTGTCGGTCTGTCCGCCGTCGATCATGATGACCTCGGTGCGGCGCAGATCTCCGGCAAGCTTTTCGTACAGGGAGCGCGCTTCGTCCGCGGGCACCGCGGCACCCGCGATCAGCAGCAGGACGTCCGCGCGCGAGGCGCGGAGGCTTTCCGCAAGCGCCAGAGCGGCTGCCGGGCGGTCAGGCGCATTGACAGCAGGGCGGCCCTCCGAGATACCGGCAAAGCCGCCGTCAGCCGGGACGACGACGCCGGTGACGGCTTCGTCTGCCAGCGCGGTCATATCCGCCGCGACGGCGTCCGGGTCGCCGGACGAGGTATCCAGCATGGAGAGCGCGGCGCAGCACGCGCCGACGTTATCGCACGGGATGACGCGGACGTCACATTCCGCGCAGGCGTCCGCCGCCGCTTCCGCCGCGCCTTGAAGCGCCCGGCTGTTCGGGAACAGCAGCACGCAGTCCGCGTTGATGCCGCGGCAGGCGGAGGCGAGGTCTTTGGCGGTCAGCGTCTGCCGGCTGTCCGGCACGCTGTCGGCGCCCATGGACAGAAGCGTATCCCGGATGCCGTCCCCGCCCGCCGCGGCCACGACGCCGAACGGCTTGCGCGGACGACGCGCCTCCGGCACGTCCCATACGGCGGGATTCGTGATATCCACCGTCAGGTACTCGCCGTATTTCTGTGCCTCGGCAAGCAGCCGGTCAGGCTCGTCCGTCACCGACGAGACGCGGACGGCGGTACCCTCCCGCCTGACGGATACGTCGTGCGCGAATATGCCGAGTACGGCGGCAAAGGCGTCCGCGTCAAAGCTGTCCGGATCGCATTTTGCGTTCTGGAGACGGAGCAGCAGCGAGACACGGTACCCGTCCCCCAGCGTACTGTTCTCGGTAAAGCGTGACAGGTCGGGCTCGTCCCGGCGCTGCCCCTCGTGATCGTAAGATTCCTTCATAATACGTTACTGACACGGGCATGATACCCGTCTCCTTCCGATGTCGGTCTGGCGCAACCTTCCAATCATACAAGATACAAAATGAATATCAACCGAAACTAAACTCGGCTTTTTTGCTTACCTCGTAAGGCTTCGCAGACGTTTTCGGGCGTTCTCCAGCTCGGTCACGTCCGCGTCCGCAAGGGCGCCGGGGACGAGAAGACCCTGCACGAGCCCGCGCGTCTCGTCGTCCTTTACGGACGCCGACAGCTCCGTAAGCAGCGCCGTCATCGCGGCTTCCGCTCTCTCGTCGGCCGCCCCGTTCAGGCGGGCCAGCATGAGACGCGTCGTTACCGTGTCGAGGCGCAGGGCCGCCCTGTCCTCCGGCTTCGCCTCCATGATCGGCGACAGCTCGCGTTCCATGACGGTCACGTCCTGCGCGGTCAGGCTTTCGTACCGCTCCGGCGCGCTGTATTCCTCGACGTATTTGAGGCGGCTGCGGACGGAGAAGCTGTCACGGTCCAGCGCCTGCACGCGCACGGAAAGGTCGGTGATGAGCGAGCGGCGCAGCGCGGACAGCTCCGCCGTCTGCCCAGACGGGTTCCGCAGCGCCCTGATCATCCGCGCGCGCAGCGAAAACAGCGTTCCGGCGGCGTTTGCCGGGACGTCGGGCGCGCGCCCGACGCGGAACGCCTCGAAGTTGCCGCAGAAATCGAAGATGCAGAACCGCTCCTTGTCCTTACCGTCGACAAGGTCGGGACAGAGGCGCGTGCCGCGTCCGATCATCTGCCAGAAGCGGCCCTTCCCGGAGACGCGGCGGAGGAACGCGAGGTTCAGCACAGCCGGGACGTCGACGCCCGTATCCAGCATATCGGCGGATACCGCCAGCCGAAGCCCGCTTTGCGGGTCGGAGAAGGCGTCTATGACCGATTGGACGTCGGGATCGCGTGAGTCCGCAGCGGCGGCAAAGCCCTCAAGCTCCGGGTAGGCGCTCCGGAACACCTCAAGCACCTGACGCGCGTGGGCGCGGTCGCGGACGAACAGGATGGTCTTGCCGAGCGTGCGGCCCCCGTTCGTCCGGAGGCCCTTGGTCATGACGTCGTCAAGCACGGCGCGGATGGTCTCCTCGTCCGAAAGGAAGCGGTCGAGGGCTTCCCTGCCGGCTGCGTCCGCGGGAAAGCTGACCGTCGTCCCGACCGTCACATAGTCGGCGAGCCAGCCGTCCCGGACCGCGTCCGAAAGGCTGTACGCGTAGGTCGGGAAATGCCTGTTCAGACCGTAGAATTCGTACAGCTCGTTGTCGATCTCCTTTTCGGGCGCGGCTGTCATGCCGACGAGAGGCGCGTCGAAATAGCTGAGGATCTCCCGGTACTGTCCCACGTGCGAGCGGTCCGCCTCGTCGCATACGATCAGGTCGAAGCTGCCCGCGGTATACCGGCGGCCCACGCCGTCGGTTTCGTTGTCGATGGCCTCGAACAGGGCGTCGCAGGTGGAAAAAACGTATAGCGCGTCGGCGTGGCCGTCCCCGGTGCAGAGATTCGCGTAGGAAAGGCCCGGCATCAGCCCGGAGAAGGCGCGCGCGGCCTGTGTGGCCAGCGTGTCACGTTCGGCAAGGAACAGCACGCGGCGGATAAAGTGCTTTCTGGACAGCACGTCGCACAGCCCCATCGCCATGCGGGTCTTGCCCGCGCCGGGCGCCATGGTGACAAGGGCGCGGCGGCGCTTCTGGTCGGCAAAGGCCTTGATGACGGCCTTGACAGCCGACTTCTGGTAAGGCCGGTCGCAGAGCTCCCGGCTGACGGTGATCTTTTTCAGATTGCCTCTGGTGCGGCGCAGCTCAAACAGGCGCTCAAGATCCTTCTTCGACCAGATGCCCGAGCAGTCCCGCTCCGGATACTCTCCGTCGATGATATGCGTCTCAAAACCGTTGGTCAGGAAAACGACCGGACGGCGTCCGTGCTTTTTTTCCAGCACGTCGGCGTACAGGAGGGCCCGCTTGCGCCCCTGTCCGACGCTCTCGCTCGTTTTCTTGGCTTCTATGACGGCGAGCGGCTTTTTGTCGCTGCCCATGAGCAGATAATCGGCGGTCCCGTTCCCGGAGCCGTCGGGGAGCTTGCCGAGCCCGACCTCGTCCAGCCAATCCTGCCCCTCGATCCAGCCGGCGTCCGTCAGCATGGTATCGACGTACAGCTTCCGGGTCTGGTACTCGGAGAGCTCCAGCGGATGCCGGACGTAGGAGGCGGCCTTTTTCTCACGCGTGGCGGTCAGCTGCTCGCGCAGGGCCCGGTTCTCCTCCATCAAAGCGCTCATATCGGGCGGCGTGAAAGCAGGCTCGCCGGCTGTCGGACGGTTGTCCTCCGTCGGCACGAACTGCAGAAGGGACGCGTCGAACTCGTGTGCGCCGCAGCCTCCGGCGTAGCAGTACGCGATGAAATCGAGGAAGACGAACAGGTTCTCAAGGCACAGCACCGCCTGCTCGCGGGTGACGGGCGTACCGTCGTGCGCCGCCTGATTGCCCATGCGGCGGACGTAGTCCATGCGCTGCCAGATATCCGTGCCGACCAGAGCGCGGAACGCGTCGTCGTTCATCAGCGTGACCAGCGAGTCGCTCTGCGGCTCACCGAGGGAGGTGTCGGCGGTGTACAGCCACTTGACGGCTGACTCCATCGCGCGGCGGCAGTTGAGAGCGCAGGCGGCGCGGTCGATGGGCAGGATGCGCTCGGCGGAGTCCGCGACGGACGCGAACGGCGCGAAGGCGGGGATATCGAGAAGATAGGCGAAATTCGTCATTTATGACGCCCCTTTCCGGGCGTTCATTCCCGCAGTTCGGGATGCGCCCGCATCAGTTCAGAATCGGTGATGCCGTCAGGCATTATCGCCCCATTTATTTTATATCATCCGTGAGTGATTGTCAAGGGATTCCGTCGAAAAACGGGATCTGTCGGAGACAGATCCCGTTTTTTATGAACTTTTTGGTTCATCATATTTTTTGGTGTGTACCCGAAGTAGCTGTCGGAGGAGGGGCG
>JAKSPU010000112.1 GCA_024404505.1 Clostridia bacterium
TATTATACCACTTTTTCGCTATTTGCGCAAGTATGACATCTTGTGCGGTAATGCCATAAGATCCTGAAGGACTCCGTCCTTCAGGTGGGGCGGGGGCAGGGTACCGCGTTTATAGCAATAAAGATTGACAATCCGGCCTGTTTATGATACAATACAGGCAGTTTGAAAAAAGGAGGGGGCGGAGATTTGTTCGGCGTTTCTTTACCTTACAGATATTTTGCGGGCGGCTTGTCGGGAGAGGAGTTGTCTTCTCTGATCGGAGCGCTGGCGGATCGCGGCGTCACCAGCATCGAAATTCGTTCGATCGGACCGTCCATTGCCCCGTCCGACGCGTTGAAATACGCCCGGATCGTGTGGGATAAGGGGCTGTCCGTCACCATACACGGACAGGTCAGGTCAGCTGAAAGCGCCGTTGAGGACGTATTTGCGCCGCTCTCGGAGATCCTCGGCGAACTGACGGGGCATCAGCCGCTGCTGACGGTCACGGTGCATCCCGTGAAGGGACCCGACCCGACTGCCGCGACACTTGACATGATGAACGCGCTTTGTGACCACATTCTGGAAAACGATCTGCCTGTCCGTATTGCGCTGGAGAACAACCGGCGGATGCCGGACAACACAATCGGGGACAGCGTCGCGCTGGTGACGTACGTCATGAAGGCTGTCCGGGCTCGTCTGGACGCAGACCCGCGTGTTTTTCCGACGCATCGTTCGGGAGGGAACTGCGTCGCGGGGATATGCTTTGACATGGGTCATTACGCGTGGTGGTGGGAGCAGGTCCACCAAGGGGAAGCCTACGTGCCTCCGTGCAAAGACTTCCTGAAGTACGTGATCCACACGCATATCCACGCGGTGAGTCCGGCGGGGCAGACGCATTTCCCGCTGACGGAGGATAACCGGCTGCCGCTTGCCGAGAATCTGCGTGCGCTCACGCGGCATCTGAACGGCGTATTGAATCTGGAGCTGTCGTTCGAGCGTTTTTCGACGATCATGCCGCCTGACGAAGCGCTGCGCGTCAGTCTTGACGCGCTGGACGTGCAGACGGGCATCCGGATGCGAGCGCTGTACGACGTCAGAATGCACTACGTCGAACGGATGACGTCGGCCGGTGCGCTGCTTCGGGACGCACCGGAGAACGGGACGAGGTTTGCACTCGTGCAATCTACGTTCTACGTTTTCGACACGAACGGGACCAAGTGGGTCATGGATCCTGTGCTGAGAGAGGCTGCTTCCCGGACGGACGCGCCCGATCATATCGCCGCGTGTCTCTCCGGCGCGGAGTACATCCTGATCACGCACGAGCATGACGACCATCTGGAGGAGTTTGCCGTCCGGCGTTTGGCGGGGCGGGGCTTTCAGTGGGTCGTGCCGGATTGGCTGATCGGCATGGCGAAGTCTTTCGGCCTGACGGACGCGGAGATCATCCCGGCTCACGTCGGCGAATCTCTCACGCTCGGGGCGATGACGGTCCTGCCGTTCGAGGGGCGCCATTTCCGATCCCATTCAAGCAACGGCGTAAAGAATATGGGGTATCGTGTGACGTCACCCGGCTCGCCGACGCTCCTGTTCCCCGGCGACGTGCGGGACTATGATCCTGCCGGCTTTGCGGGTGTCGGTCCGGCTGACGTGGTCTTTGCACACGTCTGGCTCGGCGACGGGGCCTGTCTCAACGCGGAGTACCCGCTTGCGGATGATTTCGTCCGCCTGATGGGCGGCTTCGGCGCCCGCAAAGTGCTGCTGTGCCATCTGTACGAGGCCGCGCGCGACGAAAGAAGTATGTGGCGTCGCTGCCACGCCGAGCTGCTCGCAGACCGTTTCCACGCGCTCTGCCCGGACGTCAGCGTACTGATCCCGGAGGGGGGAGAGATTATAAGGCTGTAGGGAAGGGAACGTGTGGGGCTCTGCCCCGGACCCCCGAGGATGCGATGCAGGGCTCAGCCCTGCACCCGCCTTTTTCGTTGTTCCGCCGCGTCCCCGCAGGATGAGGATGCATATAAAAAATATATTTCGCATATTGTGTAAAATGCCTATTGACAAAATATACTGAATGTTGTATAATCCATGCGAATGAACTTCGTGAGGGAGTAATTTGCATCCGTAAGGGTGGAACAGATGCCAACAACCGACGGGAAACCGTCTGGTACTGTTTGAAATGATGAGACTCACACAGTTCCCGGAAGGGGATTGTGTGATTTTTTTATGGAAAAGGAGAGGCAAATGAAAGAGTATCAAAAAAGCGTCGAAGAAGTACTCAGCGAGTACAACACGTCCCGAAACGGTCTGACCGCGTCGGAAGCCGGAACGCGTCTGCAAAAGAATGGTCCCAACCAGCTGGATCAGGCCAAGAAGGTCCCGCTGATCGTCCGCTTCTTCCAGCAGCTGGCCGACCCTATGATCATCATCCTGATGGTCGCCGCCGTCGTCAGCCTTGTCCTGACCCTGCTTGAGGAGGGTCCCCATTCGATCGGTGATTTTGCCGACGTCATTGTCATCACCGTCGTCGTGCTGCTCAACGCCATTCTCGGCGTCGTGCAGGAAAGTAAGGCCGAGGCCGCGATCGAGGCATTGCAATCCATGACGGAAAGCAAATGCAAGGTCCTGCGTGACGGCGAGATGCGCTATATCGAGAGCCGTGATCTTGTCGATGGCGATATCGTCATGATGGAGGCCGGTGACAGCGTTCCCGCTGACTGCCGCATCCTTGAGTCCGCGTCCTGCAAGGCTGAGGAGGCCGCGCTGACCGGCGAATCCGTCCCCGTGGACAAGATCTCCGAAACGATCACCGGCGACGCCGCCCTCGGCGACCGCCGCAATATGCTCTACCTCGGCTCCACCGTCGCTTACGGACGTGCCACCGCCGTTGTCACGGGCACCGGCATGGATACCGAGATGGGCAAGATCGCCCACGTCCTCAACACCGCGCAGGAGGAAAAGACCCCCCTGCAGATCAAGATGGCACAGCTGTCGAAGATCCTCACGTGGATCGTCATCGGCATCTCCGTATTCATTTTTGCCGTCCAGCTACTCAAGAACGGCTTCGGAATCCGCACCGTGCTGGATTCCTTCATGGTCGCCGTCGGCCTTGCCGTCGCCGCCATCCCCGAGGGACTTGCCACCGTCGTGACCATCGTCCTCTCCATCGGCGTCACCAACATGAGCAAGAAGTCCGCCATCATCCGCAAGATGACCGCCGTAGAGACGCTCGGCTGCGCCGAGATCATCTGCTCGGATAAGACCGGCACGCTCACCCAGAACAAGATGACTGTCGTCGAGCATTTCGGCGACGACGAAGCCCTGCTCGCCCGCGGCATGGCACTCTGCTGCGACGCCAAGCTGACCGATGGCGTGGCCGTCGGCGAGCCGACCGAGTGCGGTCTCGTCAACTACGCCAAGACCGTCGGCGAGAACAAGACTAACCTTGAAACCGCCTATCCCCGTGTTGCCGAGGCGCCCTTCGACAGCCTCCGCAAGATGATGTCCACCCTGCACGCCGACGGCGGCAAGGTCACGCAGTACACCAAGGGCGCGCCCGACGAGATCCTTTCCCGCTGCACGTCCATGCTCGTGAACGGTGAGATCGTCCCGATGGACGGCGCTCTCCGCACGAAGATCATCCGTGCCAATAAGGACATGGCCGACAAGGCCCTCCGTGTCCTCGCGCTTGCCCGCGTCACCTACGACACTCTGCCCGCCGACGTTGCCCCCGAGGCCATCGAGAAGGATATGACCTTCATCGGTCTGTGCGGCATGATCGATCCCGTCCGTCCTGAAGTCATCGACGCGATCAAGAATGCCCGCGATGCCGGCATCCGTCCGATCATGATCACCGGCGACCACATCGACACCGCCGTTGCCATTGCCAAGCAGCTCGGTATCATCGAAGACAGCTCCGAGGCTATCCTCGGCTCCCGTCTCGACAGTATGTCCGACGAGGAATTCGAGGAGAAGATCGTCCACTACGGCGTATACGCCCGCGTGCAGCCCGAGCATAAGGTCCGCATCGTCAACACGTGGAAGAAGCTCGGCAAGGTCTGCGCCATGACCGGCGACGGCGTCAACGACGCGCCCTCCATCAAGTCCGCCGACATCGGTGTCGGCATGGGCATCACCGGTACCGACGTCACCAAGAACACCGCTGACATGGTGCTGGCCGACGATAACTTCGCCACCATCGTCACCGCCGTCGGCGAGGGCCGCCGCATCTACGACAACATCCGCCGCACCATCCAGTTCCTGCTGTCCTCCAACCTTGCCGAGGTCATCGCCGTGTTCTGCGCGACGCTGATCGGCATCGAGTTCCTCGGCCCGACCCACCTTCTGTGGATCAACCTGATCACCGATACCTTCCCGGCCATCGCGCTCGGCATGGAAGCCGCCGAGTCCGACGTCATGCGCCGCGCCCCCAGACGCAAGAACGAGGGCATCTTTGCCGGTGGCCTCGGGCTGTCCGTCGCGCTGCACGGTGTGTTCTTGACCGTTCTCACGCTGATCTCCTGCTTTGTCGGTATCCGCCTCGGCGGCGAGATCGACGGCCCCGCACAGGGCGTGACCATGGCCTTCCTGACGCTTTCCATGGCAGAGATCTTCCACGCCTACAACGCACGCTCCATGCACGGCAGCATCTTCAAACTGAGCTCTCACAACGTCGTGCTGTGGGCCGCCATGCTCGGATCCCTTGCCCTGACCACCATCGTCCTGTACGTTCCCGGCGTCAAGGACCTGTTCAACTTTACCGAGATCACCTTCGTCGAGTACCTGATCTCCCTCGGCATCGCGTTCCTGATCATCCCGATCGTCGAGATCCAGAAGCTCATCACCCGTACCGTGCATCGTAAGAAGAGAGAGCAGCATAAGCATAAGAACTGACCGGAAGGGGAGAAGGGAGCGGCATCGCCGCTCCCTTCTCCCTGCGTATAAATATTAGCTTCTCCCCTCGCCCGCCGGGCGGGGGGAGAAGCTTTTGCGGGCTATCCGGAAATGCCGGAAAGCAGCGGCAGCATTATCTCTCTCTCACCATACCATCCAGCGCGGGAACGGTGAACGTCTCCCCGCCGCAGACCACCTCCACGGGCCTGTCGGTATGGTTGACGAACACCTGCACACACCTGCCGTCCTTCTCCCACGCGGTCGACAGCACGTCCGGAACGCGGATCAGACGTCCGGTCCACAACGCGGGATAGTCCTGCGCGGTGCAGTCGTAGGGTGCGGCGGGGATCATTCGTCCGTCGATGAGGAAGGCATCGGCGCCTGACTTCATCAGCTTTTCCAGATTGGCGATCATGCAGAGCGCCTTATCCTTGTCGGGATGGCTCTCAAAGTCACGGGTACCCCAATAGCACATCAGGTCCCCGGACGGCATCAGCACGAGCGTCAGCGCGTCGCCGGCGGTGAAGGAGTACGCCATGCGGAGCCGCAGAGTATCGACGTGGCTGTCGAACTCGCAGCCGCACTGGTTGCCCTGGAAGTTGCGGAGATACTCATGGTAGAGGTACGCGTACAGCGGGATCGGTTCGCCGAACGCCCAGTTCAGCTCAAAGCGGTTGTCGCTGAAGCGAAGGTTGCCGATGTATGCCTCCGAGGCCGCGGACTCGCAGCCGAGCAGCATCGTCCCGGCAGCCCGATTCCAGCCGGACAGCAGCGCCTGCATCTCGGTCGTCATCCAATCGCCGGGGCAGGGCGCGTGATCGTGATTCTTCGCGTAGCACAGGTACTGACCGCCGCCGTGATTCTGGTCAAGGATCTGGGCGTAGTCGATGCCGGCGGCGAACAGAGGCGCGTAGGCGCGGTCC
This sequence comes from Clostridia bacterium, assembly GCA_024404505.1. GTDB lineage: Bacteria > Bacillota > Clostridia > Oscillospirales > CAG-272 > CAMEON01. The sequence continues at coordinate 5,790 of JAKSPU010000112.1, forward strand.
AGCACGCGCTTGGCCTTGGCGTTGGCGACGCAGATATCGTAGCCGCTGCGCTGACCCGTGCAGGTGCGGCACAGCGTGACCTTTCCGTCCTCGCCCGCGGTCATGGCGTCGACCAGCCCTTCGCGCTCGAATTCGTCGATCAGGTTGAAGGGCAGAAGGTTGCTCTGCCGCGTGTAGCCGAAGCCGGAGCAGTAGACGCCGAGCAGGTGTCCGCGCTTGTGCAGCGCGTCGCGGAAGCCGTTGAACATCTCAACGCCGCCGTAGGGCGGCCAAACGTAGGGGGGCGCCCACGGGGCCGTACCCTCCCAGTGCATCAAGAGGGTCATGATGCGGCAGCCCGTTCGTTCGGCGATCTCGTCGATGTACGGCAGAACGCTGTCGTAAGGGAACAGCGCGTTCGGCTCCATGATGTCCATATCGTGGATGCCGCGGACGCAGTAGGTGACCACGAGCGGCGAGTCCTTGTACCACGCGGGCAGACGGTCCGCGGGCGCGTCGGCGGTCTTGGTCACGCCTGCGGGCAGATTGTGCTCAAACCAGCCGCGGTAGATCTCCGCGCCGGCCTCCCAACCGCCCCGGAAGAAGTCCACGACCACGGGGAACGCACGGGAATATCCCTTGCCGTAATCCCCGCCGCAGAAGGTTTTTTCGACCGTCAGGATACCGCCCTCGTACGGGCGCACGTCGATCTGCTTGATGCCGCGGACGGGGTCGTGCATACCGAGATAGATGCCCATGCCGTCGCCGAGCCAGCAGTCAAACTGAGAGCACATCATATTCGGGAAGACGCAGTACCGCGCAAAGGACGGGTAAACGGGGTCCATATACGGGGAAGCGCTGTGTTCCTTGAGGTCAATGTCATCGATCAGCATACCCTCGTTGTAGGGGAACAGCAGCGTTCCCTCGCCGCCGTTCTGCCGGAGTGCCGGCAGGACCATGCGCGGGCAGTCGGCCCACTCGATCAGCCGGTCGGTGCGGTTGTCGACCGAAAGCGTGAAGGACAGCGGGAAGGTGCCGGTCACGCGGAAGGTGACGTTGATATCGAGAGGAAAATCGGAGAAGACGGCTCCGTCCGGCGTCTCTGTGACCGTCGCGGCGTCAGCGGCTGTCAGACGCACACGGTCCCCGGCTTTGTTGAGCAGAGCAAGCTCGAACACGGGGACGGGCGCGTGTATGTATTCCCGTCCGTCAAGTGTGAGCGACGTGACGGCGCGCATTTCGGGATCAAAGATAAAGGATCGGGCAGCGTTCTGTATTTTCAGCATGGCAAACGTCCTTTCTGCAAAATAGTAGGATCAACCGTATCCATTATATCACGTCTCCGGCTTTTTTTCAATACGGCCCCGATGCTTTTTTTCAAAGAAACGAAGCGGACGACTTGATTTTCGCGCGTCGGTGTGGTACAATGAAGGTATAAAAAAGATATACACGGGAGGTACCGGTATGAATATCCGTAAGTGTCCCGAAACCATGACCGCCAAGGAGCGCGTTCTGCGCACCTTCAACTTTGAGAAGACCGACCGGGTGACCATCGGCTACGAGGCCAACGGCGGCATCCACGCGCGCCTGTGCGCTGCGCTGGGACTGCGCCCGGACGATTGGGAGGGCTTATGGCAGGCGCTCGGGGTGGACTACCGACCGATCGGCGCGCCTTACGTCGGCCCGCAGCTGCACGAGGTCCCGAAGGACCGCATCGTGGACCAGCTCGAGGGCGCGATCATGCGCTGGGTCGAGCATGAGACGGGCGGCTATTGGGATTACTGCGATTTCCCGCTCAAGGACGCGGAGGACGAGCTGTTCGACGCGTTTCCCGTCCCGGACCCGGACAACTTTGACTACGACGTCGCGCTGGAACAGGCCAAAGCGGTCGGCAGCGGATACGCGCTGTACGTCGGAAACCCGGGCGTGCCGGACATCATCAATTCCAACGGGCGTCTGATGGGCATGGAGGACGTGCTGTGCCACCTCTACACGGGCGAGGACGCGCCGATGCGCTTCATACGCCGCCGCGCGGACTTCCAGCTGCGCATGATGGAGCGTCTGCTCGACAAATGCCGCGGATACATCGATTTCATGTGGCTCGGCGAGGACCTCGGCACGCAGATCGCGCCGATGCTTGGCCTTGACCTGTACCGCGAGCGGATAAAGCCCATCCACAAGCAGTTCGTGGACCTGGCTTCAAGCTACGGTCTTCCCGTGCTGGTCCATTCCTGCGGGTCCAGCTCGTGGTTTTACGAGGACTTCATAGAAATGGGCATCCGCGGCGTGGACACGCTGCAGCCGGAGGCGGTGAACATGAGTCCTTCGTATCTGGCGTCGCATTTCGGAGGCCGTCTGTGCTTCCGCGGCTGTATCTCGACCGCCGGACCGCTCGCGTTCGGCACTGCCGACGACGTGACGAAGGTCTGCCGCGACACGCTGGACGTCATGATGCCCGTCCGCGGCTACCATTTCGCACCGACGCACGCCATTCAGGACAACACACCGACCGAGAACGTGATCGCCATGTATCAGGCGGCGCATGATTTCGGAAGATATTGAGCAAGCCGCTTCAGGATTCATTCAAAAAAACGGGCAATTTTTCTCAACCCCTTTACAAAGCCGGAGATTTATGGTATAATATAAAAGTTATATAAAATTCCCGAGAAAGGAAAACCACCATCATGTTCATCAAGGAAACCGTCAAGGGTATGCGCGATATCCTCCCCGCAGAAATGGAGATCCGCGAGTACCTTCTGAATAAGCTCAAATACATCTATACATCCTTCGGCTTCACGCAGATCGAGACCCCCTGCATGGAGCGCATCGAGAACCTGACCAACAAGCAGGGCGGCGAGAACGAGAAGCT
>JAKSPU010000113.1 GCA_024404505.1 Clostridia bacterium
GACGAAAAATCTTCTCGCCGCTCCCCGCACGCTGAATATTTAGAGACGCCCTAAACAGAAAAGCCGGCGCACTGCCGCCGGAAACCGGGCGTTTCCGCATCGCCGGAAGTTCTGCTGAACCTTTTCCCCCACCCCCCTGACCCCCCGCCCCACGGGCGGGGGGAATCTTTATTATGTAAGCAAGGAGAAGGTCCCCTCTTTCCTGAGATGGGGAACGTGGCGCGAAAAATCGTGTCTCGTCTCCCGCGTTCCCGCAGGATGAGGGTGCAGGGAGAAGGGAGCGGCGCAGCCGCTCCCTTCTCCCTGCTATCAAATAAGATATTCCCCCCCGCCCGCCGGGCGGGGGGTCAGGGGGGTGGGGGCAGAAACTTTTACGGAGTACCCGGCAATGCAGCGACGTCCGGTTCCCGGTGCTCCCCTACACCTTACGATTTTTTGCCAGCTGATCCCGCAGCCAGCCGCTTTTGATCGTGTAGTCGTCAACGGCGGTCAGCTCACGCAAAAGGTCGCGGCGAAGACCGGCCAGCACGTCGGCATAGGCGGGGTCGGCAGAGAGATTGTGCAGCTCGTGCGGGTCGTTCCGCATATCGTACAGCTCGTCGGTGTCGCAGGGATTCCAGACGTACTTCCAGTTGTCGTCGCGGATCATGCGCTGCGTGAACAGACCGAACTGCTGACCGTTGTAGGTCACGAGCGCATAGCGGCGGAGACTGTCCACCCGCTCCCCGGTCAGATACGGCATAAGACTGATGCCGTCAAGTCCGGACGGGACCGTGCAGCCCGCAAGCTCAAGGATCGTGGGAACGATATCCAGCATATTCGTCACCATCGCCGGGCAGCGCCTGCCCGCGTTGCCGAGACGCGGATACCGGACGACCAGCGGCACGTGCGTCACCTCGTCGTACATGACGTAATGCTTGTCCATCATGTGCCGGTCCCCGCACATATCGCCGTGGTCAGCGGTGAATATGACAACCGTGTCCTCTGCAAGTCCGCGCTCCTCAAGATGCCGCAGCACCCGCCCGACGGCGTCGTCGATCTGCGTGATCCACGCGTAGTAGAGACGGACCGTCTCCCTGAAGTCATCCCACGTCAGCTTGTCCGTCTCCCAGCTCAGCAGCATCTGCCTGTGGATGTACGGCTTCCCCTCAAAGGGATCGTTGAACGACGCCCACTCCGGCACATCGCCGCTGCCGTACATCGACGCGAACGGCTCCGAGGGACGGCACGGCAGATGCGGCTCGCTGAAGTTCATCTGGACGTGCCACGGCCCCTCCCCGCTCTCGTCAATGATGCGGATGACCTCGGCCGCGCACCGGTGCGTGGGGCTGTCCTCGACCGGGTACGGGCTGACCTCCCCGAAGAAGCCCTTGCGGAAGGACAGCTCCGGATGGGCCTTACGCTGATACGAAGCCAAGTCGCCCGAGGAAATAAACTCCTGATAGCCGTAATCAAGCGGCGTCAGCGTCGGATGGACGTGCCACGCGCCGACCCAACTGTTCCGGTAGCCGGCATCGGTCAGCGACCTTGCCCACGAATAGGCATCGTCGGCGATATGCCCGACCGGGATTCCCTGATCGTAGTTCCACAGCGCGCCGAAACGCTCCGGGCGCTGCCCGCATAAGAGCGCCTGCCGCGCGGGACTGCAGGTCGGCAGCGGCGTGTACGCCTGATCGAAGCACGTGCTTTCCGAAGCGAACAAGTCAAGATTCGGCGTCCGGACGGGATACCGGTCATTGAAGCCCAGGCAGTCCCAGCGGAGCTGGTCGCAGCTGATGAACAGGATATTCGGTTTCTTGCTCATTTCCATGTCAGTCTCCGTCCGGTCACTCGGTCAGCGTGAGCACGTTCTCGCCGGTCGAAAGCGGCGTGACCGTCCCGGCGTACTCAAACACCGCGGACACGCCCTCGGGAATCGTGACGCGGGCTTCGATCTGCCCGTCATGCCGCTCGTAGGCGGCGCTGACCACACCGCCCGGGAGCGTGCGGCTGCCGCTGACGCGGTCCAGCGCCTTCACGGGCATGGGCCTGATGATCAGCTCGCGGTACGCCACCGTACCCGGCTTCTGCGTGATGCCGAGCAGGTAATCGAACAGGTAAGCCGCGGGGGAGCCGAACATCGGGTGGTCGTGGGACCGCTCCCAGACCGCGCCCGGCCAGTTCTCCCAGATCGTGGTCGCGCCGGCACGCCTCATACCGTCGAAGGACACGGGATGGGTCGAGGTCAGCAGGGCGACCGCCAGCTCGGCGTCGCCGTGCTCGAACAGCACGCGCGTCACGAGGTCGGTGCCGCAGATGCCGGTATCGAAGTGACCGATGCGCTTGTAGTAGTTGACCATGTTGGCATACGTCCGCGCGTCTCCGATGCCGATGTCCACGGCGAAGGCGTTCGCGCCCTGCAGACCGCCGATGAAGTTGCCGTCCCACGTGTTGAAGTAGGCAGCTGTCATCGCCTCCTTGCGGACGCGGATCTTCTCGTCAAAGGCGGGGATATCCTTCTGCCTGCCGATGACGGCGGCGATCTCCTTCGCCCGCAGGAGAGACTTGACGTAGTAGTAATTGTTGACGAACGGCGCGGGCAGCGCGACGGCCTCCGGCGCGCACCAATCGCCGAGGCACCACTCACCGGGCTTGTCGGACACGACGAGATCGTTCAGGGAATGCTCCTCGAGGTAGTCGAAGTACCGGAGCATCTGCCTGTACATCCGGGTCATCGGCTCGGCGTCGCCGTAGTGCTTCCAATACAGGTAGGGGACCTCCACGATCGCGCATCCCCACGCGCCGGGTCCGCCGCCGCTCTGCAGGTAGGGGGCGGTGTACTGGACGTGTCCGGTCATGGTATCCTGACAATCGGAGATATCGTCGATCCACTTGCGGTAGAAGGCCTGCGCGCCAAGGATGTCCATCGCCGCGTGGCAGGTAAGCTCGCCGTCACCGGTGTAGCCGCGGCGCTCGATGTGCGGGCAGTCGGACGGGATGCCGGCGTGCATATTGTTCTTCTGCGTGTTGATATAGGTCTCATAGAACCAGTTCAACAGGTCGCTGTCGCTCTTGAAGGTCGAGGTCACGGGGACGTCCGCGCGGACGACGCTGACGCCGGACGCGCTTGCGGGTCCCTCCACGCGCAGGTAGCGGAAGGCGAACCACTGGAACATGGGTGTGATCGTTCGCTCGGTTCCGTCGCAGACGTACCGGAAGTACGAGCCGTAGGTATACGGCTCGGAAAGGGATCCGTCCTCGTTCCGCTCCTCGGAGAAGCGGACGGTGACCACGTCACCCGGCTTGCCGCAGGTATGCAGGACGGGGTAACCGGACACGTTGATCCCGCAGTCGTAGGTCTTCGCCGTTCCCTCGTCCCTGATGACCGTGACCGGCAGGACGCGCTCGGTGCGGTCGGGCGGGCAGTCGGTGATATAGTAACGCGTCTCGGGGACGGCGGCAGTTTTTGCGAACGGCCACGTGCTGTCGTCAAAGTCCGCGCCGAAGGCTGCGTAGTCGAAGCCGTTATCGTCGCGGGACTCAAAGGAGTTGAAGTTGGCGAAATTATAGGTCTTGACCGGGCTCGGACCGATGCGGTCGGCGAGGGAGGAGCAGACGTCTGTCACCTTTCCGCTCTCGTCCTCGAGCATCAGGCGGTAGATCGCCTTAGGATACCCGTATCCCTCGCGCCCGAAGGTGTACCATCCGCCGCCGAACCAGACGGCGATGACGTTCTCTCCGTCACGGACGAGCTCCGTGACGTCATACTCGGGGACGTAGATGCGGTGGTCGGTGACGACCTCGCCCGAGGGGCAGTTCCGGCGGGGCTCAAAGTCCGTGGAGAGCGGCAGGAACTGGTCCTTTGTGACCTCGCGGCCGTTGATATAGCAATGGAAGAATCCGAGTCCCAGCACGCGCAGGGTCGCCTTCTTCACGCCTTCCGCGGTAAAATGACCGCGCAGGATCGGAAAGTGCGGAAGCCCCGCAGGATCGGGGATATCGGGGTTGATCTGCGTGTATTCCCCCGCGCAGACCCACTTGGCACCGGCAAACATTTCATGCTGCTTCATACAGCGTACCTCTCTCTCTGAATGAAAGTGTGGATGCTGTCTCCATTATACCTTCCCGCGCCCCGTATGTCAAGAGTTCCCGGCTTTTTTCATGTTTTTCTTGGGGCCCTCTGCTTTTTCCGGGACGCGTTGCGGGGCTCTGCCCTGTTCCCCGAGAACGCCGGGGCTCTGCCCCACGCCCCAAGGATGCGATGCAGGGCTCTGCCCTGCACCCGCCTAAGGACTTCTTGAAAGAAGTCCTTAGGAATCCCAAGAACTTTATGGGCAATGAATAAACAAAGGTTCGGTTTATGCCGAACGAGATCGGTGGGTGCCGTCATGGGCGCCCGCCTTTTTTGAAACGCCTACGCGGGGGCCCCTTACCCCGCTCGGGATCGGGCAGATGGCATCTGCCCGATCCGTACAAAGCCAACGAGAACGCGGGGGCGTGACACGCATCCCCGCGCCCGCAGGCGCGGTACCTCCGGGATGAGGATGCAAGGAGAAGGGCCGCCCACGGGCGGCCCTTCTCCTTGCTGAGAAAGAAAAAATCTCCCCCTCCCGCGCACGGGAGGGGGTAGGGGTGGGCCCCCGAGCGCGTAGCGCGAGGATTACCGCCCGCAGGCGCGGTGCCTCGGGATGAGGATGCAAGGAGAAGGGCCGCCCGCAGGCGGCAGGGCATCGCCGCAGGGCGTAAGGTCGTCGTCCCCCGCCCGCCGGGCGGGGGGTCAGGGGGGTGGGGGAAAAGAGTTCAGCAGACCCTCCGGCGATGCGGAAACGCCGGGCCTCCGGCGGCAGAACGCTGTTTTTCCCTCCCCGCAGGAAGATGTGATCAAATCAAGCCGGATTCCCGGTCCGCGGCCTTTTCAGAATGAACCTTTCTATCAGGAAAGTAAAGAAATGTATCACGGGCCCGAGGCAGAACGCCGTGATCAGCGTACCGATGCCGATCTCGTCACCGAAGCTGCCATGGAAGATGAAGATCAACGCCACGCACAGCCCGTCAAAGAACATCCGCGACCAGAAGAACGGCAGCTTCGGGAGCCGGTCGCACACCATGATCGGCAGGACGTCGAACGGCGCGATGCCCGCGTCACAGAGCTGATATATCGCAATGCCGAGGCAGCAGATGAGCAGCCCGGCCGCGAGGAACACGACGCGGAGACCGAAGCTCGCGGAGACGGTCGGGGCAAGTCCGTCAAACAGAAACAGCGTGAAGGACACGGCGTAGCACACGAGGAACCAGTTGATGAAGGTGCCGACGCCGATGTACTTTCGCCCGAACAGGATCTCAAAGATGAACAGGAACAGGTTGAACAGCGGCGTATACAGCGTGTACGCGATGCCGAAGAACGACGACACGGCGAAGCACGAGCCGTTGTAGGGATCGATGCCGAACGCGGCCAGCTTGGTCATGCCGACACCGAATCCGATCAGGAAATTGCCGAGGATACAGAAAAGGAATCGCGGGATGAAGGCCCGGACGGATTCCCGGGTAACAGGTTTCAGTTTCATGAAAAGGCTCCTTGGCAGCGGCGCACGGCCGCTTTCATCTGTTTCCATGATTATAACACAAAGTCCGCCGGGAATCAAGACGTCAGGCTCAAAATCATAAGGGAAAAGTATTGATTTCCGGCCGGGATTATGATATAATGATAAGAGAAAAACATACGAAAGGCGGTATATCATGTCACAGACAAAGGTCTACCAGATCATGCCCGAGAGACTGAGCCTGATGGAGTGCTATGTCATCCGCACGTCGTCGGACAGGGTGATCGTGATCGACGGAGGCATCGACGGACACGGCAAGCAGGCGCCCGTCTATCTGCCCTCTGCCATCCGCGCCGTGCTGGGGCTCGGACAGGACGACTATTTCGAGGTCGAGGCGTGGTTTCTGTCCCACGCGCACACCGATCACATCTACGAGCTGGCCAAGATGCTGGAGGCGTACACGCCCGCATCCAACTATCGGATCAACCATCTGTACTTCAACTTCCCGCCTTTCGGGAACGGCTTTGACGTCCGCAGCGCCCCGACCGACCCGTCCTACGCCGAGATTGACGCCCTGCGCCGCGGCATGGACAATTACGCCCGCGTAAACGGGCTGGACGGCTTCTCGTACGACGCCGTCAACGGGGCCGTCATCACGCCGGAGGCGATCCGCCGCGGGCTGACGATCACGGTCGACGATTGCAGCTTTGACGTATTGCAGACGTGGGATCCGTCCGACTTCTGTGTCAACAGCACCTCCACCGTGCTGCGGATGCGCTGCGGCGGGCACAGCATCCTGTTCCTCGGGGACGCCTACGTGGACAGCGGGGACCGGCTGCTGCGGACCTGGGGTGCGGACGCGCTGCGGTCGGAGTACGTTCAGCTCGCGCACCACGGGCAGCACGGCTGCTCAAAGGAGTTCTATCTGGCGATCGGAACGGACGAATCGATCCGGTTGTGGCCGTCGCCGGTATGGGTCTGGGGCGTATACAAGCACGGCGCGATCGTGTGCGACGAGACGCGCTCGTGGTTCGGTCTGCCGGAAAAGCCGGACGACTACTTCGCAGCCGGGTGTGACAAGACCGGCCGCGATCTCGTGAGCGGTCTGTACGCGGCCTATCCCGCCGACCCGGCGAAGGTGTCCGATTGGACAGACGAGGTGCTGGCCGCACAGCTGGCCGCCGTATTCTGATATAGGGAGGCAAACATCGTAATATGGACAACATACTGACAACGGCCGGTCTTTCCCGTGCGTTCGGCCGCGGGACCGACCTGAACTGGGCCGTCAGGGACGTGTCGCTTCACGTCAAAAAGGGCGATATCTACGGTTTGATCGGGCGCAACGGCGCGGGCAAGACCACGATCCTCAAGATGGTGGGCGGTCTGATCCGCCCGACGAACGGTCAGGTCACGCTGATGGGCAAGTCGTTTGAGGAGGCGGCCTCATCCGGCAGTCTTGCGAAGGTCGGCTCGCTGATCGAGGCGCCCGGACTTCAGAACGGCATGACGGGCCATGACAATCTGCGGCTGAAGTGCATCTGCGCCGGCATCCCGTACGACGCGGCGTACATCCACGGTCTGCTTGAAACGGTCGGGCTTGCGGACGCGGAATTCAAGAAGGCCGGGAACTATTCCCTCGGCATGAAGCAGCGGCTCGGCATCGCGCTGGCGCTGGTCGGAGAGCCGGAGCTGCTCGTGCTGGACGAGCCGATCAACGGTCTTGACCCGCAGGGCATTGCCGAGGTGCGTGAGATGCTGCAGAGGCTCAACCGCGAGCGCGGCATGACGATCCTGATCTCCAGCCACATTCTGGAGGAGATGTCCAAGCTGGTCACGACGGTCGGCATCATCGACAAGGGGCATCTTTTGCGTGAGTTCAGCCGCGAGGACATGGAGCGCGAATGCAGCAGCCGTGTGACGCTGCGCACCCCTGCTCCGGAGGACGCTTTGCGCGTGCTGTCCGGTCTCGGCTTCACCGAGGCTGTGATCATCGACGAGAGGACCGTGGATATCTACGAGCGGACGGAGGAAACCCCGCTGATTGTGCGTGCTTTGACGGAAGCCGGCGTTCCGGTATCCGAGATCTTCCTGTGCGGGCAGACGCTTGAGGAATTCTTCTTCAGCATCGTGGGAGGTGCCAGACATGCGTAATATTCTGAAAATGAACCTGTTCCGGATGAAGTCGACCCGGATCGTGTATGCCATGGCGATCGTATCGCTTGGTCTTTCGCTTCTCTTCTTCGGGATCGACTGGCTGATTACGTCCGCGCTGTCGGACATTTCCGACTTTGTCAACAATCCGCCCGGGATGGAGCCGGCCGGCACCAACGTCTGGGGGATCACCCGGAACACGATGATGCTCGGCTCCGTGCCGCTGGGTGCTGTCATGGCCACGCTGCTGTTCTTCTTCACCGAGGTATCCACCGGATACGCCAAGAATCTTGTCGGGTACGAGACGAACAAGTACGACCATGCGGGTGCCGATCTTCTGACCTCCGCTTTCTATACGGGCTGTCTCATGCTGGTCACGGTGATCCTGTTCTTCATTCTGGCCGTTCTCGGCTATGACAATCCCGAATTCGGAAACGCCGGAAAGTTTTTCGTCTGGCTGGTGATCTCCTTCATTGAGGTCTTGGCCTTTATCACGCTCCTTAAGGCGCTGAGCGACGCCACCGGTAAGACGATCCTTTTCATGATCCTCGGCGGTGTGTACCCTCTCCTTGCGTCCTCGGTCTATCAGCTGATCGATCTCGCGGTCATTTTCGGACTCGACGTTGAGGATTTCGCCGTCGAAAAGTATACGCTGCTCGGCGGTATCAGCTCGTACAATCTCTCCGCGGAGTGGAGCGGTCTGATCATCCTCGGCGTCATCGCCGCCGCCGTTCTCGTCGGCGCATACCTCCTCGACGTTCTGGCGTTGAAAAAACGGGAACTCAAGTAATATCAGGGGAACGTGCGGGGCTCTGCCCCACGCCTCGGGACGCGTATGCGGGGCTCTGCCCCACGCCCCGGGACGCGTATGCGGGGCTCTGCCCCACGCCCCGCTCAAGGACTTCTTGAAAGAAGTCCTTGAGA